>DATAAD010000014.1:0-14463 GCA_036260295.1 Acidimicrobiales bacterium | reverse complement strand
GCATGACGCTGATGATGCACGCCAACGCCAGGTAGCGCGTCAGCAGGTACCGCCAGCAGAGCAGCAGCTTGTACACGGCCCACCTCTTTCAGCAATCAGCAATCAGCAGTCAGCAATCAGCAGTCAGCCGTCGGAAGCCGGCGGCTCCTCTTCCGGTGCTGATTGCTGAGTGCTGATTGCTGACTGCTTTTGCGGGCGAAGCAACGGGAACAGGATGACGTCGCGGATGGTCGGGGTGTCGGTCAGCAGCATGACCAGGCGGTCGATGCCGATGCCCAGGCCGGCGGTGGGGGGCAGGCCGTACTCGAGGGCGCGCAGGTAGTCCTCGTCGACCGACATGGCCTCCTCGTCGCCTGCCTCCTTCTCCGCCGCCTGGGCCTCGAAGCGGGCTCGCTGGTCGTCGGGGTCGATGAGCTCGCTGAAGGCGTTGCCCAGCTCCCGGCCGGCGACGATGGGCTCGAACCGCTCGACGTAGCCGGGCTTGGCCCGGTGGGGCCGGGCCAGGGGGGAGACCTCCTGGGGGTAGTCGCACACGAAGACCGGCCCCCAGATGGCCGACTCGGTCGTCTTCTCGTAGATCTCGAGGACGAGCTTCCCGGGGCCCCACGACGGCTTGTAGCCCACCCGTAGGTCGCCGGCGACCTTCTGCAGCTCCTCGACGGGGAGGGCCACGTCGACCGACACGCCGGCGTGCTCGGCGATCAGCTCGACCATGGTGGCCCGGCGCCACGGTGGGGTGAGGTCGAGGTCGCGGCCCTCGTAGGTGAACCTGGTCGTGCCGCACAGCTCGGTGGCCAGGCCCGAGACCAGCTCCTCGGTGAGGGCCATGGCGTCGGTGTAGTCGGCGTAGGCCCAGTACAGCTCGAGCATGGTGAACTCGGGGTTGTGGCGGGGTGAGATGCCCTCGTTGCGGAAGACCCGGCCGATCTCGAAGACCCGCTCGATCCCCCCGGCAACCAACCGCTTCAGGTACAGCTCGGGGGCGATGCGCAGGTACAGGTCCAGGTCCAGGGCGTTGTGGTGGGTGACGAACGGCTTGGCCGTGGCCCCGCCCTGCACAGGGTGGAGCATGGGCGTCTCCACTTCGAGGAAGCCCCGGTCCTCGAGGAAGCGGCGGGTGAGGCTGACGACCCTGCTGCGCAGCAGGAAGGTCCGCTTGGCGTCCTCGTTGACCCACAGGTCGACGTAGCGCTGGCGGTAGCGGGTGTCGACGTCGGTCAGCCCGTGCCACTTGTCCGGGAACTGGCGGCGGGCCTCGGCCAGGACGCACCACTCGTCGACGGTGACCGACAGCTCGCCCCGGCGGGTCTTCATCACCTTGCCGGTGACGCCCAGCCAGTCGCCCAGCGAGAGGGAGC
Organism: Acidimicrobiales bacterium; assembly: GCA_036260295.1. Taxonomy (GTDB): domain Bacteria; phylum Actinomycetota; class Acidimicrobiia; order Acidimicrobiales; family AC-14; genus CADCTB01. Next base: position 13,105 of record DATAAD010000014.1, on the reverse strand, counting down.
AGAACTCGTCGAACCGGGGCGTCCCTGCGTGCCCGCTCTCGCCCGCTGGGCCTCGCACCCGGGCGAAGAGCTGGACGCGGCCGCTGGCGTCCGCCAGCGTGGCGAAGGCGGCCTTGCCCTGGACCCGGCGCAGCATCATCCGGCCGGCCACCGAGACCGTGTCGTCCGTCTCGGCCCCGTCGGCCAGGTCGTCGTACCGGTTGTGGAGCTGGGCCGCCGTGTGCGTGCGGTCATAGCGGTATGGCGGCGTGGCGCTCACGCTGTGTCTCCTGGTCGATGCCCTCGCCGGCCCCCGAGGGTCTGCCGGCTGAAGCTCCGCTGCGCTCCGTCGGGGCCGGCAGCGGCCGGCGTGCTCACTCCGTGTTCATAGCGTGGATGAGGCGCAGGCCGCGGAGGGTCAGCCAGGGCTCGTGGTGGGCGATGGTCTCGGTGAGGGGCGTGATCAGCTCGGCCAGGCCGCCGGTGGACACGACCGTGCACGGCCCCAGCTCGGACTGGAAGCGGGTGACCAGACCGTCCACCGCCGAGGCGAACCCGTACAGCACCCCCGACTGGACCGACTCGGGGGTGGCCTTGCCGATCACCCGGCGGGGCTTGACCAGCTCCACCCACGACAGGGCCGCGGCCCGGGCGAAGAGGGCGTCCAGGCTGATCTCGATGCCGGGAAGGATGGCCCCGCCCAGGTACTCGCCCTTGGCCGAGATGGCGTCCACGGTGGTGGCCGTGCCGAAGTCGACCATGATCGTCGGCCCCCCGTAGCGATCCCAGGCGGCCACGGCGTTGGCGATGCGGTCGGGGCCGACCTGGCGGGGGTTGTCGTACAGGATGGGGATGCCGCTGCGGGTGCCGGGCTCGAGGACGACGGGCGCCACGCTGAGGTAGCGCTCGGCCAGGGTCCGCAGGACGGCGGTCAGCCGGGGGACGGTGGAGGAGACGACCATGCCCGTCACGTCGTCGAAGCCCCGGTCGTACTGGGCGAGGAACTGGGAGACGAGGAGGGCGTGCTCGTCGGACGTGCGGGCCGCGTTGGTGGCGATGCGCCAGTGGTCGACCAGCTCATCGCCCTCGAACAGGCCGACGACCGTGTGGGTGTTCCCGGCGTCGACGGCGATCAGCACGGTCACACTCCCTCTAGGTCCAGGCCCATGTCGAGGACGGGGGCGGAGTGGGTGAGGGCACCGACGGCGATGAGGTCGGCGCCGGTGGCGGCGTAGGCGGCGACCGTGTCGAGGGTCACTCCTCCGCTGACCTCCACCAGGCACCGCCCCCGTACCAGGTCGACCGCCGCCCGCACCTCGTCGGGGGACATGTTGTCGAGGAGGACGAGGTCGGCCCCGGCCGAGAGCGCCTGCTTCAGCTGGTCCACGTCGTCGCACTCGACCTGGACGGTGCGTCCCGGCCACAGGTGGCGGGCGGCGGCGACCGCCTCCTCGATCGACATGCCGCCCAGGTGGTTGTCCTTGACGAGGACGCCGTCGGACAGGCTGCCCCGGTGGTTCACCCCTCCCCCGGCCCGGACCGCGGCCTTCTCCAGGGCCCGCAGGCCGGGCGTGGTCTTCCGGGTGTCACGGATGGCGGCCCTGCCGGCGGCGGCGTCGACGTAGCGGCGGGTGAGGGTGGCGACCCCCGAGAGGTGGCCCAGGAAGTTGAGGGCGGTGCGCTCGGCGGTGAGTACCGACCTGAGGGGCCCGGCGACGCGGCCGACCGGGGCGCCGGCGCCCACGACGTCCCCGTCGGAGGCCGTCCAGCGCACCGAGACGCGGGGGTCCACCTGGGCGAACGTCTCCGCCGCCGGGTTCGTGCCGGCCAGCACTCCGTCACCGCGGGGGACGATGACCGTCTCGACCGAGGCCTGGGACGGGAGGAGCGCCCCAGTGAGGTCGCCGAGGGGACCGAGGTCCTCGGCCAGGGCGGCGGCGACGACCTCCCGGAGGTTCACGTGAGCACGAGCCGGCGGGCCAGGGCGGGCGAGGTCTCGGGGAAGTCGGTGCGGGTGTGGCAGCCCCGGCTCTCCTCCCGGGCGGTGGCCGCGGCGATCAGACCGGCGGCGACGGTGGCCAGGTTCCGGACCTCGCAGACGTCGACCTGGTCGGCGGGCGCGGGCTGCACCGGCTGCACGCCCCCCAGCGACTCGGCCGTCCTCACCACGCCCGCGCCCTGGGTCATGGCGTGCTGGAGGCGCTCCCGCTCCTTGGCCGCATCCGAACCGGCCGCAGTGACGGTCGCCGGCGCACGCAGCGGCAGCCAGTTGGAGGGGCGCATGGCGCCCGTCTCCTCGCAGCCCTCCTTGCCCCGGCCGATGGCCTCGACCACCCGGGCGGCGAAGACCATGCCCTCGAGGAGCGAGTTGGAGGCCAGCCGGTTGGCCCCGTGGACGCCGGCGCAGGCCACCTCGCCCGCGGCCCACAGCCCGGGGAGCGACGAGGCGCCGTCGAGGTCGGTGAGGATGCCGCCGATGCAGTAGTGGGCGGCGGGGGCGATGGGCAGCCACTCGGTGGCCGGGTCGAGGCCGGCGGCGGCCAGGGCCGAGGCGATCGTGGGGAAGCGGGACGAGAAGGACTCGAGGCCGGTGGCGTCCAGCCACAGGTGGTCCACGCCCTGGGCCAGCATGCGGGCGGCCATGGCCCGGGAGACGACGTCGCGGGGCGCCAGCTCGTCCACGAAGCGCTCGCCGTCGACGTCGCGCAGCAAGGCCCCGTGGCCCCGCAGGGCCTCGGACAGCAGGGGGCGGGGCATCTGAGGATGGTGCAGGGCGGTGGGGTGGAACTGGACGAACTCGAGGTCGGCCACGGCCACGCCGGCCCGCAGGGCCATGGCCGCGCCGTCACCCGTGGCCTCGGCCGGGTTCGTCGTGACCGCGTAGAGCTGGCCCGCTCCACCGGTGGCCAGCAGGGTGTGGGTGGCCCGCACCTGGTGGCGCTGGCCCGAGGGGTCGAGGGCGACCACGCCCCGGCACCGACCGCCCTCGACCAGGAGGTCGACGGCGAACCACCGCTCCATGACCGACGCCGCCGTGGTGCCCACCGCCTCTACCAGGGCCCGCTCGATCTCGGCCCCGGTGGCGGCGCCCCCCGCATGGACGACCCGGGCCACGGAATGACCGCCCTCCCTCGCGAACGCGAGGCCGCCGGCCGCGTCGAGGTCGAAGACGGCCCCCAGGGCGATGAGGTCCTGGACCCGGCCCGGGCCCTCGTCCACGAGGATGCGCACGGCGTCGACGTCGCAGAGCCCGGCCCCGGCGGACAGGGTGTCGGCGAGGTGGAGGTCGGTGGAGTCGGGGTCACCGCCCAGCACCGCGGCCACGCCGCCCTGGGCCCAGCGGGTGGTGGCCTGGTGGAGGTCGGCCTTGGAGAGCACGCCGACCCGCACTCCCGGATCGGCCGCGGCCTGCACCGCGGCCGAGAGACCGGCCACCCCGCTGCCCAGGACCAGCAGGTCGAGGTCCACTCAGACCGGTCGGTTCTCGACGTCGACCTTCACGACGAGGGGTTCGAAGCGGGCCAGCTCGGCGTCGTCGTAGTCGGCGTAGGTGATGACGATGACCTTGTGGCCGGGCTCGACCAGGCGGGCGGCGGCCCCGTTGAGCTGGACCTGGCCGGGCCGCCCGGCGATGGCGTAGGTCTCGAAGCGGTTGCCGTTGTCGATGTCGAGCACGGCCACCTGCTCGAACTCCAGGATGTCGGCCCGCTTCATCAGCTCCGTGTCGAGCGAGATCGACCCGGCGTAGTCCAGCTCGGCCCCGGTGACGATTGCCCGGTGGATCTTGGACTTCATCATGCGGCGGCGCATCAGTGGGTCACTCCCATGTTGTCGATGAGGCGGACGCCGCCGACTCGGGCGGCGATCAGCAGGCGGTCGGCCTGGACCTCGGCGTAGTCGAGGGTGGCGAGGGGCTCGGCGGCGACCACCTCGGCCATGCGCCGGCGCGGGTCGGCGTCGCCGGCGGCGGCGGTGAGGGCCCGGTACAGGACGGGGGCGGCGCGGCGCTCCTCGGGCGACAGGCGGGCGTTGCGGCTGGAGCAGGCCAGCCCGTCGGGCTCCCGGACGGTGGGGCAGGCGACGACGTCGACGGGGAACGACAGGTCGGCGGCCAGCCGGCGAACCACGCCGAGCTGCTGCCAGTCCTTCTCGCCGAAGTAGGCCCGGCACGGACCGGCCAGGTTGAACAGCTTGGCCACCACGGTCGCCACTCCGTCGAAATGGCCCGGGCGACTGGCGCCCTCCAGCGCATCGAACCCTTCCACGTGGACGGTGACCCTGGGTGGGCCCCCCGGGTACATCTCGTCGACCGGCGGGGCGAACACGACGTCGGCGCCCGCCTCGGCGGCCACGGCCTGGTCGTGGTCGAGGTCGCGGGGGTACTGGTCGAGGTCCTCCGTCGGGCCGAACTGGAGCGGGTTGACGAACACCGAGACCGCGGTGACGTCGCACTCCTCGGCCGAGCGGCGGATCAGGGACGCGTGGCCCTCGTGGAGGAAGCCCATGGTCGGGACGAAGCCGACGGTGCGCCCGCCCGCCCGGGCCGCGTCGAGCTCCTTGCGCAGCTGGTCGCCGCGGTCGAGCACCCTCACGTGGTCACCTTTCGACGTTCCGGCCCCCGGGGGCGGGGTGCCGTTCGTACGTCCCCAGCCTAATTCAGTCGCCGGCCGTGCCCTGGTCGGCGATACTGGGCGCCGACGAGCGGAGGCGGGTGAAGGCGGACCAGCTGGTTTGTGAGCGCGATGGCGCGGCCACCAGGCTGCGCTGCGCCGGGTGTGGGACCGGCATCTGCCCGGCCTGCCTGGTGCGGACCCCGGTCGGGCACAAGTGCCCGAGCTGCGCGGGTGACACCCCGCCCGCCCGGCGGCGGAGCTGGGTAGGACCGGCGGTCATCGCCGGCCTCGCCCTGGTGGCGGCGCTGGTGGTCGCCATGCTGCTCCGCGCGTCAGGGGAGGGGTCGTCGGACCCGGTCGCCGTCGCCACCCCGGCCGGTGCGGAGGCGCCCGCCACCCGCCAGGCCATGATCGGCGAGGAGGTGCGGGACGGCCAGCTGGTGTTCGTGGTCGACGACTTCGGCTGCCAGCCGAGAGAGGGCCAGGGTGCGGGCAAGGTGTGCACCCTCCGCTTCAACGTCAAGAACGCCAGCGGTGCTCCGGCTCTGCTCCTCGGGCGGTTCCAGTACCTGGTCGACGGCCAGCGGCGGAGCTACGGGGCGGACGAGGCCCTCACCCGAGCCGTGCCGGAGAACGGCAACCGCGGTCTGTCGGAGATCAACGTCAACCCTGAGGTCGTCGTCCCGCTGGTCTTCGTGTACGAGCTCCCCGAGTCCGTCGAGCCGACCGAGGCCCAGTTCAGAGGCACGGGACGGAGCCGGTTCGGGGTCAACGTGCGCCTCCAGCACCGACCCTGATGCGGGCGGCCCTGGTCGCGCTCTCGCCGTGACCTTGGCCGCGTGCTCCGGTGGTGGCGGCACCGAGGATGACGTGGTCCTCGAGCCTGCCGCCGGCCCGCCGGCGGACTGCCCGGCCGCCGGTCACCGTGACACCGTTGCCAGCGGCTCACCCCGGACCGGATCCCCGACCTGCCCAACGGCTACTCGTTCACCTTCGTGAAGGACGACGGGTGCACGCCTGCGGTTCGACCCCTGCCGGCCGGTCCACTACGTGGTGAACCGGGACAACGCACCTCCGAGCGGCGTGGCCGACGTCGAGGAGGCCTTCGACCGGCTGGCCGAGGCGACGGGGATGACGTTCGTCGCCGACGGAACGACCGACGAGGTGGCCCGGGGGGACCGTACGTGGAGGACCGCTACCCGGGGCGGTGGGCGCCGATCCTCGTGGTCTGGAACCGGCGCACCGGCGACCGTGAGGGCCTCCGGGTGCTCGGTGAGGGCGTCGGGATGCCTCCCGTCGACCCCTGCCCCTACGGCCGCCCGGTCTCCAGGATGACCGGGCGCTGGACCGGCGTGTCGGGGCGGACGGCGGCCGAGTACACGGCGTTGGCCGCGTGGGCGCCGAGCAGGGGGAGGGCCGAGCGGCCGAGGGTGTCGGGCACGACACCGTCGACGTAGAGCCAGCCGTCGCCCACGCCGTCGTGGAGGGTGAAGGGGACGACGTAGCCCCCGGCCGCGGCACCGGGCGCGGGCTCGTCCTGGGCGGCGATCCAGGCGTCCACCCGCTCGGCGGCCTCGTCCGCGCCGGCCGCCGCGGCCTGGGCGTCCTCCGGCGAGGGGGCGAGGTGGACGACCCACCGGCGGGGCTCGCCGCCCGCCCGCTGGAGGGTCAGGCGGATCATGACGAGCGGCGTGGGGGCGAGGGTGGCAGCCGCCCCCAGGATGCGCTCGAGCATGAGGCGGAGGGGCTCGTAGGGGTGGAGCGAGACGGCGGTCTCGTTGAGGAGGGCGAGGGTGCGGCGGTGGCGATCGAGGTCGACCAGCTCCTCGTAGGCCTTGAGGGCGGTGCGCACGGCGGCGTAGAGCCGGTTGGTGCTCAGCTCCGTCTTGGGCAGGTAGCCGTCGACGTCGTAGTCGTCGATCGTGGCCCGCTCGGGCGCGACGCCCGGCTGGCCGGTGCGCAGCAGGATGCGGACGAAGCGGTTGCCGAGCTCCTCCCGGATGGCCCGGCAGGCGTCGAGGCCGGCGGTGTCGGTCTCCATGACGACGTCGAGGAGGATCACGGCGATGTCGGGGTCGGCCCGCATGGCCTCCACCCCTTCGGCCCCGGTGGAGGCGGTGACCAGCTCGACCGGCCGTCCCCCGTGGCGCATGCCCCGGAGGCTGAGGCGGGTGACCGCGGCCACGTCGGGCTCGTCGTCGACGACGAGGACCCGGAGAGGAGTGGGCGCCGGGTCGTTCATGACCGGTGATCCTGCCGCGTCGGGGGCCGGTGTGGAAAGCGCAAATGGACTTCGGTCCCCGCACCGGGCTCGGAGCGGATCTCCGCCGACCCGTGCATGCCGTCGGTGACCAGGTTGTTGACCACGGCCAGGCCCAGGCCGGTGCCGCCTATGGAGCGCCCCGTGGTGAAGAACGGCTCCCACACCTGGTCGAGATGGTCGCGGGGGATGCCGCGGCCGAAGTCGCGGACGATCACGTCGAAATGTGCGAGGCCGCCGGACAGGACGATCTCCACCTTGCCGCCCTCGCCTCGGGGGTAGGCGTACCGCTCCACGTTGGACAGCAGGTTGAGCAGGGCCTCGGCCAGGCTGCCGGAGTTGCCGAGCCACGGCCGCGTGGGGTCGTCGCGCTCGTCCCGTACGTCGACGACGAGCCCGGCGGCCCGGGCCTTGGGGGCGTAGAGGGCGAGGACGTCGTCGACGACGTCGGTGAGCTGGACCTCCTCGACCACGGTCACCGCCTGGCTGGTCGACAGGCTCTTGAACCGCTCGACCAGGCGGGTGGCCCGGGCCAGGTTCGACGAGATGAGCGAGGCGGCCTCGATGGCCTCCTGGAGGGGGCCGGTGATGGGGCCGGCGTCGCACATCAGGTCGGTGAGGTCCTGGGCCAGGACGCTGGCCGCGGTGGTGATGATGCCGAGCGGGGTGTTGATCTCGTGGGCCACGCCGGCCACCAGCTGGGCCAGCGACCGGTACCGGCCGGCGTGGAGCTGGACCTGGAGGGCGTGCTCCTTCACCGTCTCGGCGAACAGCCACTCCTGGGTCAGCCGCAGCTGGCGGCCGATGCCGGCCAGCAGGCCCGACATGGCCTCGGGCCTCTCGGCCATGAAGTCCAGGAAGGCGGCCCGGCTGAGGACGAAGAACCGGCTGGGCTCGATGGCCGTGACCATGGCGGCGCGGGGGGCGGGGTCGAGCAGGAAGGCCTCGCCGAAGGAGTCCCCGGGGTCGCGGTCCCCCAGGTCGACGGGCTGCCCGTCGCCCCCTGTCCGGCTGAGCCGTACCCGGCCGGAGAGCACCACGTACAGCCCGTCCGGCTCCTCACCGGGACGGGAGACGACCTCGCCCGCCTCTGCCGACCGGATGCGGCCCAGCTCGGCCAGGCGGGCGAGGTGCTCGTCGTCGAGGTTGCGGAAGGGAAGGGCGGCCCGCAGCTCGTCCACGAGGCAGCAGGCTACCGAGGGGTCAGTAGGACGTCACCTGGAGGAAGACGGTGGACACCTTCAGGCTCTGGTTGACGGCGCACACCTGGAACGATCCGGGAAAGGCGGACGGGTGGGTGTAGAGGTTGGCCTGGGCGTAGAACGAAGGCTGGGGGGTCATGCTGTCGCTCAGCTTCTGGTGGCTCGGGGCGTAGGTGCCGAACGTCCAGCGCACGTTGTGGCCGGAGAGGACGCTGCCCTGGGCCCGGGCCTCGTAGTAGGCGGGGTAGAACTCGCGGGCGCAGTAGCGCTCGCCCGGGTTGAGGGTGACCTGGGCGTAGGTGTCGGCCGAGGCGGCGCCGGGGGCGAGGACGCCGAGGCCGGCGACGAGGGCGGCGGCGGCGGTGAGCTTCTTGAGCATGGCGGGGCTCCTTTCGGGTTCGGTGCCGGGCGCTTCCCGGCGACGTCACCCTCCGCCCCTGCGCCTGCCAGGACCTTGCCAGGCGCTTGCCCGCTACAGGGGCCCGAGCCTGCGCACCTCGCCCTCGGCCAGGTCGGCCAGGGGGGCGAGGACGAACCGCCGCGACCACATCCTCGGGTGAGGGACGACCAGGTCGGGGTCGCGGACCGTGAGGTCGCCGACCAGGAGGACGTCGACGTCGAGCGTGCGGGGGCCGTGGTGCTCGGTGCGGGCCCGGCCGGCCGCCTCCTCCAGCCGGTGGCCCACCTCGAGGAGCTCGCGGGGCGAGAGCTCGGTGTCGAGGGCCACGACGACGTTCAGGAAGGAGTCCTGGCCGGGGGGACCGCCCACCGGGTCGGTCTCGTACACGGGCGAGACGGCCACCACGTCGGGGAGGGCGGCGACCGCGGCCCGCAGGTGGGCCCGGCGGTCGCCCATGTTCGAGCCCAGGCCCAGGTACGCCCTCACGCCCGGGTGCGGGTGAGGGTCACCCCGGCCGAGGCCAGGTCGGCGGGGACGGGGGGGCGGAGCTTGCGCACGGTCACCGCGACCGAGGCCACGCGGTCGTCGAGGGCGAGGACGTCGTCGATGATGCGGGTGGCCAGGCGCTCGAGAAGGCGGTGGCGCTCGGTCGTGACGATGTGGTGGACCGCCGCCACCACCGCCCCGTAGTCGAGGGTGTCGCGCAGGTCGTCGGTGGCGCCCGCGGTGGCGAGGTCGGCGGCCAGGTCGAGGTCGACCTCGAAGGGCTGGGCCCGGTCCTGCTCCTCGGGCAGGGCGCCGTGGGTGCCCACCACCCGCAGCCCCCGCAGCTCGATGCGGTCGCTCAGGTGGCTTCCTCGCTCGGTCTGAGCGACTTGGCCAGGGCGACCAGCTCCCGGCCGGGCGGTCCCATCTGCCGGGAGTTGATCTGCTCCACGATGGAGATGGCGTGGGCCTCGGAGGGCACCAGCCCGGCGTACACCAGGTAGCCGGCCACCACCCCCTGCAGCCGGTCGCTCAGCTCCTCCTGGTGGAGGAGGACCTTGTCACCGTTCGAGATCCACCCGGCCAGCTTGGGATAGAGCTCGGCCAGCACCGGGCGGGGGTCGTCGTGCAGGGGCAGGGGCAGGTGCTCCCACGCCACGCCCAGCTCGTCGTAGGCGTGGAGGTTGTGGGGCGAGGCCAGCAGGGACACCACCCGGGCGAAGCCCTGCTCGCGGATCCAGATGATCTCCTCCTGCCGCCGGACCGGCCGGTGCGACCGGGCGTAGCCCCCGGGTCGCTCGCTGACGGCCAGGCGGTCCTTGATGATCCAGGCGAAGTTTCGCGGGGCGATCCCGGCCGCCCACTTGCCCTTCATGACGCGAGCAACCTGGCCGCCTCGACCGTCGGACGAACGTCGTGGGCCCGGACCATCACCGCCCCTTGCGAGAGGGCCCAGGCCGCGACGGCGACCGACGCCTCCACCCGGTCCTCGGCCGGCGCACCCCCCGTGAGGCGCCCGAGGAAGGACTTGCGGCTGGCGCCGACCACGACGGGGAAGCCGGTGGCGACCAGCTCGTCGAGGTGGGCCAGCAGGGCCAGGTTGTGCTCGACCGTCTTGCCGAACCCGATGCCCGGGTCGATCCACACCTCGTCGACGCCGGCGGTCGAGGCTCGTTCGACGAGGAACGCCCGGACCTCGGCCACCACGTCGTCGTAGGTGGGGTCGTCCTGCATCGTGCGGGGGTCGCCCTTCATGTGCATGGCCACCCAGCCCACGCCCTTGCCTGCGGCCGCAGCCACCGGGGCCAGGGAGGCGGACACGTCGTTGACGAGCGAGGCGCCGGCAGTGATGGCCGCCTCCGCCACCTCGGGCTTGCGGGTGTCGATCGAGACCCGTACGTGAGGGGCCAACGCCTCGACCACGGGCAGGACCCGGCGCAGCTCCTCGTCGACCGGGACCGGCTCGGCCCCCGGGCGGGTGCTCTCCCCGCCCACGTCGACCACGTCGGCCCCCTCCTCGACCATGCGCAGCCCGTGGGCCACGGCCGCCCCGGCGTCGAGCCACCGACCGCCGTCGGAGAACGAGTCGGGCGTGACGTTGAGCACACCCATCACCAACGGCTTCACCGCCGGAGATGGTACCGGGTCGGCGGGACCGCTCAGGGGCCGCGACCTCCAGCTCGGCGAGCAGGCGCGCCGCCCTCGCCCGGGCCGAACGCCGGCCCACACCTCGTCGCTACCGGTTGGTATGGATGAACGCCATGGCCTCGGCCCGGGTGGAGGCGTTGTCGCGGAACAGGCCGCGGACGGCGGAGGTGACGGTGGTGGTGCCCGGCTTCTGCACGCCCCGCATGGACATGCACAGGTGCTCGGCCTCGACCACCACCAGCACGCCGCGGGGCTCCAGCTTCGCGTCGAGCTGGTCGGCGATCTGAGAGGTCAGCCGCTCCTGGACCTGGAGGCGGCGGGCGTAGCAATCGACCAGGCGGGCCAGCTTGGAGAGGCCGGTGATGCGGCCGTTGGCGTTGGGGATGTAGGCCACGTGGGCCCGGCCGATGAAGGGGGCCAGGTGGTGCTCGCACACCGAGTAGAGCGGGATGTCCTTGACCATGATCATCTCGTCGTGGTCGGCCCCGAAGGTGACCGAAAGCAGCTCGGCCGGGTCCTCGTGGAGGCCGGCGAAGATCTCGGCGTACATCTCGGCCACCCGCTCGGGCGTCTGGAGCAGGCCCTCGCGGTCGGGGTCCTCGCCGATGGCCTCGAGGATCTCCCGGACCGCCTTCTCGATGCGAGCCTTGTCTACCAATCCCGCGTCGGGCGGCCGTGCTCCTTGCGCCACGCTTCGATGAGCTGGGCCCGCCACACCAGGGCGGAGATGAGCGACAGGCTGCCGGCCGTGGTGGCGGCCACGAGGACGGGCGTGGCCCCGCTGGCGAACCCGATGACCAGGAGGACGAACCCGACGAGACCGAAGGCGACCGACAAGCGAAGCGGGGCCGGCCACTCGCGCCAGTCCCGCGGCCCGGGACCCGAGCGGCCCTCTGAGCGGGGGGCCGGGCTGGCCACTAGGGGGTGCCGGCCGGACGAATGCGGCGGGGCTGGTGGAGGATGCCCGACGGGGCCGAGCCCGGGCGGCGGGGGCGCTTGGGCACGTCGCCGAGGATCTCCATGACCTCGGACGTGTCGAGCGTCTCCTTCTCCATGAGGGCCTCGGCCAGGCGGTCGAGGACGGCCCGGTGCTCGGTCAGGATCTCGGCCGCCTCGGCGTGGGCCTCGTCGATGAGCCTGCGGACCTCCCGGTCGATGTTGGCGGCCACGTGGTCGGAGTAGTTGGCCTGGTGGCCCAGCTCCCGGCCGAGGAACACCTCCCCGTTCTTCTGGCCCAGCTGCTGGGGGCCGATCTCGTCGCTCATGCCGTACTCGGTGACCATGGCCCGGGCGATCTGGCTGGCCCGCTCGATGTCGTTGGCCGCCCCGGTGGTGGGGTCCTGGAAGATCAGCTCCTCGGCCGTGCGCCCGCCCAGGAGCATGGCCAGCTGGTCGCGCAGGGCGGCCCGGGTGGTGAGGTACTTGTCCTCGGTGGGCAGGGCGAGGGTCCAGCCCAGGGCCCGGCCCCGGGCGATGATCGAGATCTTGTGGATGGGGTCGGCGTCGGGCAGGGCGTGGCCGACCAGGGCGTGCCCGCCCTCGTGGTAGGCGATGACCCGCTTGTCGTTCTCCGACATGATGCGGGACTTGCGCTCGGGCCCGGCGATGACCCGGTCGATGGCCTCCTCCAGCTGGGGCATGCCGATCTCGGCGAAGCCCCGGCGGGCGGTGAGCAGGGCGGCCTCGTTCATGAGGTTGGCCAGGTCGGCACCGGTGAAGCCCGGCGTGCGACGGGCCAGCACGTCGACGTCGACGCCCTTGGCCAGGGGCTTGTTCTTGGCGTGGACGTTGAGGATGGCCTTGCGTCCCTCGAGGTCGGGGCGGTCGACGACGATCTGGCGGTCGAACCGGCCCGGCCGGAGCAGGGCGGGGTCGAGGATGTCGGGGCGGTTGGTGGCGGCGATGAGGATGACGCCCGACTTGGTGTCGAACCCGTCCATCTCCACGAGCAGCTGGTTGAGGGTCTGCTCCCGCTCGTCGTGGCCGCCGCCCAGCCCGGCGCCGCGGTGACGTCCCACCGCGTCGATCTCGTCCACGAAGACGATGGCGGGGGCCGAATTCTTGGCCTGCTCGAACAGGTCGCGCACCCGGCTGGCGCCCACGCCGACGAACATCTCCACGAAGTCGGACCCCGAGATGGAGAAGAAGGGCACGCCCGCCTCACCGGCCACGGCCCTGGCGAGGAGGGTCTTGCCCGTGCCCGGGGGGCCGAACAGGAGGACGCCCTTGGGGATCTTCGCTCCCATGGCCAGGAACTTGGCCGGGGCCTCCAGGAACTCCTTGATCTCCTGGAGCTCCTCGACGGCCTCATCGGCGCCGGCCACGTCGGCGAAGGTGACCTTGGGCTGGTCCTTGGTCACCTGCTTGGCCTTGGCCTTGCCGAACTGCATGACCCGGCTGCCCCCGCCCTGCATGGTGTTCATCACGAACAGGAAGGCGCCGATCAGCAGCACGAAGGGGAGGAAGGTCTGCAGGATCGTCCACCAGATGGGGTCCTTCTGGTGGTCGACCTTGATCT
>DATAAD010000013.1:0-24216 GCA_036260295.1 Acidimicrobiales bacterium | reverse complement strand
CGGCGGCGGCCACCCGCCGCACCCCGGCCGGGAAGACGACGAGCAGCTCCTCCCCGCCGTAGCGGTAGGCCAGGTCGGCCTCCCGGAGCTCGCCGCGGATCACGGTGGCCACGTCGCGCAGGGCCTTGTCGCCCTCGAGGTGCCCGGCGGCGTCGTTGAGGGTCTTGAAGTGGTCGATGTCGAAGAGGGCCACGCCGAACCGCTCGTTGTAGCGGTCCCGGCGGGACCGGAAGATCTCCAGGTCCTCGGCCAGCTTCAGGCGGTTGCCCAGCCCGGTGAGGGCGTCAATGCGGGCGGTGGCGGCCATCTCGAGATTGCTCCGCTCCAGCCCCCGCTGGCGCTCGGCCAGCCGCCGGTGCAGGTCGGTGACCCGTTCGGCCACCATCAGCCGCAGGCGGAGGTCGAAGGGACGGACGGGCTTGACCAGGCAGTCGTCGACGCCGGTGGAGGGGTTCCAGGTGGGCCTCCTCGCCCCGGCAGGTGTTCTCCCGCCGGCAGCTCCTCGCGACTCCTCGAGGGAAGTGGCAGGACCGCGACACCGTCACCGAGCACGTCCGCCGCACAAGCCGGTGGGGCGAGTCGTGCCCGCGGAACCGCCCCTGGGAGATTGGCCGACCGCTCCCGTGGTAGGAAACCAGTCATGCGACGAGTAGTGGTGCTCCTTCCGCTGTTGGTGGCCGCCGTCCTGGGAGGGGTGGGGTCGGCCTCGGCCGCGCCGGCCCCGGCCGCCGGCGAGCGGTGGGCGCTGCTGGTCGGGATCGACCGCTTCCAGGGCTCCACCCGACCCAACTTCGGGGCGGTGGCCGACGTGGCCGACGTCCGCCAGGCCCTGCTCAAGAACGGCTGGGCCGCCGACCACATCCGGGTGCTCACCGACGGCGCGGCCACGGCCGGGGCCATCCGGGCCGGGCTGCAGTGGCTGGTCGAGCGCAGCGGGCCCAACTCCCTCGCCGTCTTCCACTACTCCGGGCACGTCAAGCAGGTGGGGTCGACCGAGTACCTGTGGCCCCACGACAACGCCTTCATCCCCGACAGCGACCTGGCCGCCAGCCTGCGCCAGCTCAAGGGCCAGGCGTGGATCGACATCTCGGGGTGCGAGGCCGCCGGCTTCGACGAGGGCATCTCCAGCCCCACCCGCGTGTTCACCGCCTCCTCACGGTCCACCGAGAAGTCCTACGAGATCCCGGACATGCGCCAGTCCGTGTTCACCCTGCTCATGGTCGAACAGGCCATGCTCAAGGGCCAGGGTGACGCCAACCGGGACGGCCGGGTGTCCGTGCAGGAGGCGTTCGCCTACGCCGCCGCTCGCGCTCCCAAGCTCACCGCCGGCCAGCCCCAGGGACCCCAGCACCCCCAGATGGCGGGCGGGGACGGCACGCCCCTGTACCTGAACGCGGTGGCCGCACCGGCGCCGCCCAAGCCCAAGAGCTGCTTCCTGTTCTGGTGCAGCTAGCCGCTTAGCTGGAGAGGGGCACCGACCCGCCGCCCCGCACGATGTCGTGCAGCTCGGAGGCGGTGAGGGTCTCCTTGAGCACGAGGGTCTCGGCCACCGTGCGCAGGTCCTCGCTGTTGTCGCCCAGGATGGTGCGGGCGGCCTGCTCGGCCTTCTGGAGCAGCTCGCGCACCTCCTTGCCGCCTTCCCCTTCGTCGCCGCTGCGAGGCCCGTCGTCCTTGCGGCCGGCCAGCTCGAACCGCCCGGTCATGGCCAGGCGCTCGACCATGCGGCGGGCCAGGGCCGCGGCGTGCTCGAGGTCGTCCTCCGAGCGGGTGCTGGGCTGGCCGAAGACCTGCATCTCGGCCGCCCGTCCTCCCAGGAGGACGATCAGCTGGGCCATGAGCTCGCGCTTGGTGAGGACCTCACGGTCGTCGGTGGTCGCCCACGGCGATCGCCCGAAGGCGGCCCCCCGGTTGACGATGGACACTCGGGAGGGCGGCTGCACGCCGCGGAGCAGGACGGAGAGCAGGGCGTGGCCGGCCTCGTGCACGCCGACGAGCTCCTTCTCCTCGTCCGACATGAGCCGGGCGCTGCGGGTGCCGGCCAGGACGCGGGAGACGGCCTCGTCGACGTCCTCGGGGGCCACCCGGTCACGGTGCCGCCGGGCGGCCAGCAGGCAGGCCTCGTTCACGATGTTGGCCAGCTCGGCGGCGGTGAGGCCGGCGGTGTGGGCCGCGACCTCGCCCCAGTCGACCCGGCGGGACACCGGCCGGCGCTCGGCGTGGAGGCGGAGGATCTTCTCCCGCCCGCTGCGGTCGGGGCGGTCGACCTGGATGCGGCGGTCGAAGCGCCCCGGGCGCAGGAGGGCGCCGTCGATGAGCTCGGGCCGGTTGGTGGCCCCGATGATCATCACCCCGGAGGAACCCATGAACCCGTCGAGCTCGACCAGCAGCTGGTTCAGGGTGTGGTCGAACTCCCGCTCGCCCGTGGTGTCGGCCGTGCGGTGGCGGCCGATGGCGTCGAGCTCGTCGATGAAGATGATGCAGGGGGCCGAGTTCTTGGCCGACTCGAACAGCTGCCGGACCCGGGCCGCGCCCAGGCCCACGAACTTCTCGACGAAGCTGGTCGCCGACACGAAGTAGAAGGGCACGCCGGTCTCGCCGGCCAGGGCCCGGGCCAGCAGGGTCTTGCCGCAGCCGGGGAGGCCGTAGAGCAGGACGCCCTTGGGCATGTGGGCGCCCAGGCGCTCGAAGCGGTGGGGGTCGCGCAGGTAGTCGACCACCTCACGCAGCTCGGAGATGGCCTCGTCGAGCCCGGCCACGTCGGCGAAGGTGACGGACTCCATGCGCGCCTTGGGGTCGTTCCTGTCGACCTGCTCGACCTTGAAGGGCGTCTCGCCGCCCCCAGCGGTGGCCACGGCGCGGCCCCCGGGGCCTGCGCTCCTGCGCCGGCCGAACCGGCCTCCCGGACGTGTCATTCGGAGAGTCACGATAGCCGTCCCAACGATCAGAATTGCGAATGCGATGACTTCCGGTCTCGTCAGGATCTCAAGGCGCACGCTGTCTGGCCTCCACCTCTACCTGTCATGACCGTTGAACAGGCGAGGCCGTACAGGATCGCGCAGTGGGATCGGCGTCGCCACTAGGTCTTTCGGCCCAATCGGGCCAAGACTAAAGCGCAAATCGGTGCGCGAGACTGGCACCATGCCCGCCGCACCCCCGGCCGCCCCCACGTCGGGGCTGCTGCTGTTCATCAAATACGCCTTCATGCCCAACAACCTGGGCTACTGCGGGGGCAACGAGAACGAGATCCTGTTCGAGCACGCGGTCGAGGGCCGGCCCGATCCCCGGCTGGCGCCGATGCTGGTCAAGTTCACCGGCGCCGTCCCCTACCTCCGCACGATCGCCGCGGCCAACGGCATCGGCGACCCCTTCGACCCCCGGGTGGTCGAGGCCTACTGGATCGGGAACGAGCTGCTGGACGGGGTCGAGGCCGGCGACCTGTACCGGTCGCTGGAGGAGCGGTTCGGCAAGCACCTCCCGGCCCGGATCCGAGACCAGGTGCTCCGCAAGCCGCCCGCCGGCGCCAGGCCGTACCACCTCTTCCACGTCCTCGACGTCTACCGCCACCTCGAGGCCGACTCCGTCGGCATGGCCGCCATGGAGAGCTGCCGGATCAGCTGGGGCCAGGTCCGGGAGGTGGACGGGGCCAGCGTCACCGTCGACCGCCAGCCCCTCGTCATGGTCGACGGGAAGCTGGCCCTGGGCGAGGCCCGGGCCGAGCGGGTCCTGCGGGCCTTCGAGGGGCGGGGCTTCGCCGACGACCTGTCGCCCGGCGACTGGGTGTCGGTCCACTGGGGCTGGATCTGCGAGGTCCTCGACCCCCGCCGCCTGGCCAACCTCCGCAAGGCCAGCGCCGCCGCGCTCGCGCTGGCCAACCAGACGATCTGAGTCGTTCTGGCTGCAGTTGGCCGCGATGCGCGGCCAACTGCAGCCAAAGTTCAGAACTCGGTCGCCGCGATGGGCGCGGCCGTCTTGGGCTTGGGCGGGGCGACCTGGACCACGGCCACGCGGGTGCCCACGCCGACCAGCCCGAACAGCTCGGCCTCGTCCTCCTCGGTCATGCGGATGCACCCGTGGGACTCGCTGTAGCCGATCGACCCCCGGTTGGCGGTGGCATGGATGAGGATGGCGGGGGCGTCCAGACGCAGTGCCTTGGTGCCCAGGGGGTTGTTGGGGCCGGGCGGGATGACCTTGGGCAGGCCCCGGGCCCAGGCGCTGCCCGGGTTGTGCCAGGAGGGGTTGACGATCTTCTGGGTGATGCGCCACACCCCTTCGGGGGTGAGGTAGCCCTCGGCGCCGGTGGCGACCGGCCACGACTTCGCGATCCTGCCGTTCTCGTACAGGTAGAGCTTGTTCTCCCCCGCCCGGACGAGGATGACCTTGGACAGGTCGGTCTCGGATGCCGGCTTCACCGGCCGGGAGACGAGGCGGACGGTGTCGTCGCCCACGGCCACCCCGTCGATGATCGCCCGCTTGGACGCCTCGACGTCGATCTCCTTGCCCGCCTTCTCGGGGACCATCCTCACCCAACCGGTCGAGATGTCGATGTCGGCGTCCTTGGGCGCGGTGGCCACAGCCGCGCCGGCCTCGGCGACGATCGAGTCGAGGCGGCCCGGGCCCCAGGCGGGCCGGAGCTCGAGGAACGGGGCGCCGCCCGAGGAGAACAGCTCGCCCGCGACTCGCGTCAGCACGTTGCCGCCCTTCCGGGACTTCATGGCCTCGCCCACGGCCTTGGGCACGTCGACCCGGTACCCGAGCTCCCACGGCGACGTCTCCGCCTCGAACTGGTCGACGGTGAGCTTCAGCGGGCGGTGGAGCGGTGTCTCGACCTTCTCCCGCACCCGGGCCACGGCCTCGTCGAACCGCAGGCCGCCGACGTCGACGCCTTGGATGAACGCCCCCGAGGGCAGCGTCCGCCGGGCGTTGCGGTCGACGGCAAGGGCGCCGAAGGTCGCCACGCCGGCGAGGACGAGCGTCACCGGGAGGACGACCGCCGCGACCAACGTCCGCCTGCTCACGGCCGCCGACGTTACCCGAGGTCGGAGGACGCGCGGGAGCGCCCCGGCAGCAGGTTGCGCAGCACGTCCAGCTCCTCGATCCGCAAAGCCTTGGCCGCGGCGAGGAAGGCCACTCCCCCGGCGACCGTCCCGATCGCCAGCTGGACCAGGGCCCGCTCGCCGCTGGGGCCCATCACCGCGTTCACGCCGGCCACGGCCAGCAGCATGGCGCCGGCCGCGACCAGCGACGCCGCCGCCGCCCGCCCGAGCGCCGTCGTGGTGCGGACCGTGTCCAAGCCACCGATCCGGCGCGACAGCAGGACTCCGGCCAGCACCGCCCCGGTGACGTAGCAGAGCGAGTGGGCCAGGGCCAGGCCCTGGACCCGGAAGGCGGGAAACAGGATCAGCGAGAACACGGCGTAGACGGTGTTGAGGACCACGTTCACCAGCGTCGGGGTCTTGGCGTCCTGGCGGGCGTAGAAGGCCCGCAGGAGCAGCAGGTAGAAGGAGAACGGGACCAGGCCGAGGGCGAACATGTCCAGTACTTCGGCGACCAGGCGGCTGCTGCTGGCGGTCATCACGCCGTGCTCCAGCAGGGTGGTGATGAGCGGCCGGGACAGGACCAGGTAGAACGCGGTGGCGGGGAGGAGCAGCAGGCCCATCAGGCGCATACCGGTGCTCACCGAGGCCCGGAACCCGTCCTCGTCGCCCTCCACCGCCTGGGCCGACATCCGGGGCACCAGGGCGGTCATGATGGAGACCGCGGCCACCCCGTACGGGAGCTGGAAGAAGGCGAAGGCGGTGAACATGGCGGTGGGGCCGCCCTGGACACCGTTGGCGAGGACCAGGCCGACGCCGAAGCTGAGCTGGTTGGCCACCACGTAGCCCAGCGTCCACAGCGACAGGCGGGCGAGCTTGCGGACTGCGGGGTGGCGGAAGTCGGGCCGGAAGTGCAGCCCGCCGGGGAGCTTGCGGACCGCGGGCCAGTGGGCCAGGGCCATGACCGCCACCCCACCGGTCGTGCCCACGGCCAGGAGGAGCTTCTGGGCCAGGTCGGTGGCCACGCCCGCCTCGTCGGGGGTGCCCGAGACAATGGCGGCGAAGGCCAGGAAGGTGGCGATGACGACGACGTTGTTGGCGATGGGGGCGAACATGGGCACCGCGAACCGGTCGTGGGCGTTGAGGAGCCCGCCGGCGACGGCGGCGATCCCGTAGAAGGCGATCTGGGGGGCGAAGATGCGAAGAAAGAAGGTGGCGAGGGCCTGCTGCTCGGCCTGCTCGACGCCCGACAGCCGGAACGTGAACAGGCGGATGAGCCAGGGGGCGGCCACCACGGCGAGTACCGACAGGGCGACCACGACCAGGACCGACGTGGTGACCAGGGCGGAGACCGAGTCCTCGGCGTCGTCGTCGCGCCGCTTGCGCATCTCCTCGACCAGCACGGGGATGAACACCGACGTCAGGACCCCGCCCAGGATCAGCTCGTAGATCACGTTGGGCATGGTGTTGGCGATGTTGTAGGAGTCGGCCAGGCGCGACTCCGTGACGCCCAGGGCGAAGGCCATGGCCACCAGCCGCCCCAGGCCGGTGATCCGCGACAACGTCGTCCCCACGGCCATGACGGCGGCCGACCGGCCGAGGTTGGGCGGCAGTCCCTGCCCGTCGTCGTCCTCGGCCATCGGCGGGAGGCTACCGGGGGACCGGCGAGGTGAGGGCGGCACGACCGGTGGGTAGACGGACGCTCACCAAGGGGACCGAGCCGAGGAGGACCCGCCATGTCCTACGAGTTCCAGGGCCGCACCCGGGCCAAGGTCGAGGAGGAGTCGGGGCGTCGCCGGCCCGCCCGCGAGCGGGTGCCCCGGGAGCGGCCGGCCACCGACCGTGAGCCCCGGACGCCCATGCACGCCTTCGCCGCGGCCATGGGCCTGGTCTTCCTGCTGGCCGGCATCGGCGGGTTCATCCCCGGGGTGACCACCAACTACGACGAGCTGGAGTTCGCCGGGCCCGAGTCCGGCGCCAAGCTGCTCGGGCTGTTCGAGGTGAGCGTCCTGCACAACATCGTCCACCTGCTGTTCGCCGTGGGCCTGATCGCCGCGGCCCGGTACTCGTGGTCCCGCGCCTACCTGCTCGGCGGCGGGGTGGGGTACCTCGGGGTGGTCGTCTACGGCGCCCTGGTCGACAGGGAGTCCGACGCCAACGTCCTCCCCATCAACAACGCCGACAACATCCTCCACCTCGTCCTGGCCCTGACCATGATCGGCTTGGCGGTGCTCGGCGCCCGCCTGTCCCAGCGCGCGCCGGCCACCCGGTAGGTCAGACCGGCCGGGCGTCGCCGTGGGGGGCGACCGGCTCTCGAGCGCGGCGCGCGATCCCGACGAGGGCGCGCTCCACGTGGTCGACGGTCCCGGCCAGCGGCTCGCCCCGTCCCTCCGGGGCGTCGGCCTCGATCGCGGCCACCACCGCGCCCATCGCCGTCGCCCCCACGGCGGCGCAGCTGCCCTTCAGCCGGTGGGCGGCGCGGGCCACCTCGGGAAGGTCGGCCGCCGCCACTGCGGCACTGAGGGCGCCCCTCGGAGATGGGTGGGCGTCGAGCACGGCCGGGTCCGCGGCGGGGACGAGGCTTCCGAGCACGTCGCCGAGAGCGTCGAGGGTGACGGGCTTGGCGACGTAGGCGTCCATCCCGGACTCGAGGCAGCGCTCCTCGTCCCCTTGACGGCCGAGGCGGTGAGGGCGACGATCGGCACGTGGCGTCGGGCGCCCTGCCGGCGCCGGATTCTCCGTCGACGCCTCGTAGCCGTTCATCTCGGGCATCTGCCGACTTCACGTCCCCCTCGGCGATCACCGGCGTGCTGACGATGGCCTGGACCTCGAGGCCCGGCGGACGGCGTCGGCCCGGGGCCCGGTGAGGAGCTGGCCCACGGCCAGGCCGGGGACGGCCACCAGCTCGACGACCGGCGCCTCCGGCGTCGGTCGCACCAGGGCCACGCCGACCACGCCCCGCTCGCCGGCGCCGGCCGCGCTGGTGAAGCGCTTGGGAGACGAATCCGTGAGTCGCCCCATGGCCGATGAGGTTCAGGCGGGCCTGCTGGGCGGAGACCAGGCGCCGAGGACGAGGGTGACCTCGGCGGCCCGCGGCACCCGCAGGCGCTCCCTCGAGCGATTCCCCCTACGGGCGGAGCCGGCGCAACAGCGGGATCTCGGCGATCTTCTCGTCGCTGAGCTCGCTCCATTGCAGCCGCCCCCGGCGCCGACGCCCGCGGCGGGGAACGTCGATCACCCGGGTCGGGGTGACGACGAGGTCGAGGCCGAAGTCGTGGTCGACGGTCGGCACCACGCCGGCCGGCCGGACCTGCAGGTCGTGCACGGTCGTCGCCGTCACCGTCGCGGGCCCGATCAGGCCGGACTCGCTGGCCAGCGCGAACTCCAGGTCGCTGAACCCGCCACCCTTGCCCAGGCGAGCCCCATCCTCCCCGGCGGCGACACAGCCGGCGACGACCAAGTCGACGGGCTCCAGCTCGTCCACGCCGATCCGCCGGGCCGACCTGGACGCCCCCTTTATCGACGACGCCTTGCGGGGCGCGTCGGCCAGGTGCGCCGGATCGAGGAGGAAGAACGGGTGCTCGTCGGCCAGGCGGGGGACGGCCATGAACACCGTCTTGCCGTCCTCCAGGGCTCGCTGCCGGACCGGCCACTGCGGCGCATCGGGGTTGGCCTTGACCGTCCGAGCCCGGCGCCAGGCCTCCGTGCCCCGGAGCCGCTCGGCCGCCTGCTCGGCCCCGACGAAGTTCGGGATCCGGCCGCGAGCCCCGGGGAACCGGGCAGCCGCGGCCGCGACCAGCGCCGACCACACCTCCTCGCGCAGGGCGGCCTTGGCGGCTCGGACGTCGGCCACGGCGCAACGGTACGGCTCACGGTGGTTGGATACGGCCATGCCTTCCCCGGCCCAGGAGCTCCTGGCCTCGGCCCGGAGCGTGCTCGTCGTCGACTGGCCTCGCGCTGACGTCCCCGCCACACTTGCCCGAGCCGGGCTGCGCGTGTTCGTGCGCGGCGGCCCCCGCCCTGATCAGTACACCGAGCACGAGCTGGCCGGGACGGAGATCGTCGTCCGCCCCCTCGGCCGGCCCCCCCGACCAGGCCGACGTCGCCTACGTGCACCGCCCCATCGACGAGCTCCCCGGGCTCGTGGCCCTGGCCCGGTCCATCGGCGCCCGCGCCGTCGGGTTCACGCCCCCCTCGCCACAGGCAGACCAGCGCGGTCGTGAGATCACGGAGTCCGCCGGTCTCCACTACGTCAGCGGCCTGGACATCGTCGACGAGGTCCGCCGGGCCAGGAAAGTGGCGGACCACCGTTCGTAACCGAGCGTTCCCTCCCTGCTCGCCGGCCGGAAACCTGTCGTCGGTACCGTCCCGCCCATGACGATCGTCCGACTCAGGGCCGAGGTGACCGACCAGCCGGGCCGGCTCGGCCGGCTGGCCACTGCCATCGCCGCCTGCCGCGGCAACATCCTCGGCCTCGACGTGCACTTCCTCGACGGCGACCGGGTGGCGGACGAGTTCGTGATCCAGTTCACCGACTGCGGTTCGGCCGAGGCGCTGACGACCGCGCTGCGAAGAGCCGGCGGCGTGCCGGTGGAGACCGAGCGCATGGACGAGCACGCCCTCGTCGACCCTGTGGCCCGGGCCATCGACGTCAGCGCCCAGTTGTTCGTCGAGGAGTCGCTCGACCGAGGCGTGGAACGTGGTGCCGCCCTGCTCGTCCGGGGCGACCGGGCCCGCTTCGTGAATGCCGGTGCCCTCGCCACGCTCGAGTGGGGGTGTTCGGACGCCGCCCCGATCGTCCGGCGTGAGCGCATGCTCGACGGACCGGACGGGACGCCTGGGGTCCCGTGGGCCCTGGTGCTCCCCGACGACACCGGGTCTCGCCGGCGGTGGCTGGTGGTCGAGCGCGAGCGGCCGGCCTTCTCGGCCAGCGAGGTGGCGCGGGTCGCCGCCCTGCTCAGGTTGGCACGGGCCGTCGCCGGTGACGCCGAGGCGCTCGAGGAGGCCGCCCGGGCCCGGGTGGGCCCGCCCCGACCGGTGCCCCGCCGGCCGGGCTCCTTCCGGCGGGTGACATCGGTCCGCCCCTGAGCTACTTCGCCGGGCGCCTGCGGAGGAAGCACGCGCTTCTTGGCAGGCCGGCTCGGGACGTACGCTGGACGCTCACGCCCCTGCGGGTGTAGCTCAATGGTAGAGCTCCAGCCTTCCAAGCTGGCTATGCGGGTTCGATTCCCGTCACCCGCTCTCCGTCACCCGCTCTCCGTCACCCGCTCTCCGTCACTCGGTCTTCGCCAGCTCCCCGGCGCCGGGCCAGGGGGGCGGGCCGCCACTCCGCGCTCATCAGCTACTGCGACCAGGCGTGACCTGCGCCGTGGTCGACGTGCCACCGCTGGTTCACCACCTGGGCCGTAGTCGGGGAGGGGGGATTTGAACCCCCGACCGCCTGCCCCCAAAGCAGGTGCGCTACCACTGCGCCACTCCCCGGTACCGAAATGGCCTCGGACCGACTCTTTGCCCTCCCGGAGCCTCCGGTCGCCCGGAGCACACCGCGGGTACATTACCGAACTCCGGTCGGGTTCCCTGAGGCCGAAAGAATGGCCCCGGCCGGCGGTCATGAAGCCAAGCGCAAGGACACTCGTAGGGGCCGGCTGTGCGGGTCGCGGTGCGGCGTCGGCCCGGCGGTGTCGGACGATGGAAATGACCTCGTGGCGGTGAGGGCGACGCCTGGCGAGTCCCGGCCCGCTCGAGGGCAGAATGCGGATGCCGCTCGGGGGAACGTGGCTCTCGCCGAAGTCGGCATGGAGACGCGGCGGTGGGTCGAGCTGGCGAGGCCGATGAACTCGCCCAATACGACAGTGCCCTGACGTCCTCGGCGGCCCAGCGCTCCAAGCTGGAGGCGCCACTCATCGCCGCCCGCCGGAAGGCTTCGAGCATCAGCATCCCGCAACGTGGTCGACGGGGTGCTCGAGCAGGCGAGTCACGTTTCCCGCGTGAGCTCGTCGACTCCGCGTATCACGGCCCCGTGTTCGCGCTCACATACAGCGAGCGGCACAACGGAGTCCCGCCCAGTGAGCAGCCCCCAAGGCTTTCAGCACCGATGGTTCGCCATTCCGACGGGTCGCCAACGGCGTCGGCCCCATGTTCGGCGGCGGGAACCCCCGACCACTCCCGCGTTACGGCGGATGGCGGGGACGGAACGCCCACCCCGTCCCCGCCACGTTCCGGAGTGTTGGGGCCCCAGCCCGGAGGAGCGCGCGGCGCGTGCTCCTCCGGGCTGACCGGCACCCACCAAGGAGGCGTCTGCTCTGTGACATCTAGCATGCCTCTCGGTGGCCGGAGGCGAGCATCATGACGACCACGCGCTGGTCGAGGCCGCCCGCCACGGTGACCAGGCCGCGTGGGACGCGTTGGTCGCCTGTTACGGCAGTCGGGTGTGGGCGGTGGCGAGAGCACACCGCCTGAGCAACGCCGACGCCGAGGACGTCTTCCAAGTGACCTTTTTGCGCCTTGTGACCCACATCGACACCATTCGCGACCCGAGCAGGGTCGGCGCGTGGCTGGCGACCACGGCCCGCCATGAGTGCCTCCGGATCCTGCGCCGGTCCGGGAGAGTGCTGCCCTCGAACGACGAGACGCTCGACGCGGCCGACCCACTTCTCCCCCCGCTCGAGTCGCGGCTGGTGGAGAGCGAGCGTCACGCCGCCCTTCACGCCGCCCTGGGCCGCCTGCCGGATCTGTGCCAGCGCCTCCTGCGCGTCCTGATGGCAGACCCCGAGCCGTCGTACGAAGAAGTCGGACTGGCCCTCGACATGCCGATCGGCAGCATCGGGCCCACCCGCGGCCGGTGCCTGAAACGCCTCCGGCGGGAACTCGAAGGTATCTGAGGTGGCGGTGGCTGCTCTCATTTACGAGGTGATCGCGCCATGAGTGATGCGGTGAACGCAACGGGGAGTAACGACGGCGGTGACCAGGACGACCTGCTCCTGGCCGACCTCCGTGCGCTCGGGAGTCGGGTGGACCCCGTGCCGGCGGAGGCGCTCGTCTCCGCTCGCTCGGCGATCGCCTGGCGGACGATGGACCGGGAGCTGGCAGAGCTGGTCGACGAATCGTCGGACGCCCGAATGGCCGGCGCTCGCAGCACCAACGCACCGACCTTGCTGGCCTTCAGGTCGCCGCACCTGACCCTCGAGATCGAGGTCCGGCACACCCCAGCGGGCCGTTCCCTTTTCGGTCAGCTGGTGCCGGCCCAGGTAGCGGACGTGGTCGTACGCCACCGGGGCGGCACCGTCTCGGCGGCGGCCGACGAGGCCGGCCGGTTCGCGGTCACCGACGCGCTGGTCGCAGGGCCGGTGAGCGTGCGCTGTACCGCGGGGGCGGTCGTCGTGGAGACGGACTGGTTCGTGGCCTGAGACAGCGGCGGCGCGACCGCCGACCGCTCGCTACGATGCGCGGGAGCAGCTCGACGGGGACGGCGGCTGACCAGGATTTTGCCGCGCGTGCCTCGTGAAAGGGGGCGCACGTGCGCACGTGGCAGCGGACTGGGCTCGTCGTGCTGGTGGCCGCGCTGGTGGCCACGGCCTGCGCCGGAGGCGACGACGGGGGGGACGCGTCCCGCAGCTCCGTCCCTCCCCGGCAGGAGCTCGTCGTCGGTACGGTCGCCGACCAGTTCGTCGTCTCCGGGCCTCGCGCCAATCTCGGGGTGGGGCACGGCGTCCTCGAGACGCTCACCCGGCTGAGCGCCGAGTACGAGGTGGAGCCGCTCCTGGCCGAGCGGTGGGAGTTCCGGGCGCCCAACACCTGGCGCTTCTTCCTGCGTCGGGGGGTGACGTTCCACGACGGGCAGCCCTTCAATGCCCAGGCGGTCAAAGCCGGCCTGTTCGACCGGGTGGCAAGGACAGGTGGTGGCGGCACCATCGAGGCCGGGCTCGAGTCGGCCACCGTCGTCGACGACCACACGATCGACTTCACGCCCACGACCACCAACCTCCGCGTCCCCGAGCAGCTCGTGCATTCAGCGACCGCCGCCGTCGCTCCGGGTACCACCCTGGAGTCCAAGCCCGTCGGCACCGGGCCCTTCCGCTTCGACAGCTACCAGCCGAAGGACCACCTCACGGTGGTGCGGAACGACGGCTACTGGGGCCCCCGACCTCGGCTGGAGCGCGTCACCTTTCGTTTCATCCCGGACAACGACGCCCGCCGGCTGGCGCTCGAGTCCGGCGACGTCGACCTCATCGTCAACGTCCCGACGTCCGGCGTGAAAATCCTCCAGGAGAAAGGGCGCACCGTGGCGGCCAGCGCGGTCGGTGCCTACGACGCCATGTACCTCAACATCCGTGGTCAGCCCCCCCATGACCTCCTGGCCGACGAATCGCTTCGCAAGGCGGTCGCCCACGCCATCGACCGGAAGGCCGTGGCCGCGGGGGTGCTCGACGGGCAGGCGACCGCCGACCCGACGATGGTGCCGCCGGCCGCCCTGGGTCGGTATGCGTCGATGGTCCAGGGGGTGCCCTACGACGTCGGCCGGGCCCGCACCCTCCTCGACGCGTCCGGGTGGCGGACGGGCGGCGACGGGATCCGGACCAAGAACGACCGCCGTCTGCGCCTGCAGCTGGTCTCCGCCGACGCCTTGCGCCCGCTTCCGGCGTTCATCCAGGCCCAGCTCAAGGAGGTGGGCATCGACGTGGAGATCGTCGAGCGGCCCACCCCGGTGTACGAGTCGCTCATCGCCAGCGGCCAAGGGGACATGTACCTCGAACAGGGCAACCAGAACGACGCCAACGTGAGCTTCCTGCCGGTCCTGCTTTTCTGCCGCTGCGGCTCCGGAGACGACGCGGACTACGTGAGCCTCTTCGGGCCCGGCCCTGCCTTCGACGACCTCATCACCCCGACGTTGACCACGGCCGACCTCGACGCCGTCCGCCGGCACACCGCGGTGGCCATGCGCTACCTCATCGACGAAAAGGCCGTCGTCGTGCCCCTGGCCGGCATACCGCGCCTCTACGGGATGAAGAAGTCGGTGGAGGGGTTCGTTCCTCACCCCTCGGCGATGAACGTCCGGTGGGACCTGATCTCCATCCGGTGACGCCCTAACCGTCCGCACCCTCGTGGGCCGATACGCGCTTCGGCGCCTGGTGATCGTCGTACCCACGGTGATCGGGATCTCGATGCTCGCCTTCGCCATCGCCCACGCCGCACCGGGCGACCCGGCCCTCGAGCGGTTCCGGCGGGCCGAGAACCGGTCGCCGACGCCCGCCGAGCTGGCCGCCGAGCGCCGGGCGCTGCACCTGGACGACCCCCTCGTCCACCAGTACACCCGCTGGGTGGACGGCGCGCTTCACGGGGACCTCGGGCGGTCGCTCACGACGGGACGGGAGGTGGCGGGCGAGCTCGGCGATCGGCTACCGGCCACGGTCGAGCTCGCCGTCGCCGCCGCCCTCCTCGCCATGCTGTTCGCCGTGCCGGCCGGGGTCCTGGCCGCGCTGCGCCAGAACCGCATCGGCGACCACGTCCTGCGGCTCGTCTCGCTGGCCACCGCATCACTCCCGTCGTTCTGGCTGGCCTTGCTCCTCATCGACGTGTTCGCCGTCCGCCTCTCGTGGGCACCGGTAGGTGGGCGGGCCGGGTGGGCCAGTGTCGTGCTGCCCGCCGTGGCCGTGGCGGCCGGCCCCGCCGCCGTGCTGGCCCGGTTCACCCGGGCGGCGGTGCTGGACACCCTGGGCGAGGACTACGTCCGGGCGGCGCGCGCCAAGGGCCTGCGGGAGGTCGGCGTCGTCATGCGCCATGGGCTGCGTACGTCGCTCGTGCCGCTGCTCACCGCGGCCGGGACGGCCGTGGGCCACCTTCTCGCCGGCACGGTGATCGTCGAGCGGATCTTCCGCTGGCCCGGGATGGGCGATCTCGCCGTCGACGCCATCCTGGCCCGCGACTACCCGACGATCCAGGGCGTCGTGCTCCTGACCGGGCTGACCTTCGCCCTCGTCAACCTGGTCGTCGATCTCTCGTACTCGGCGGTGGACCCGCGCGTCCGCCTCGACGCATCCCCGAGGCGGGCGTGAGCCGCCTGGAGGTCGCGGCCGCCGCCCAGTCGCTGCCGGCGCTCGCCGACGACCTCCATACCGGCCGTCCGGCGTGGTCGCGCCTGCTCCGGGACCCCACGGCGGTCGCCGGGTTGGTCGTCGTCGTCCTCCTGGCCGTCGCCGCGCTGCTGGCGCCGTGGCTGGCGCCCCATGACCCGGACTCGGTGGACGTCGTGAACAAGCTGACCGGGCCGCATCGCGCCCATCCCCTCGGCACCGACGAGCTGGGCCGGGACGTCCTCTCCCGCGTCCTGTTCGCCGGGCGGGTGTCACTGGCCACCACCTTCGTGGTCGCGGCCGCCATCTCGCTCATCGGCCTCGTCGTCGGCGCCCTCGCCGGCTTCCGTGGCGGACTTACGGATGCCACGGTCAGCCGCCTGGTCGACGTCATGATGTCGCTCCCGTCGTTCCTGCTGGCACTGGCCGTCACCGCCGCGCTCGGCCCCGGTCTCGGCCACGTGCTCCTCGCCGCCACGGTCACCTGGTGGGCGACCTACGCACGCGTGGTGCGGGCCGCGGTGCTCGTCGAGCGGGAGCGGCCCTACGTGGAGGCGGCCCGGGCCCTCGGTACCAGCGAACGGCGGATCCTGGTCCGCCACGTCCTGCCCAACGTCGTCGGGCCGCTGATGGTGCTCACCACCCTGGAGCTGGGCGGCGTGCTGCTGGGGCTGACCGCCTTCTCGTTCCTGGGGCTCGGGGTCCAGCAGCCGACACCCGAGTGGGGGGCCATGCTCAGCGACGGCCGGTCGTACCTGAGCACGGCCCCTCACCTGCTGCTCGCTCCCGGCGGGTGCATCTTCCTTGTCGTGCTGGGCTGCAACCTGTTCGGGGACGGGCTACGCGACGCCCTCGACCCCCGCGGCCGCATCCGGCGCTGACTGCTGTCGGCCCGCGGGCGCCGCTCGGGACGTCGTGATCGTCCCCACCGGCGCCCTGCACGCAGTTCCCTGGCCGGCGCGGCCCTCGGTCGGTTGACGGCCGGTCGCGGTGGCCCCGTCGGCGGCCGTCCGGCACGTGGCGGCCACGACCCCTGTCGGTCAGGGGCCAGGCGGGCCCGACGGGCCCCCGGTCGTGCTGGTCGCCGGGCCCGACCTCCCGAACGCCGGCGCCGAGGTGAGGGACCTCGCCCGCCGGCACCCGCGTGCCGTCCGTCTCACGGGCACGGGCGCCACCAGCGAGGCGGCCCTGGTCGCGGGACGGCGCCGACCTGGCCCACGTCGCCGCCGACGGCCGGTTCCGGACGGACAACCCGCTGTTCTCGTGCCTCCAGCTGTCCGACACCGTGGGGTGTGTGCTTCGCCGCCGGGTGAGCCCGTCAGCTCACCAGGCTGAAGTCGGCGGGGAGCGGGAGCTCGGGTCAGGCCGGCCGTGGATGGAAGAGGCGCCAGAACAGGGCGAAGGCGCCCACGGCCAAGGTCCCGACCGCCACGCCGACGGCGTTGCCGGCGACGTCGGCCATCTCGACGCTGCGGGTGCGGGAATACCCGGCCTGAGCCAGCTCGAGGACCATGCTGGCCGCGAGCACCAGGCCGTTCCCGACCAACAGCGACAGCCAGGACCACATGGCCAGGCCGACGAGCAGGGCGGCGACGGCCCAGATGGCCACGTGGACGTCGAAGTCCGAGCGAGGGACCCGCACGTCGCGGCCGGGCACGTCGATCCCCGCGGCATTGGCGGCCCGGTCCACGCCGGCGTCGATCCGGCGGGCCAGGCGGCCGAGCAGGCCGGGCGCCCGGTCCGACAGCAGGATGGCGGCGTTGGCGGCGACGGCGGCCAGGCTGAGCAGCAGCGGGACGACCCGCCAGCCGCGGAACGGCCGGCCCCCGGGGCCCAGCGGCGAGCTCTCGCTCACGCGGCCCCGGCTTCGTCTTCCTCCTCCGGCTCCCGCTCCTTGCGCCGCACGAGGAAGCTGGCCAGGGCGATCAGGAGGATGACGCCGGCCAGGACCCCGATCTCGGTCATGGCGTTCTCGAAGGCGGCGTCGTTGGTGTCGTAGATCTCGTTCGACTCGAGGGTCAGGACGACGATCTCCTTGATGGAGGCGATGATCCCGACCACGAGGAAGGGCTCGGCCACGAGCTTCCTCTCCTTCATCGTGGCCCGGACGCCGGCCAGGAGCTCGAGGAGGATGAACACGAGCAGGAGGCCGTCGAGTGCCTCGGTGACGCCCTTCTCCACGCCGTCGGCGACGTCGGCGACCAAGTGGTACGCGACCACCGCCAGCACGAGGACGGCGGCGGCGGCCAGCAGCACGCCGACGAAGGAATAGACGACGTTCTCCCCCATCCGGAGGACGCGGTCGGCGGGGTCGGCGATGGGCTCGCGCTCTTCGGACACGGCGCAACGCTAACGGGAGGCCGGACCCCGCTCGGCAGGGTGGCCCGGTGATGGCCGAGAATGGGACATGGCTCGGACGGCGTCTGCGGTGGCCGAGGCCCTCGTCGACAACGTGGCCTCCGTCGTCCTGGGCAAGCGCCGGGAGATCGTCCTGGTGACCGCGGGCCTGCTGGCCGGCGGCCACGTCCTCCTCGAAGACGTCCCCGGTGTGGGCAAGACCTTGCTGGCCAAGAGCCTGGCCCTGTCGATCGGCGGCACCGCGGGCCGGGTCCAGGGAACGGCCGACCTCATGCCGTCCGACATCACCGGCGTCACCGTCTACGACCGGTCGCGGCAGGCGTGGGACTTCCATCCCGGGCCCATCTTCCACAACGTCGTCCTCGTCGACGAGATCAACCGGGCCACGCCCAGGGCCCAGTCCGCGCTGCTCGAGGCCATGGCCGAGGTCCAGGTGACGGTCGACGGGACCGCCCATCCCCTGCCCGCGCCGTTCTTCGTCATCGCCACCCAGAACCCCTACGGCGACGTGGGGACGTTCCCGCTGGTCGAGGGCCAGAGCGACCGCTTCGCCCTGGTCGTCACCCTGGGCCTGCCCGGGCGCGAGGCCGAGCGGGCGGTCCTCCGCGGCGAGGGCGGCCCGTCCGCTCTCGACCAGCTGAAGCCGGTCGTCGACGGCGACGAGGTGGTGGCCGCCACGGTCGAGGTCGACACCACCTACGTCGCCCCCGCGGTCGCCGACTACGTCCTCGACGTGGTCGAGGCCACCCGCGACCACCCCGACCTCGACCACGGCGCCAGCCCCCGGGCGGCCCGGACCCTGGTGCAGGTGGCCAAGGCACACGCGGTGATAGCCGGGCGGGACTTCGTCGCCCCCGACGACGTCAAGGCCGTTGCCGCGGCCGTCCTGGCCCACCGCCTGGGAGCCGTCGCCCGGCGGGGCACGGACGCCACCCGCCGGCTGGTCGACGACATCCTCGACCGCGTCCCCGTCCCCACCGGCTGATGCAGGCGCCGGCGCCGGGCACACCGGGAATCCTGGCCCGGCGAACCGAGGCGACGCTGGGCTTGCTCGGCGTGCTCGCGCTCGTCGCCTGTGCCTTGAGCGTCTGGGAGGCGACCGGCAACCGCCTGGCCATGTTCCTGTGCTTCGCCGCCCTGCTCGCCCTCGCCCTCGACCTCGTCCTGGCCGTCCTCGCCACCCGCCGCGTCCGGGTGAGGCTGGACGGCCTTCCGGCGGACGCCTTCGTGGGCGACACGGTCGCCTTGACGCTGGTGGTCACCGGCCCGGCCCTGGTCTTCCGGGTCCGGGCCGTCGCCGAGGGGACGCCGGTGGTGGTGACGCCGCCCGGCTCCGGCCGGCTCACGGCGGTCGCCGACCGCCGGGAGCTGGTGACGGAGCTCGAGGTCGAGGTGGCCGGGTCCGGGCTCTGCGGGCTGGTCACGTGCCTCCGCCGCCAGCGAGTCGCGCTCCCCCGCCCGATGGCCGTCGGGCCGCGGCCACTGGCCCCGCCGCACCCGTTCCCAGAGCTGTTCGGCGTCTGGGGCGAGGGCCCGCCCCGCCCGGCTGGGGTCGGCGACGTCGTCCGCGGGGTCCGCGACTACGTGCCCGGCGATCCCGTCCGCCGGGTGCACTGGCCGACCACAGCCCGCCGTGGCGACCTGGTGGTCAAGGAGGTCGAGGAGCCGGGGGCGCCCCGCCTGGTCGTCGCTCTCGACCTGGGCGGCGGCGGGCTGGCCGGGGAGACGGCAGCAGCCCGGGCCGCGTGGTACTCCTACGAGGCGCTGCGCCGGGGGTACGAGGTCGTCCTGGCCACCGCCGAGCCCGCCGGCGCGGTGACCGCGCCCCTCGGACTACCGAGCGACGTGAACCAGCGCCTGGCGCGGGCTGCCGCCGGGGCGCCCCGCGTGCCGCCCCACCGGCCGGGCGCCGCGGCCGTGGTCAGAGTCACGGCACACGGGGACTCGTGGCCCTCCTAGCCGCCGTCGCCGTGGCCGCAGCCACCTGGTTCGCGGCGGCGGCGCAGGGGCCGGACGCGCCCCTGGCCGTGCTGGCCGCCGTGCTCGTGAGTGGCGTGGCCGCGTCGGCCGCTCGGCGGTCGACCTCGGTGCTGCCTCCCGGCAAGGAGGGCGTCGTGCTCGCCGCCCTGACCGTCGCCGGCTGGTTCGTGCTGTACATGGCGGGCTGGACCGACCGGGCGCACCACGATGACCTCGCCCGCCTGGCGCCGTGGGCCGTGGTGGCGCTCAGCGTCCTCTGGCCGGCGCCCAACGTGCTGCGCTACTGCCTGGCCCTCGCCTGCGGGGCCCTTCTCGGCGCCACCGTTGTCGGCGACGCTGGGCCCGTCCCGTGGGCGGTCGGCGGCGCGGTCGTGGCCCTGGCCCTGGCCCTGGTGGCCACCAACCGGCTCGCCGCGGCCAGCGGTCCGCGGCTGGCCGGGCCGGCGACCGCGAGCGGGACGCGCGTGGCCGGCGAGACGGCGGTCGTCCTGGTCGTCGTCGGCCTTCTCGCCGCCCTCGCCGCCGCGCTCGTGCCGCCCCCTCCGGACCAGGGCGGCGGCGGATCAGGGGGCGACCGCTCCGGCGAGCCCACCCTCGCCGGACCCGCGGCCTCCGGCGTCGTGTTCGGGCCCCGCCTGGACCTGGGCATCGGTCGAGAGCCGGGGCGGGACGAGGTGGTGTTCCTGGTCGACGCCCCCACCCGCGACGTCTGGCGGGCGACCACCTACGACCACTGGGACGGCGAGTCCTGGTCCCGCTCGCCGGAGACCCTGACGCCCGCCGGGACCAGCCTCCGCCCCGGGATCGGCGACATGGAGGGCGACGGCGGGCCTGGCTTCCCGCAGTGGGTCACCGTACAGGCCACGTCGGCCTCGATCCTCGTCGCCGCTGCCCGCCCAACCTACGTGAGCGTCGACACGGTCGTCCGGCAGGGCGCCGACGGCTCGCTCTACCCCGCCCCGCCGCTGACGAGAGGCCAGCGCTACCTGGTGTCCAGCCAGCGGTCGCCCGTCGGGGCCGAGGCCCTCCGGGCCGCGTCCGGTGCCGTCCCGGACCCCGTGGCCGACGCCTACCTGCAGCTGCCCCGGGTCGCTCCGCGGGTGCGGGCCCTCGCCGCCGAGGCGGCCGGACAGGCGGCGACGCCGTTCGACACCGTCCGGGCCCTGGAGGCGTGGTTGTCGGCCAACACCACTGTCACCGAGGAGGCCCAGCCCGTCCGGGCCGGTTCCGACCCCCTGGAGACGTTCCTCCTCGAGGACCGGTCGGGGCCGCCCGAGACCACGGCGACGGCCCTGGCCGTGATGCTGCGAGCCCTCGGCGTGCCGGCGCGCCTCGCCCTGGGCTTCCTCCCGGGCACGCGGACCGGCCCGGGAGGGGAGTTCGTCGTCCGGGTACGTGACCTCCACGCGTGGGTCGAGGTCTGGTTCCCGGGAATCGGGTGGCAGCGGTTCGACGCCACCGGGAAGTCGCCACCGCGCCAGGCCGAGACCGACTCGGTCTGGGACCGCCTGCGCCGGCTCTGGCCGCTGCTGGCCGTGCTCGCGCTGGCCTGGCTGGCGTGGTGGGGCGTGCGGTGGTGGCGGCGGCAGCGGGCGCGGCCCTGGGCCACCCGCTTCCTCGCCCGGCTGGAGCGTGCCGGGGCGGCCCGTGGTCGACCACGACAGCCGCAGGAGACCCCGGCCGAGTACGCGGGCGAGCTGGCGAGGACCGTGCTGCCCGACTCCCGGCTCGAGAAGGTCGGCGACCTGGTCACGGCCGCCGCCTATTCGCGGCACGAGCCGGCGGCCGAGGAGCGGGCCGGGGCAGAGGAGATCCTCCGGGCCGCGACCAGGGCCGCGCCCCTGCGCCGGCTCCGGCCGGTCCACCGCTGGCCGGCGCCGCCTCGGCCTACAATCCGAAAGCCGTGAGAACCTCCGTCGAGCCCCTCGAGGGCAACAAGGTCAAACTGTCCGTCGAGCTGGACGAGAGCGAGGTCGGGACGGCGATCGACGCCGCCTTCCGCAAGATCGCCCGGGAGGTGCGCATCCCCGGCTTCCGCCCAGGCAAGGCCCCTCGCCGGCTGGTCGAGGCCCGGATCGGCCTCGACGTGGCCCGCCAGGAGGCCATCCGCGACGCCCTGCCCGGCTACTACGAGCGGGCCCTGCGGGAGAACGACCTCGAGCCCATCGCCGCCCCCGAGATCGACATCACCTCGGGCGACGACGACCCCACGGTCGCCTTCGACGCCGTGGTGGAGGTCATGCCCACCGTCGACGTGGCCGGCTACGGGGGCCTGCGGGTCGTCCTCCCCGACCTCGAGGTCACGGAGGACGACGTCGACGTCCGCGTCGACCAGACGCGGGCGACGTTCGCGCAGGTCGTCCCGGTCAACCGGGCCGCCCGCGACGGCGACCACGTGTCGATCGACCGAAAGGTCACCCGCCACAGCGAGACCGTGATCGCCGCCGACGACGAGCTGTACGAGCTCGGGTCCGGCCACTTCGGGCCGGAGATGGACGAGAACCTGCGGGGCGCCAAGGCCGGCGACATCCTCAAGTTCAACGTCCACCACGAGCAGGTGGGCGAGGTGACGTTCCAGATCCTCGTCAAGGAGGTCCGTGAGCGGGTCCTGCCCGAGCTGACCGACGAGTGGGTGGCCCAGGAGACGGAGTTCGAGTCCGTCGAGGAGATGCGGGCCAGGTTCCGTCAGGAGATGGAGGCGGTGCGCAAGCTCGAGGTGGCCCTCCAGGTGCGCGACAAGGTGGTCGAGGCCCTCATCGAGCTGGTCGACGACGAGATCCCCGAGGCCCTCGTCGGCACCGAGATGGAGCGCCGTCTGCGGCAGCTGTCGCACCGCCTCAGCCACCAGGGCGTCGACGTCCAGCGCTTCCTCGAGTCCCTGGGCGACCAGCAGGAGGAGTTCGTGGCCCAGTTGCGGGCCGAGGCGACCAACGCGGTCAAGGCGGATCTGGGCCTGCGGGCGGTGGCCGAGCTCGAGGGGCTCGACGCCACCGACGAGGAGGTAGACACCGAGATCGAGGACATCGCCCGCCAGCGCCAGAAGAACCCCAAGGCGGTGCGCAAGGAGCTCGAGAACGAAGACCAGTTGCCCGCGGTACGCTCGGGAATCAGGAAGACCAAGGCTTTGGAGTGGCTGATCGCCCACACCGAGTTCGTCGACGAGGAGGGTCAGGTCATCGACCGGTCACAGCTGACACCCCCGAGCTTCGACGCCCTCGCTCCCGAGCCTGAGGTCGCTGACGCCGCCGAGCCCGGCCTAGCGGCCGAGAGCGGGAACAAGGAGATCTCCGAGTGATCGAGCCGATCTACAACTACATCGTCCCGACGGTCATCGAGCAGACGAACCGGGGCGAGCGGGCCTTCGACATCTACTCCCGGCTGCTCAAGGACCGCATCATCTTCCTGGGCACGCCGATCGACGACACGGTCGCCAACCTGATCATGGCCCAGCTCCTGCACCTCGAGTCCGAGGATGCGGACAAGGACATCAACCTCTACATCAACTCCCCGGGCGGAGAGATCACCGGCCTCTTCGCCATCTATGACACCATGCAGTTCATCAAGCCGGAGATCGCCACCTACTGCATGGGTCAGGCCGCCTCCGCCGCCGCCGTGCTGCTGGCCGCGGGGACCAAGGGCAAGCGCCACGCCCTGCCCCACGCCCGGATCCTGATCCACCAGCCCTACAGCGGCGCCGGCGGGCAGGCGTCCGACATCGAGATCCAGGCCAAGGAGATCACCCGCATGCGGGAGCTCCTGGAGCACGTGCTGGCCCACCACACCGGCCAGAGCGTGGACAAGGTCCGCAAGGACACCGACCGGGACTTCATCATGAGCGCCGAAGAGGCCAAGGCCTACGGCATCATCGACGAGGTCCTCATGACCCGCGACCTGGCCGAGGTGCCCCAGGTGGCGGGCGTCAGCTAGCCGGGGGGGATCGCAAAGGTGGCCAAGTTCGGCGACGGGGGCGAGCTGCTGAAGTGCTCGTTCTGCGGTAAGTCCCAGAAGCAGGTCAAGAAGCTGATCGCCGGCCCGGGCGTCTACATCTGCGACGAGTGCATCGATCTCTGCAACGAGATCATCGAGGAGGAGCTCTCGGAGACCTCCGAGGTCCGCTTCGACGAGCTGCCCAAGCCCCGTGAGATCTACGAGTTCCTGAACGACTACATCATCGGCCAGGACCAGGCCAAGAAGATCCTCTCGGTCGCCGTCTACAACCACTACAAGCGGGTCCAGGTCGGCGCCCACACCGACTCCGACGTCGAGCTGGCCAAGTCCAACATCCTCCTGTTGGGGCCGACCGGCTGCGGCAAGACCCTGCTGGCCCAGACCCTGGCCCGCATGCTCAACGTCCCCTTCGCCATCGCCGACGCCACCGCGCTGACCGAGGCCGGCTACGTGGGCGAGGACGTCGAGAACATCCTCCTCAAGCTGATCCAGGCCGCCGACTACGACGTCAAGAAGGCCGAGACCGGCATCATCTACATCGACGAGATCGACAAGATCGCCAGCAAGAGCGAGAACCCGTCGATCACCCGCGACGTCTCGGGCGAGGGCGTGCAGCAGGCCCTGCTCAAGATCCTGGAGGGCACCACCGCCTCGGTCCCGCCCCAGGGGGGACGCAAGCACCCCCACCAGGAGTTCATCCAGATCGACACCACCAACATCCTCTTCATCTGCGGTGGTGCCTTCGCCGGGCTCGACAAGATCATCGAGAGCCGCATCGGGCACAAGGGCGTCGGCTTCGGCGCCGAGCTGCGCCGCTCCAACGACAA
>DATAAD010000012.1:0-49848 GCA_036260295.1 Acidimicrobiales bacterium | reverse complement strand
CTACTCCGACGCCAAGATGTACTTCGACTCGCTGCGGTACAACAAGCCGGGCACCATCCCGCTGGAGACCCAGACCGAGGTCAAGGACGGGTGCCCGCTCGACTGCGGCCTCTGCCCCGAGCACAAGCAGCACGCCTGCCTCGGCATCATCGAGGTCAACAGCAACTGCAACCTCGACTGCCCCATCTGCTTCGCCGACTCCGGCCACCAGCCCGACGGCTTCTCGCTCACCCTGGAGCAGGTCGAGGCCGGGCTCGACGCCTTCGTGCGCTCCGAGGGCGAGCCCGAGGTGGTCATGTTCTCCGGCGGCGAGCCCACCATCCACCCCCAGATCCTCGACTTCATCAAGATGGCCAAGGACAAGGGCGTGCACATGGTCACGCTCAACACCAACGGCATCCGCCTGGCCCACGACCGGAAGTTCCTCTCCCAGCTGGCCGAGCTCAAGCCGGTCATCTACCTGCAGTTCGACGGGTTCGTGGAGTCGACCCACCTGGCCATCCGGGGCCGCGACCTGCGGGCGGCCAAGCAGAAGGCGCTGGACAACTGCGCCGAGTTCGGCCTGGGCGTGTCGCTGGTCGCCGCCATCGAGAAGGGGCTCAACGAGCACGAGATCGGCGACATCATCAAGTTCGGGGTCAAGCACCCGGCGGTGCGGTCGGTGGCCTTCCAGCCCGTCACCCACTCCGGCCGCCACGTGGAGTTCGACCCCATGCAGCGCCTGACCAACGCCGACATCATCCACGGGGCGGTCGATCAGATCCCCGAGTGGTTCAAGCTGTCGGACTTCGTGCCCGTCCCCTGCTGCTTCCCGACCTGCCGGTCGATCACCTACCTGCTGGTCGACGGGGAGAACGTGGTGCCCATCCCCCGCCTGGTCAACGTCGACGACTACCTGGACTACGTCAGCAACCGGGTCATGCCGGACATGAGCGTGCGGGGGGCCCTCGAGAAGCTGTGGTCGGCGTCCGCAGTGCCCGCGGGGTCGGACGGCAACACCACGGCCCCGCTGGAGTGCGCCACCTGCGGCATCGACCTGCCCGAGGCCCTCCAGGAGATCGGCGACAAGTCGTTCATGATCGTCATCCAGGACTTCCAGGACCCGTACACGCTCAACGTGAAGGCGCTGATGAAGTGCTGCGTAGAGGAGATCACCCCGGACGGCCGGCTCATCCCCTTCTGCGCCTACAACTCCGTCGGCTACCGGGAGCAGATCCGGGAGGAGCTGTCGGGCGTGCCCGTCCCGACCATCGTGCCCAACGCCACCGGGCTGCAGCCCGTGCTCCTGACCACCCGCTACGGGTCCAAGACCGCGGGCGACGGGAACGGTCACACCCCCAAGGACGCCACCAACATCGGCAAGAACCTCCGGTGACGGACACCCGTAGCGAACTGGTGGCACGAATGGCCCCCATGGCGACCGATACCGCCACCAGTTCGCCCGAGGAGACCAAGGCGTGCTGCGCCCGGTCGTACCAGTCCGACGTGGTCGCCCTCATCCTGGGCGAGAGCTACCACCCCGGCGGGCTGGAGCTGACCCGCCGGCTGGCCCGCGCCCTGGATCTGCGCACCGGCCAGCGGGTGCTCGACGTGGCCAGCGGCCCGGGCGCCACGGCGTTCCTCCTGGCCGCCGAGTTCGGCGTGGACGTCGAGGGCGTGGACCTGGGCGAGCAGTCGGTGGCCAAGGCCAACGCCAAGGCGGCCGAGCGGGGGGTCGACGACCGGGTGCGCTTCACCGTCGGCGACGCCGAGCAGCTGCCGCTGGCCGACGCGTCGGTCGACGCCGTGGTCTGCGAGTGCGCCTTCTGCACCTTCCCGGACAAGCCGACTGCGGCCCGGGAGCTGGCCCGGGTGCTCCGGCCCGGCGGCCGGCTGGGCATCACCGACGTCGCACTCGACCGCACCCGCCTGGACGAGGAGCTGAGGAGCATGGCCGGCTGGGTGGCGTGCCTGGCCGACGCCCGCCCCCTCGAGGAGTACGCCACCCTCCTCGAGGCCGAGGGCCTGCGGGTGACGCTCACCGAGGACCACGACGAGGCCCTGGCCCGGATGATCGACCAGATCGACGCCCGCCTGGTCGCCTTCCGCATGGCCAAGATGGCCGCCCTGGAGAGCATCGACTTCGACTCCGCTCGGGCCAAGGTGGCGTCCGCGGCCCGGGCCGTCGCGGGCGGGATCGCCGGCTACAAGCTCCTCGTCGCCGAGAAGCCCGCCTAAGCCGGCGACCCCGTCCCGAGCGGCGGGGTGCCGATCACCACGGTGTGGCCCGGGCCGGCGGCCAGCTGCTGGAGGAGGCGCAGCTGGAGCAGGGCGGGCTGCTCGGCGCAGAGACGGGCGGCGTTGGCGAGGTTGCGCAGGGCGGCGGTCTCCCCCCGCGCTCGCTCGAGCGCGGCCAGCCCGTCGGCGCGGGCGATGAGCACCTGGGCCTGGGCCCGCTTCAGGTCGGCAGGCAGGACGATGTCCTTGAGCTCGAGCTGCTCGACGACCACGCCCAGCTCGTCCACGCCACGGACGCCCTCCAACAGGCGTCCGCCGGCGCCGGCCCGGCCGGCCACCAGGTCGTCGACCGTCGCCTGGGCCACGAGCTCGCGCAGGGCGACCTGCACGGCCAGGTACAGGGAGGGAACCGGCTCCTGGGTGGCCGTGACGTAGACCACGGGGTCGACCACGCGTACCCGACCGGCGACCGTCACCTTCACGGTGACCCCGTCGGCCGTCGGCACCTCCTGGGTCGGGAGCTGCAGGATCCACGGACGGACGTCCACCCGCCGCAGCATGTAGCCCGAGCCCCAGTGGCGGTAGGCACCGGGCCCGAGCGTGCGGACGAGGACGCCGTTGCGGAACAACAACCCCCGCTCCCACTGGTTGACCACCTCACGCCGCCCGCGCCGCGCCGGGCGGTCGCCCATGCCGTACCCGTACATCCGGTTCATCTGTCGCATACTCGATCCTCGGTTCGCGCCGCCCTCCGGCCGGCTCGCCTCGGTGGCGGGGACCGAAGCCCGCAGGGCCACCTCGGCGGCGCACCGGAGTGCTACCGGCCGGAGGTCGACGCATGGATGGGGACTCGAACCCCTGGATGCCAAGCGGCGGGCGGACCCGCGGAACGGCCCCGGAACTCCGGGGTCGCCGCTCACCTCGCCGCGGGCTCGATGGTACGAGCGGCCGCCGCCGTTGTCACCCCGGTTTTTCGACCTATCTGCCGCCCAGGCACTTGCCGCTCTTGCCGGCCGGCTTGCAGGCCGCCGTCGTCGGCGGCGAGGTGGTGGTCGGCGACGGGGGCCTGGTGGTCGGGGGCGCGGTCGTCGGCGGCGGGGCCGTCGTCACAGGGACGGACGGCCTCGTGGTCGGCGGGACCGTGGCCGGCGTCACGGGCTGGACCGCCGCCGGGGGGGCGGTAGGGCCAGGGACGGTCGTCGGGGAGACGGTCGCCGCCTGAACGGGTTGTCCCGCCGAGCGGGCGACGGAGGTGCTCGTCGTCGGCGTGGGCGAGGAGGCCGGCGCGGCGGGCTCCCCTTCGGCCACGACGGGAGGGCCCGGCTCGGCGGGCGGGTCGGCCGGCGCCGCCCCTTGGCCGCCGAGGGACCGCCGGGCCCGCTCGATCCGGTGGAGGAGGTCGACCCCCGACCAGTTCTCGACCTCGACCCGGCGCAGCCGCAGCAGGTCCTGGTCGGCGGTGAGCAAGGGGACGGTCTCCTGGTCGTCCTGCTGGAAGGCGACCGCGTAGCGGCGGCCCACCTCCTCCCGGACGATCTGGGCCACGGCCGGGTCGTTGCTGCGGTCGGCCCCGTAGGCCCCGAACGGGTAGGCGAAGGCCACGGGGGCCCGGCCCACGTGGGCCTCGATGGCCGCGCTGGCCCGGGCCATGTCGTCCCCGATGCGCGCCCTGAACGCCTCCGGCGTCTCGTCGGGCGCCAGGCTGGTGAGCATGGGCAGGGACTCACCGCCGTCCGCCTCGTGCTCGCGGTGGGAGCCGGCGGTGTGCGACTGGATGTCCCAGCGGCCGGACCGGGCGTAGGACTCGATGCGGTCCCACGAGGCGTAGTAGATGCCGGGCTCCGAGGCCGCCCCGGAGATGAGGAACATGGTGGCCGACATGCCGGCCTGGCGCAGCAGGGGGTCGGCCCACATCATGGCGTCGGCCCGGCCGTCGTCGAAGGAGAGCATCACCGCGTTGGGCGGCAGCGGCGCGCCCCCGGTGAAGGCGTCGGCCACCTGGGCCGCGGTCACGGCGTTCATGCCCGCTGCCCTGAGCGTGGCCAGGTGCTCCCCGAACCGCTTGGCCGAGACGACGAACCCGCCCTCGCCGTCGGTCGCCGAGCCGATGCCGTGGTAGGCCACGGCCATCACCGCGCCCTCGTACCGGGGGGCGGCGGCCAGGGCCGCGGCCCGCTGCTGCGGGGTCAGCCTCGGCAGCTTCGGAGGCGACAGGGCGACGATCGCCCGGTCGCGCACCAGCCGTCCCTCGGGGGTGAGGTTGGCGTAAGCCACGAAGGGCAGCACGGTCAGGGGGAGGGCGAGCAGGCCCACGACGAGCTGGCGAACGGAGGCGCGGGGCGGGGCGGGCCGGCGGGGCGGCGCGGGCGCAAGGGGGGGCGCGGTCTGGGGCGGTCGTTCGAGGGTGATCACGCGGCGGCCTCGGCGAGGGAAGCGGGCGGGAGGGCGGTGACGAGGTCCCGGTCGATGCGGGCGTGCTCGACGGTCGAGGCCCTCGTGCCCCACCGGGTGTCACGCATGGTGAAGATGCCCCAGTAGGTCTGGAACACGAGGACGCTCATGTACAAGGCCACGAACGTCATGCCGTGGAACCAGAGCCCGTCCGGGCGCTTGAACGCGTAGTAGAGCGAGTACAGCAGGGCCATGGCGTAGGTCCCGATGATGTAGAACCACAACCCGCCGGGCCGGCCGCCGAGGAGCCGCCCGCCGACGGCGTGGAGCACCACGAACGGGGCCATGAACGGGAAGGCGATGGACGCGTACGTGAACACCGCGGCGACCGGGTTCTTGCGCCAGAAGTAGCGCACCACCTGCATGGACTCCCGCAGCCACGACTTCTTCCAGCGCAGCTGCTGGCGGAAGAAGACCCTCGGCCGCTCGGGCACGACCGTCTCGGCCCGCGCCGACGCCTGGTAGACGACGCGGTGGCGGTTGAGGATGCGGTTCGTCAGGGCGCGGTCGTCGCCGAAGGTGGCCGGCCGCCCGAGGAAGGTCTGGAACTCCCACTCGTCGAGGATGGGGAGGACCACGCTGCGCCGGTAGGCGGCGCAGCAGCCCGAGGCGCAGGTGACGGTGCCCGAGAGCATGGACTCCGTGCCCTTGATGACCCGGAAGGCCGAGTAGTAGCGGACCTGCTGCATCTTGGTCATCCAGTTGACCCTGGAGTTGCGCACCTCGGCGTGGCCGACGACGGCGCCCACCCGCTCGTCGGCGAAGGGCTGGACGATGGCGGTGACCGCGTCCGAGTCCAGGTAGGAGTCGGAGTCGACGAAGACGAGGATGTCGCCCCGGGCCCGGCGGATGCCCTCGGCCATGGCCCCCCGCTTGCCGTAGTTGCGGCCGAGGTCGACGGCGTAGAGCCGCGGCCAGCGGGCCTTGGCCTCGAGGATGCGGGCCCACGTCCGGTCGGTCGACCCGTCGTTGACGGCGATGACCTCGGTCCGGTGGGACGGGTAGTCCACGGCGAGGCACGACTCGATCGTCCCGATGATCCCGTCCTCCTCGTTGAAGGCGGGGATGATGATCGAGACCGTGGGCCGGAAGCCGCGGTCGGGCACCGGCCGGTAGAAGAGGGCCAGGACGAACCGGCCGAGCACGTAGATCACCACCGCGACCGAGTACGAGGCGAAGATCGGGTCGCGGGAGAGGGTGGCGAAGGTCAGGTCCTTGGTCAGCCAGACGAAGCCGAGGATGGCGGCGGCGTAGACGACGATGACGGCCTTGAGCAGGCCCCGGAGGACGCCGGCCGTCACAGGCGGACGACGGACTCGCCGCGGATCGTGCGGGTGACGCCCGTAGCGTCGAAGACCAGGGACGCCCGGGCGGACACGGCCTCGTAGTCGATGCCGGGATGGGGGCTGAGGATCACGACGCAGTCGGCCCCGGCCAGGAGGTCGTCGTCGAGCGGGACGGACTCCAGCGTCTGCCGGCCGTCGCCCGCGGGGCCGGGCACGTCGCCCGCCCGCCGGCGGCTGACGTCGACCGACGGGACGTAGGGGTCGTGGTAGGTGCAGCGGGCGCCGGCGTCGACCAGGTGGTGGAGCACGGCGAGGGCGGGCGACTCCCGCACGTCGTCCACGCCCGCCTTGTACGCCAGCCCCAGCACGACCACCTTGGCGCCCCGCAGGGCCTTGCCCGAGCGGTTGAGCGCCTCGCCCACCCGGGCCGCCACGTAGGCCGGCATCCGGTTGTTGACCGAGCGGGCGTGCTGCACGAACCCGATGCCGAACCCGAGGCGCTGCTCGACCTTCCACGACAGGTAGCTGGGGTCGATGGCGATGCAGTGGCCGCCCACGCCCGCCCCGGGCCAGAACGGCATGTACCCGAACGGCTTGGTCGCCGCCCCGTCCAGCGCCTCCCAGATGTCGACGCCGATGGCGGGGGCGATGGTGGCCAGCTCGTTGACCAGGGCGATGTTGACCTGGCGGAAGGTGTTCTCCACCAGCTTGGCCATCTCGGCGTTGCGGGGCGAGGACAGGCGGACGACCCGGTCGACGATGGCCGAGTAGAAGCGGGCGGCGAGGTCGGTGTCGGCCGGGGTCACGCCGGCGACGATCCTCGCCGTCTCCCGCAGGGTGCGGCCGGTGCCGGGGTCGACGCGCTCAGGCGAGTAGGCCAGGCCGAAGTCGAAGCCGGCGACCAGCCCTCCGGCCTCGAGGACGGGCTGGACCAGCTCCTCGGTCGTGCCCGGGTAGGTGGTCGACTCGAGGACCACCAGCTGGCCGGGACGCAGGACCTCGGCCACGTGCT
The DNA here is from genome assembly GCA_036260295.1 of Acidimicrobiales bacterium. GTDB lineage: Bacteria > Actinomycetota > Acidimicrobiia > Acidimicrobiales > AC-14 > CADCTB01. The sequence continues at coordinate 42,882 of DATAAD010000012.1, read as the reverse complement.
CGGCCGCGGTCCGGACCATGGACAGGTCGGGACCACCGTCGCGAAGGGGCGTGGGCACGGCGATGACGATCACGTCGGCTGCCACCAGGACGCGGTGGTCGGTGCTGTACTGCACCTGGGCCAGGCCGGCCAGCTCCCCGTCGGCGACGTCGCCGACGTAGGAGCGGCGCTCGCGCAGCGAGCGGACCTTGGCCGGATCGACGTCGACCCCGATCAGCCCGAACCCCTCGGCGCCGGCGGCGACCAGGAGGGGCAGGCCCACGTAGCCCAGGCCGACCACCGCCACCGTGGCCGTCCGGTCGTCGATCCTCCGGCCGAGGGCGCTCAGGGGCGACACCTCCCAGTCCTCCGAGGACGTGGACGTGAAGGGCGAGACTTGCATCGAGGTCACTCGGCGTCCTCCCGGAGACGTGGTCGGTCACCCGTCGTGAGATCTCTTACGGCGCGACAGCCCCCCGACTTGAGTTTTTCCCAGTAGCCGACCAGGCCCTCGGGCGGCGCTCGAGCGTCACCGGTCGCCGCGGGCCCGGTACGCCTCGACGTCGGCGGCCCTCAGGCGGATGACCCGGCCGAACTTGTACGCCGGCAGCGCCCCCTCGTCGATCAGGCGGTACAGCTCCCTGGTGGAGATGTCGAGACGCCGGGCGGCGTCGATCGGCTTGAGCCAATCCGGTCGGTTCATATCTTTTCGTAGTATCTCATACGGACACGCCACCTGGCATCCTTCACGGATGGTCGGCTACTCGGGGACGCCGCTGTACCGGAAGCTCGGCATCAAAGAGGAGGCGCGGGTGGCGCTGCTGGGCGCACCCGACCGCTTCGAGGCGGAGCTGGCGCCCCTGCCCCCGGGCGTCAACGTCCTGCGCCGGCTCGGTCGCGACCTCGACGTGGCCCTGCTGTTCGTCACCGAGCGCCGGGAGCTCGAGCGGCGGTTCGACCAGGTGGCGGCGGCCATCAAGCCGGCGGGCGGCTTCTGGGTGGCCTGGCCCAAGCGCTCGTCCAGGGTGCCGACCGACCTCACCGAGGACGTGCTGCGCGAGGTCGGGCTGCCCCGCGGCCTGGTCGACAACAAGGTGTGCGCCGTCACCGACGTGTGGTCCGGCCTGCGCTTCGTCTGGCGCAAGGAAAACCGCCCGGGACGGGCGTGAGCGCTACGGCTCGAGGGCGGCCCGCAGCAGGGAACGGAGGTGCACGAGCCGGGCCTCGACCACGTCGGCGGCCAGCGGGTCGCCGCCCAGGAGGCCCTCGAGGAGCGGGATGTCGCTGAAGTAGCTGACCAGGGCGCCGTAGATGGTGAAGAACAGCTGCTGGGGGTCGTGGCGGCGCAGGCGGCCGGCGGCCATCTCCCGCTCGAAGAAGGCCACGGCCATGGTGAAGTACGGGCGGAGACCCTCGCCCAGCTCCATGCCCAGTCGCGAGCCGCCCTCCAGCGCCTCCCGCCGGACCAGGCGCACGAACTCGGGGTGCTCCATGAAGAAGCGGAAGCCGGCGGTCAGGATCTTGTCGACCTGGGGCCACCCCTCCTGGGGGACCTCGGTGGCGGCGTCGACCTCGAGGTACCAGTCGGCCAGGGCCCGCTCGAAGACCTGGCGGTAGAGGGCGTCCTTGGACGGGAAGTGGTGCAGCAGGCTGGGACGGCGGATGCCGACGCCGGCGGCGATGTCGTTCAGCGACGTCCCCTCGTAGCCGTGCTCGGCGAAGCACCGGAGGGCCTCGGCCAGGATGGCGTCCCGTGTCGAGAGGGTCGGCTGCGTCGTGACCAACCGGCTCAGCGCCCTGCTTCGGGTCGGAGACCCGACAGGCAGATCAGTCAGGGCAGGGGCCGGACGAACGAGGAGCCCTCATTGGGCGAGGCTACCCGCCCGGCGGCCCGGCCGGGCGGGTACCCGGCACTAGCCGGCCAGCTTGCGGGCCGCTGCGGCGATCGACTCGGCGTCGAGGCCGGCGGCGGCGAGGCACTCGTCGGGCTTGGCCGAGCCCGGCATCTCGGTGACGGCCACCTTCACCAGGCGCAGGGGGATGTCGAGCGAGGCCTCCCCCAGGGCGGCGGCCACGGCGTCGCCGATGCCGCCCTCGGGCCAGTGGTCCTCGACGGTGAGCACCCGGCCGTCGGTGGCCCGGGCCGCCTCGGTGAGGGTGGCGGCGTCGATGGGCTTGACCGAGTACAGGTCGATCACCCGGGCGTTGATCCCGTCGGCGGCCAGGGCGTCCGCCGCCTTGAGCGACTCGTGCAGGGTGATGCCGGCGGCCACGATGGTGACCTTGTCGTCGTCCGACGAGCGCACCACCTTGGACCCCCCGATCTCGAAGGTGTCGTCGGGCCCGTAGATGACCTCGGTGCCGCCCCGGGTGGTGCGCAGGTAGGCGATGCCCGCCGGCAGGTCGGCCATGAGCGCCACCAGCTGTGCCGTCTGCACGCCGTCGCTCGGGTAGAGGACGGTGCTGTTGTGGACGGCACGGAAGGCGGCCAGGTCCTCGAGGCCCATCTGCGACGGGCCGTCCTCGCCGATGGACACGCCGGCGTGGGAGCCGCAGATGTTGATGCGGGCCTGGCTGACCGCGCCCATGCGGATGAAGTCGTAGGCCCGGGTCAGGAAGGCGGCGAAGGTGGAGGCGAAGGGGTTCCACTGCTGGACCTGCATGCCGATGGCGGTGGCGATCATCTGCTGCTCGGCGATGTAGCACTCGAAGTACCGCTCCGGGTGGGCCTCCCGGAAGATCTCCGAGTAGGTCGAGTTGGAGACCTCGCCGTCGAGGGCGACCACGTCGCCCCGGGCCGAGCCCAGGGCGGCCAGGGCCTCGCCGTAGGCCTTGCGGGTGGCGACCTTCTCGCCCTTCTCGTAGGTCGGCAGCTCCAGCTGGCCGGTCTCGAACGAACGGCGCTCGACGTCGGTGGGCGGCTTGGAGACCTCGATGGTGATGCCGCGGTCGCCGCCGAGCTCCTCGATGGCGTCCTCGTAGTCCGGCACGGCCTTGCCGTGGGCGTTGAGCTGGTCCTCGACGGACTTCACGCCCGCGCCCTTCTTGGTCTTGGCGATGATGACCGAGGGCTTGTCCTTGGTGGCGACGGCCTCGGCGTACGCCGCGTCGATGGCCTCGACGTCGTGGCCGTCGACCTCGATGGCGTGCCAGCCGAAGGCCTCGGCCCGCCGGCGGTAGGCGTCGAGGTCCCACTCGTGGCGGGTGGGCCCGCTCTGGCCCAGCCGGTTGACGTCGATGACGGCGGTGAGGTTGTCGAGGCCGGCGAAGCTGGCCTCCTCGAACGCCTCCCACATCGACCCCTCGGCCATCTCCGAGTCGCCGCAGAGGACCCAGGTGCGGAAGTCGAGCTGGTCGAGCTTCTTGCCGGCCAGGGCGACGCCCACCGCGATGGGCAGGCCCTGGCCCAGTGAGCCCGTGGCCACGTCGACCCACGGGATGTCGGGCGTGGGGTGGCCCTCGAGCCGGCTGCCCTGCTTCCGGTAGGTGGCCATCTCCTCCTCGGTGACCGCGCCGCACGCCTTGTAGATGGCGTAGAGCAGCGGCGACGCGTGCCCCTTGGAGAAGATCAGGTGGTCGTTGGCCGGGTTCTCAGGATTGTCGAAGTCGTAATGGAGGTACTTGCTGATCAGCACGGCCATCAGATCCGCCGCCGACATCGACGACGTCGGGTGGCCCGAACCGGCGACACCACTGACCTTCACCGCGTCCACCCGGAGCTGCTGCCCGAGCTCCTGCCACTGGCTCTTCTCGTCGCTCATGCGGCAATCCTATGCCTGCCTGCGACACGGCCCCCAACCGGACGTTGGGGGTAGCGTCGGGCCATGGACATCGTGGCCGCCCTCTTCGTGGAGGGGATCAACCAGCGACAGGTCCCCGGGCCCTCGACCCGGTTCGACCTGACAGGCGTCATGTTCTCCCTGCCGGCGCCCGGCGAGCTGCCCGTGCACCTGGCTCCCCACCTGGTGGTGTTCGTGCGGTGCCCGCCCGACGACCCGGGGACGGGCACGCTCGAGGTCGAGTTCCTCGACGCCAAGGGCAACGAGGTGGCCCGCAACGCCCAGCCGGTGACCGTCCAGCCCGGCAAGTTCGGCCGGCTGCTGGTCAAGGGCGAGCTGACCTGGGACGACTACGGGACGATCGAGGCCCACGTCCGGCTGACAGGCGGGGCGACGGTCGTGGTGCCGCTCACCCTTCTCGCGCCCGCATGAGGCCCTTCGCCGCCGCCCTGTCCCAGCACCCCGATGCGGCCGTGGCCACGGGTGACGTGGTCGGCCGGGTGCTGGAGGGCCTGGGCGACCCCGACTCCCCGCCCGACCTGGCCATGGTGTTCGTGACGCCCGTCCACGCCTCGGCCCTCGGCGAGATGGCGGCGACGGTCAAGGCGACCCTCGCCCCGACCACCCTTCTGGGCTGCGCCGCCGTCTCGGTCGTCGGAGGCGAGCGGGAGGTCGAGCGAGGCCCGGGCGTCTCGCTGTGGGCCGGCCGGACGGGCCCGGTCACCCCGTTCCACCTGACCGCGGCGGCGTCGCACGACGGCCTCGTCTTCACCGGCTGGCCCGAGGCCATGCCCGACGACCCCAGCGCCCTCCTGTTGATCCCCGATCCGTTCACGTTCCCGACCGACGAGCTGCTCCGGCGGCTGGAGGAGGACCGTCCGGGCATGCCGGTGGTGGGCGGGATGGCATCGGCGGCCCGGGCGCCCGGAGGGAACCGGCTGGTGATCGACGACCGGGTGGTCAGCTCGGGTGCCGTCGGCGCCTTCCTCGGCCCCGGCGTGCAGGTGGCGACGGTCGTATCCCAGGGATGCCGGCCGGTGGGCAGCCCGTTCGTGGTCACCAGGGCCGAGGAGACCGTGGTCTACGAGCTGGCCGGGAAGTCGGCGATCGAGCGGCTCCAGGAGGTCGCCGCCAGCCTGCCCGACGACGACAGGGAGCTGATGGTCGAGCTGGTGCAGATCGGGCGGGTCATCGACGAGAGCAAGCTCGACTTCGGCCCCGGCGACTTCCTCGTCCGCCCCGTGATCGGCGCCGACCCGAACAGCGGCGCCCTCCGCGTCGGCGACGTGGTGGAGGTCGGATCCACGGCCCAGTTCCAGGTACGCGACGCCGCCTCGGCCGACGAGGACCTCCGCCGCCTGGTCGACGGCCGCTCGGCCCAGGCCGCCCTCGTCTTCACCTGCAACGGGCGGGGCACGCACCTCTTCCCGGAGCCGCACCACGACGCGTCGGTCGTGTCCGAGAGCCTCGGACGGGCGCCGGTCGCGGGCATGTTCTGCGCCGGCGAGCTGGGGCCCATCGGTGGGCACAACTTCATGCACGGCTTCACAGCGTCGGTTGTGCTCCTGTCCGTGGAGGACTGACGGAGCCGGGCTCAGCTCCCGTGCCCGTGGGTACAACCGCCGCCGTGGCCCTCGATGCCGGCGAAGGGCCCGCACGGGTGGTCGGCCAGCCAGACGTGGAGCATGGGCGGTGTCGGCTGGAACGTCCCTGCCGGGAAGCACCGCCCGTTCACGAGCAGGCCGGCCAGACGGACGCCCGAGCGGTCCCAGCACAGGTTCTGGTGGTCGTGCCAGACGGTCAGCGCACCGGCCACGTCCGGCACGTCGGCCATCGTCTTGCCCACCTCGAGGATGTACATGGCCGAGGCCACCCGCCACCCCTCCGGGGTCCGCTCCATCACGATCGACTCCACCCGGTCGGGGTCGAGCTCGCGGCCGTCGTCGAGGTACTCGGCCTTGACGAAGTGGTCGTACGGCGTCACCAGGCCGTCGCCGATCGACCGGTAGCCCGCGGCGAGCAGCGACCCCTGGTCCGGGAACCGGGTCGCCACCGCCGTGCGCGTCGCCTCGATGAGCCGCCTGGCCGCCTGCAGCTCGTCGGCGGAGGCGTGCGAGGTGTCGGCGCCCGCGAAGATGGGGTCGGCGGCGAGCTCGGCCGGCTCCCCGTGGCCGTGCTGCGCGGCCACCTCGTCGTGGCCGTGGCCGGCACCCGTCGGATGGCCGTGAGGGGCGCTGATGCCGACGAGGGCGGGCACCACGGCCAGCACGAGGACGGGGACCAGCCGGCGCCCGTCGAGCGGACGCGGCCGCACGGCGAGGGCGACCAGGGCGGCGACCGCACCCAGGCCCTCGAGGACGGTCGCCGTGAGATCCTGGAGGCCCACCGCCTCCGGCTCCCGGAAGCCGTCGATCGGGAGCCCGCTGGTGCGGGACAGGGCCCACGCCCCCACCACCGCGAGGTTCACCAGGGCGGCGGCGACCAGGACCGGACGCGACGGCCGGGCGAAGGCCACCCCGCCGACGACGACCTGGACCACGGCGGTCAGGGCGAAGAGGAGGACGGCGGTGTCCTCGCCGGCGTGGCTCCCGGCGGCGGCGGCGTGGACGAGACCGGCGCCAGCGCTGAGCGCCCCCGCAAGTGCTGCGAACGGCATCCCACCATCATCGACCGATCCCGATCGCTACTGGAGCGCGCCATAGGGGTCGCGAGAGGAATAGCGTCGCGGACATGACGCGACTCGAGCGACTCTTCCGGGAGCAGGGCCAGAGCCCATGGCTGGACAACCTCAAGCGGGGGTACCTGACCAGCGGCGAGTTGACGCGGTTCATCGAGGAGGGGATTCGGGGCATCACCTCGAATCCCACCATCTTCCAGAAGGCCATCGCCGGCCAGGCGGCCTACGACGACCAGTTCAAGGAGCTGATCCAGCGCAAGGCGCCGGTCGACCACGCCTACTGGGACATGGTGATCGCCGACGTCGAGGCCGCGCTGGCCCTCATGCGCCCCATCTACGACGAGAGCGCCGGGGGCGACGGCTTCGTCTCCCTGGAGGTGGCCCCGGGCCTGGCCAACGACACGGAGGGCACCATCGCCTCGGCCCGGGACCTGCACCAGCGCGTCGACGAGCCCAACCTCCTCGTCAAGATCCCCGCCACCCAGGCCGGCATCCCCGCCATCCGCCAGATGATCGCCGAGGGCCGCAGCATCAACGTCACCCTCATCTTCTCCCTCGAGCGCTACGACGAGGTGGTCGAGGCCTACCTGTCGGGCCTCGAGGCCTGCGACGGCGACCTGGGGCGGGTCCACAGCGTGGCCTCGTTCTTCGTCAGCCGGGTCGACACCGAGGTCGACCGCCGCCTGTCCAAGATCGGCACCGACGAGGCGTGCGCCCTCCGGGGCAAGGCCGCGGTGGCCCAGGCCAAGCTGGCCTACGAGCTGTTCACGAAGCGCTTCCGGGGCGAGCGCTGGGACGCGGTGTGCGACCGGGGTGCACGGGTCCAGCGCCCGCTGTGGGCGTCGACCTCCACCAAGAACCCCGAGTACCCCGACACCCTCTACGTCGACAGCCTCATCGGCCCCGACACGGTCAACACCATGCCGGACGCCACCATCGACGCCTTCGAGCGACGGGGCACGATCGCCTGCACGGTGAACAAGAACCTCGACCAGGCGCACCAGGTGATGGACGACCTGGCCAAGGTCGGCGTCGACATGGCCGACGTCAGCCGCACCCTCGAGGAGGAAGGCGTGGCCTCCTTCGCCAAGTCCTTCGACGAGCTCATGGCGGCGCTGGACGCCAAGGCCGCCGAGCTGGCGGCGTCGAGCTGACCGCTCTCCTAGCATTCGCCCGATGACGGTCATCGACAACCCGCTGGCCGAGGCCACGGTCGAGCGGGTGGCGCCGCCCGCCGTGCTCGTGGTCTTCGGCGCGTCGGGCGACCTCACCAGTCGCAAGCTCATGCCGGCGGTGGAGCGGTTGGCCCTGCGCCGGCTGCTGCCTCCCGGCTTCTCGGTGGTCGGCGTGGCCCGAACCGAGATGGACGACGCCGAGTTCTTCGACCGCATGCGCGAGGCGGTGGAGAAGTCGGGCGGCGGGGGCGAGGAGGCCAAGCACGTCTGGGACTCGCTGGCCGCCGGGGGCTTCCGCTACGTCGCCGGGGACTACTCCGATCCCGAGACGTTCGCCAGGCTGAAGGACGTCCTCGACGAGATCGACGAGCACCGGGGCACGGCGCAGAACCGGCTCATCTACCTGGCCACGCCTCCCGACACCTTCCCCATCGTCGTCCAGGGCCTGGCCCGGTGCGGCCTCAACCGGCCCGCCCACGACGACGCCTTCGTCCGCATCGTCATCGAGAAGCCCTACGGCCGCGACATCCGCTCGGCCGAGAAGCTCGACGCCGTGGTGCACGACGCCTTCGAGGAGCGTCAGGTCTACCGGATCGACCACTACCTGGGGAAGGAGACCGTCCAGAACGTCCTGGCCCTGCGCTTCGCCAACGCCATCTTCGAGCCCATCTGGAACCGCCGGTACGTCAACCACGTCCAGATCACCGTGGCCGAGCAGCTGGGCGTGGGGTACCGGGGGGCGTTCTACGAGAGCGCCGGCGCCCTGCGCGACATCGTCCAGAACCACGTCATGCAGGTCCTCGCCCTCACCCTCATGGAGCCGCCCTCCACCTTCGACTCCGGCGGCATCCGTGACGAGAAGGTCAAGGCCCTCAAGGCGGTCGACATCCTGAGCACCGACGAGGTGGCCGGCAACGTCGTCCGCGGCCAGTACCGGTCGGGGTGGGTGCAGGGCGTGGAGGTCCAGGGCTACCGCGACGAGGAGGGTGTCCACCCGCACAGCCAGACCGAGACGTACATCGCCATGCGCCTCAAGGTCGACAACTGGCGGTGGGCGGGGGTGCCCTTCTACGTCCGCACCGGCAAGTACCTCCCCAAGCGGGTCACCGAGGTGGCCATGGAGTTCAACCGGGTGCCCCACCTCCCCTTCGCCCAGAGCCAGGCCGAAGGGCTCGACCCCGACGCCCTGGTCCTGCGCATCCAGCCCGACGAGGGGGTGACCCTGCGGTTCGGGGCCAAGGTGCCGGGCCAGGCCTTCCGGGTGCGGTCGGTCTCCATGGACTTCTTCTACGGCGCCGCCTTCCTCGAGGAGACCCCCGAGGCCTACGAGCGCCTGCTGCTCGACGCCCTGCTGGGCGACCCCACCCTGTTCATCCGCTCGGACGAGGTGGCCCAGGCCTGGCGGATCGTCGAACCGGTGCTGGAGGCCTTCGAGGAGGGCGACCTGCCCCTCGCCCGCTACGAGGCGGGCACGTGGGGCCCGCCGGAGGCCGACGTCCTTCTCGACGGCGACGGCCGGCGCTGGCGCAAGCCCTGAGGGCGATGCCGAACCCATGACAACCGAGCTCGGGACCACGGTGATCGGCTCCTGGGAATGCGACAACGTCTCCATCGGGCAGGTGGAGAGGGCGCTGACCGACCTGCGCAGGCACGAGCAGCGGGCCGCGGTGCGCACGAGCGTGCTCACCCTGGTCTGCGTCGTGCGCAGCGACGCCGAGGCCGAGGGCGCCCGCGGCATCGTCCACGACCTGGGCGCCCGCCACCCGTCGCGTACCCTGGTCATCGTCGCCGTCGACGACGAGCCCGACGCCCCGAACAGCACGGACGCCGCCGTTTGGGTCCACGCCATCGAACGCGAGGGCCGCGCCGTCTGCTTCGAGGAGGTGGTCCTGCGGGTGCGGGGCAAGGCCCGCCACCATCTCGACTCGGTGGTCGAGCCCTTCGCCCTGCCCGACGTCCCCATGGTGGTGTGGCTGCCTGCCGGTCTGCCGTCGCCCGGCGATCCCCTCATGCGGGCGGCCAACCGGGTGGTGGTCGACAGCCGGGCCGTCGCCGAAGCGGGCGGCGACGTCCTCTCCCGCAGCCTGACCCTCGCCAAGCGGCTGCCGGTGGCCGATCTGTCGTGGATGCGGCTCGAGCAGTGGCGGAGCATGCTGGCCGGCCTCTTCGAGGGCAACTACTACCGCCCGTTCCTCCACGCCGTCGACCGGGTGGAGGTGTGCGGCAACTTCGGCCCCCGGTACCTCCTGGGGGGGTGGCTGCTGCGCCGCCTCCAGCTGCCCGTGTCCCGCGTCGAGCTGCAGCGGGCCGACCACGTGTCGGTCGTGATCCATGCCGTCTCCGAAGGCCGCCTGGGCCGGTTCAAGGTGGCCCGCCCGGGGGCGGAGCGGGAGATCCGGTCCTGCGTGGAGATCGAGGACGGGCCCCAGGTCGAGCAGACGGTCAGGATGCGCCAGCAGTGGCCGTCGCTGGCCCTGGCCTCGGCCCTGACAAGAGTCGGCCACGACGAAATCTACGAAGAAGCCCTCGCCGGCGCCCGGCAACTGCGACTGGCCGAGGGAGGCCAATGAGACGAGCACAGTGAACGGAGAGGTGATCGTCGTCGACGACGTACCGGGCGAGTTCTCGGAGCGGGTCGTCGAGGCCTTTCTCAACCGCCCTGGCGACGGGTTCTCGCTCGTGCTCTCGGGCGGGGAGACCGCTCGCCGGTGTTACGAGCGGCTGGCCGCGGACGGCGCCGACCAGGTCGACTGGTGGCAGGTCGACGTGTACTGGGGTGACGAGCGGTGCGTGCCGCCCGACGACCCCGACTCCAACGAGCGCCTCGGCCGTGAGGCGCTCCTCGAACGGGTGGGGGCGGCCAACGCCGTCTTTCCCATGCGGTGCGACGAGGGGCCCGACCCTTACCAGCAGCGGGTGGCCCAGGCCGGACGCCTCGACTTCGTCCACCTCGGCCTGGGGCCGGACGGCCACACGGCCTCGCTGTTCCCGGGCTCTGCGGCCCTCGACGCCGACCCCGGCCGGCTGGTCGTGATGAACGAGGACCCCAAGGGCGACAATCGGCACCGCCGGATGACGCTGACCTTCTCGGGCATCGCCCGGGCCCGCCTCGCCGTGGTCACCGTCGAGGGCCAGGCCAAGCGGGAGGCGTTCGCCGCCGTCCGCCGGGGCGACCCCGACGTCCCCGCCACCCGCATCCAGGCCGACCGGGTCATCTGGCTGGTCGACCCGGCGGCCGCCGGCTGACTCGAGGCGCCAGGTGCGCCGGGCGGCGGTGACGTCACGCCGTCGGCGACGTCTCGACGAACCACCCTGAGGGGGACAGCGCGCCACCGAGACGGGGCACGTACTGGTCGAAGAACACCCGGGCGACGAGCTCGCGACGGGTGCTGACCCCCGTTTTGTTGAAGATCGACTTGAGGTGGTCCTGCACGGTGTGAGGCGACATGTGCAACGCCGCCGCCATCTCCCGGGTGTCGACGCCCTGCAGGACCAGTTGGGTCACGTCGCGTTCGCGGCGCGTGAGGTCGAACGCGGCGACGACCAGCGGGACGATCTCCGGCGGGCGCGCCTCCTCGACGGTGACCGCGACGCCGGTCACGGACCCGTCGGTGGCGGTCAACGGTGACGCGTGGAGCACGACCCATTCGCCGCTGAGCAGTCGGAGGCGAGTCGCGGGGAGCACGTCGGTGGCACCGGCCGCGTAGCGCCACGCGCCGGCCACCAGCGACCCGATCACCGCGGACGGCACGGGGGAATGCGCGCCGCCCACCAGGTGGGCCAGTCGCTCCTCTGCGCCGACGCTGGCCTGCACCAGCTGCCCGACGCCGTCGAACACCATCACCGCGGGCCTCCGGGCGATCGCGGTGGCCGGCGGCTCCCCCGCCAGCCGGGCCAGCAGCCCCACGCGCAGCCCGCGGGCGAGGAGCCCCGACAGCGACGAGACGAACTCCACGTCCTCCTCGTCGTAGGGAGTCGAGCGATCGTCCCTGAACATCGCCACCCCGCCCCACACCTGGCCGCCCGCCGCGGCGAGGATCCGTAGCTCGTCGGTGCACCCCAGCGAGGACTGCACCAGCTCCCGCACCCGTCTCGATCGGGCGACGTCGCCGCCCGTGGCCACATGCATGCCGACGGCGCTCACGCCGGTCCGGGCCAGCTCGGTGTAGCTCGTGGGCTCCACGTCGCCGTACTCGAGCAGGCCCCAGAGCTCGTCGGTGTCGTCTCGACCGGCGAGGTCACCAAACTTGAACGCCCCGGTCGCCAGCCGGGTCAGCGGGTCCACGGTCGCCACGCACGCCGCCGAGCCGGCCACCGCCCGCTGCAGCGACTCGTAGACCTCGGCGAGGAAGGTGGCGGTGTCCAGTCCGGCGTGGGCCAGGACCTCGACGTCCCGGCGCACCCGCTCACGAGTCAGCCGACGGGGCACGGGACCAGTATGGCGAGCCCCGCCCCGGACCAACACCCCACCTTTCTGGGGGGTGGGAGGCCCCTCCAGCGTGGGCCGGAACTCCCCCGGTGGACCGGGATTGAGACGACGAGCGGGTGGGCGGAGGCTCGGTGCGCACCAACGAGCGCAGCCGAGGAGGAGGACACGACCATGGCATGGATCGAGGACAAACGAGTCGTGGTGACCGGCGCCACGTCGGGTATCGGCAAGGAGGTGGCGACCTGCCTGGCCTCGCTCGGGGCGCACGTCGTCCTCGCCTGCCGGGACGCCCGTCGAGCCACGCAGGTCGCGGCCGGCATCAACGCCAGGACAGAGGCTCGGCGAGCCACGGTCATGACCGTCGACACGGCGGACCAGAGCTCGGTCCGCGCCTTCGCCGCCGAGTTCCGCGAGGCGTACGGCGCCCTCGACGTGCTGGTGAACAACGCCGGCGTCCTGCTGCCGAGCCGGATGACGAGCGTCGACGGCGTCGAGCTCACCTTGGCGACGAATGTCCTCGGCTACCACCTCGTCACCACCGAGCTGCTACCCGCCCTCGAGGCGGCGGCGCCGTCGCGCATCGTGAACGTGGCGTCGACGTTCGCGAGCGACGTCGAGCTGGACGACCTGCAGTTCCGGCGCCGGCCCTACGACGGCATGGCCGCCTACGCCCAGTCGAAGGCGTGCGACCGCATGCTGACCTGGGCCTTGGCCCGGCGGCTGCGGGGACGTTCGGTCACCGTCAACGCCATGGCCCCGGGCCTCATGCTCGGAACCAGGCTGTACCGCGACCTGCCTCCGGCCGCGGTGCGCACCCTGCAGGAGCTCGGCGGCCGGAGCGTGACGGACGGGGCCCACACCGTCGTATGGCTGGCCAGCAGCCCGGAGCTCGACGGTGTCTCCGGCAAGTTCTTCGAGCAAGGCAACGAGATCCCGTGCCGGTTCCGGGACGAGGCGTCCGAGGAGGGCCTCTGGCAGAGATGCGAACGGTTGGTCGGGCAGCTCGAGCGGCAGCCGTGACCGACTCCGAGCCCGTCCCAGAAAGGAGCTTCCCCATGCTCGCGCCCGTCCCCGCCACCGAGCCTCACAAGATCGCCGACGAGACCTGGCTGATCACCAACCTGGCACCCGCCGGTCCGGGTCTCTACGTGCCGGCCAACTCGATGCTCATCCGCGGCGCCGAACCTGTGGTGGTCGACACCGGGGCGCCCGTGCACCGCGACCGGTGGCTCGAGCAGGTGTCCTCCCTCGTCGAGCCCGACGACGTCCGCTGGGTGTTCCTGTCCCACGACGACGGCGACCACATGGGCAGCCTCTACCAGCTGCTCGAGCTCTGCCCCCAGGCCACCCTCGTGGTCAACTTCTTCATCCACAAGCGGCTGATCCTCGACCAGCCCCTGCCGGTGGACCGCACCCGCTGGGTGGGCCCCGGCGAGTCTTTCGACGCCGGCGACCGCCGCCTGCACCTGGTCGTACCGCCCATCTTCGACGGGCCCACCACCCGGGGCCTCTACGACGAGAGGACCGGGGTGATGTGGGCGGTGGACTCCTTCGCCGCCCTGACTCCCGGCGCCCTCCACGACGTGGCCGACGTACCCCGGGAGATCTTCGACGGGACGTTCCCCATGCTCAACAGCCTGACGTCGCCGTGGCACCAGTGGCTCGACCCGGCCCGGTACCACCGCCACGTCGACTCGGTCGAAGGGCTCCGGCCGGTGGCGGTGGCGTCGTGGAGGGCGCCGTCCTGACCGGCGAGGCCATCGGCGACGCCTTCGAGCGGGTGCGGGCCATGGCCGGCGAGCCCGTCGTCGCTCCTCCCGGGCAGCCCCTGCTCGACGAGCTGGTGGCGGCCGCCCTGGCCGAGGCCGCGTCCGTCGGCTCCTGAAGCCCGCCCGGGCCCCACCGAAGGCCTCCAGGGACCCGGCCCCCCCGATGGCCATCGCGGAGCGGGGCGTCTGCACGTCCCACCCCAAAGATCACCAACGTGAAGGCCGCGGGCTACAGGCCGCAGTCATCTTCAACCGGACGGGCCCCCGTGGCTGCGAGGCCCTTTCACCCAGGCGGGCATCCCGGTGCTGACCGGCCCTCGCGGCGACGCCTTCCGCATCCTCGGCGCCTCCCTGGACGGCTACACCTGCTCTCTTCCAGCACCGGTGGCGGTAAACCCGCCCACGCCGCCCCTCGCGATAAGCGCCGCTGTCGACGGCGTGCCCGGCCGCGGCGACGGGTAGGAGCGATTTGTCCGCCCTCGAGGGAGGAACCGGTGCATCCCCTACAGAAGGTGACCGCGGTCGGCGCCCGGGAAGCGCTGGTCGTCGGGGTCGGAGTGGCGGTGGTGGCCGTCGCCGGGTTGGCGCTGGCCGAGGCCTTCGACGTCACCCTGCTCGTCGACCCCGGAGGTGTGATGGCGCCGAGTGGGCTGGCCGCCTGGCTCGGCGTCGGGCTGCTCGTAGGCGACATCGTCCTTCCCGTGCCGTCCAGCGTGGTGATGCTCGCCCATGGCGCCCTGTTCGGGGTCGTTCCCGGCGCGGCACTCTCGCTCCTGGGCCGGACGGGGAACGCCGTGGTCGGCGTGCTGCTCGGCCGTGGGGCGGGAGGGCTCCTCAGTCGCCGGGCCCGGCGGCGCGCCGCCTCCGACCACGGGCGGGGAGCGGAGCTGGTCCGCCGGTGGGGACTTGCCGCCGTGGTGCTGACCCGCCCGGTCCCCGTCCTGGCCGAGAGCACGCTGGTGGCCGGGGCGGCCATGGGACTGGCGCCCCCAGCCGTGATCGCCGCCGCGGTGGTCGGCGCCCTGCCCGAAGCGATGCTCTACGCCGTCGCGGGTGACGTCGCCGCGTCCTACGCCAACGGGGCCATCGTCTTCGTGGCGGTCATCGCCCTCGCCGCCGGAGCCTGGGCCGCCGGCGCCCGGCTCGAAGCCAAGAGCGCGCGCCGGGCGTCCTCCCCCGACCCGGCTCCACAGTCCGAAGTGTCCACGTAAGCCAGGAGGTGAGTGCGAATGTCGACGACAAGCCGTGCCGCTCGATGGGTGAAGGCACCGATGGTGCCGGACGCCCTGGGCTACGTCTGGGTGGCCGGACGGGGCGTGTTCCAGCGGGCGAACATCGTGCGCAAAGGGAAGCGGAACCCCGACCCCGGCGACATCCTGGTGCCCGACGGCTTCGCGGTGGAGGTGGTGGCCACCGACTTCAACGAACCCGTCCACGCCGCCTTCGGCCCTGACGGCGCCTGTTACGTCACCGAGGCCGGCTACCGCATCGACTCACCACCGCGCATCTGGAAGCTCGACACCTCCTCCGGCGACCGCGAGCTGATGTTCGAGATCCCGGCCGAGCGTTGGAACCAGAGCGGCGCCCTCACCGGCTGCGCCTGGCACGACGGCTACCTCTACTACTCCTACAACGACCACATCGGCCGGCTGCGCCCGGGAGGTCCGGTGGAGGAGGTGGTCACCGACCTTCCCGGCCGCGGGGACCACCAGCTCAGCCCCCCGATGTTCGGTCCCGACGGCAAGCTGTACTTCAGCACCGGCAGCGCCACCAACTGTGGCGTCGTCGGCGCCGACAACATCGCCTACGAGTGGCTGCGAAACCCGGCCCTGCACGATGTGTGCGACATCCCGGGCGCCGACGTGACCCTGACCGGTCAGAACTACGAGACCCAGGACGTCACCGGCAAGCTGCGGGACAAGGTGCGTACCGGCGCGTTCGTACCCTTCGCGACCGAGACCAAGGCCGGCCAGGTCATCGCCGGCCAGACCAAGTGCACGAGCGGTGTGCTGCGCTGCGACCCGGACGGGAGCAACCTCGAGCTCCTGGCCTGGGGGCTGCGCAACGCCTTCGGCCTGCATCACCACCCCGACGGCCGGCTCTTCGCCACCGAGCACGGGATCGACGAGCGGGGCGCCCGCTTCATCATCGGCGATCCCGACGACTTCTACGAGGTCACCCCCGGTACCTGGTACGGCTACCCGGACTATGCCTCCGGCCGGCGCCTGGACGACCCGCACTGGGGCGACGGCGGCAGGGGGCGGGAGCCGGTCATCGCCGATCCCCCAGGCACCCCGCCCGAGCCCTACGTGTCGTTCACCGCCCATGCGGCGGCCAACGGCTTCGACTTCTCGACCGACGACCGGTTCGGCTTCGTCGGCGACGCCTTCGTCGCCTGCTTCGGGGACGCCGCCCCGGTCACGACCCGTCGCATCGTCCCCGCCGGGTTCAAGGTCGTCCGGATCGACATGGCCCGGCGCCAGGTCGTCGACTTCGCCGTCAACCGGATCACCGGTGGGGCCAGTGTCCTGCCTCACAACGGGTTCGAGCGGCCGGTGGACTGCCGCTTCGGGCCCGACGGCAGCCTCTACGTCGTCGACTGGGGGGAGATGGTCCCTGCGCCCGAGCGCGGCGGGGTCGAGATCCGCCTGGGCACAGGGATGCTCTGGCGCATACGGCCCACCGGCACCCACCCCGGGGACCTCCCGCCCGAGCCCCGGGTGCTGCCGGTGAACCTCCTGCGGGCGGTGGTGCCGGCCGCGGGCGTGGCTGCAGCCGCGGTCGCCGTTCGGGCCGGTCGGCGGGCCCGCCGGAACAAGAGCAGTTCCGGTTAGGCGTACATCAGCGAGCCGGGCGTGGTGAGGAGCTCACCCGTCTCCAACCAGGTCTTCAGCCCGGACAGGATCATCGGCCAGCCGCCGTAGAGCTGCTCGTTGGCGCCCTCGCGCAGCTGGTCGTGGGTGAGCGTGAGGCGGCAGGAGTCGCCCACCGGCTCGATCTCCCAGGTGACCCGGGAGCTGCCCTCGCCCTTCACGTCGTCGTCCCATAGGGCGACCATGGTGTGGACCAGGCGCCGGGGCGGGTCGGCCTCGAGGACCTCGCCCTCGCCGAGCGGCCCGTCGGCCCTGGGGTGGGTGGTCTCGATCCGGGAGCCCGGCTTCCAGTCCGAACGGACGCTGACGCCGAAGTTGTACTTGCTGCGGATCTCGGGGTCGGTGATCGCCTCCCAGAGGCGCTCGCGTGTCGTGCGGATGTAGATCTCGAACACCTTCTCCATCGTCGTCTCCAATCTCGTCTTCATGTCGCTGAGCGCGGCGGCCCAGGGCTCGGCGTACTTGCTCACCCACCGGTCGTGGACGAGCCGGATCGGGACGGGGTTGAGGAAGTGGAGCTTCTCGCGGCCCTTCCGTCGGGTGACCACCAGGCCGGCCTCCTCCAGCTGCTTCAGGTGCTTCATGACCCCGAACCGAGTCATCTCGAAGCGCTCCTCCAGGGCGCCGAGCGTCTGCCCGTCCTCCCGGAACAGCTCGTCGAGCAGCGCTCTCCGGGTGGGGTCGGCCAGCGCCCGGAACACCTCGTCCACGTCTCCGGACGTTATGTGACGATATGGTCACATGTCAAGCACGTTCGATGGCTGCCGCGGCGTAGGCGTTCCTGGTGATCTCGCACCAGATCACGATCGAGGTGAACTGGGAGACGTCGATGTCCCGAGAAACGGCGTAGTTCATGGTCCCGACGGTGGCCTTGAGGGGGGCGACGTGCTTCCACCGCGCCTTGACCGCCTCGTCGGTGGAACGAGGGTTGGCCGCCTCCGAGAGCCGCAGCTCGAGGTCGGAGTTGATGCTGACGAAGAAGTCCTCCAGACGGATGAGTCGGGACCCGTCGGGCATCTCGTAGAGCCTGGCCGTGCCCTGGCCCTCGCGGTCGACGTTGTACATCTTGGCCGTCCCGAGGAGCCGGGCCGACCCGAGGTCGGCGGGCGCGGGCTCGATCAGCGGCCTGTCGACCTGCTGCTCGATGACGGCCTTCCACGGCCCGCCCGTCGTCACCCGCAGGCTCTGGGGGCCCTTCTCGGCCGAGAAGCCCTCGCCGTCGCCGGGACAGGACAGGGCGTCGGCCAGCTTCCGCCTGGACTCCTGCCCTGAGGCGTTGACCGAGACGACCGTGAAGGGAGCGGTCTCGCAGTGCCAGGTCACCCGCCACTGGAGGGCGCCGGGCTCGACCTCGAAACTCCTGGTCGTCGAGCTCCCCGAGCCCTCGAGGGTGACGAGCGGTGTCCAGTACGGCTGGGACTTGCGGGTGCCCGGCACCGACGGCGGCGGGGTGTCGAAGTTGGTCCCGGCCCCCGCGGTGGGCGTCGCGGAGGGCCGGGTTGCAACCGTGGCCCGGCCGGCGGAGACGGCGTCTGCTCCGTCCTGGCGGGCCCGGGCCAGGACGAGTTGACCGACCTGGGAACCGACCTGGAGGCCGACGTCGTTGTCGCTGCGGTAGTGGATGCCGCCGTAGAGGCGGCACACTGCCGCCTCCTCGGCCTTGGCCTTGAAGTCGGCGGCCCGGGAGGGGAACAGGTAGGAGAGCACCTCGGACGCGGCAGCCGAGTAGGTCGAGTGCCCGGAGATGTAGGACGGGAAGGGGGGCGTCGGCAGGAAGGACCTGAAGTTCGGGTCGAGACCCAGGTCGCGGATGGCGTTCACCGGCCGGGGCGACCAGAAGGCGTACTTGCAGTCCCACGCGGCGTTGCCGGCGTCGGCCTGGGCCACGTTCAGGAGGGCGAAGGCCCGGGCCACCTGGGGCGTGGACAGGCGCTCCTCCCGGACGGTGTCGAGGAGGATCTGGTTCCAGATCCCCGGGGGCAGCGGCGTGCCCGCGCCCCCGGCCCAGAACTGGGCGATCCTCTTCTGGTCCTCCGTCAGCTTGGAGACGGTGTCCAGGACCTCCTTGGCCTCGCCCAGGAACTGGGGCGACCCGTACTCCGGCGGGGGCCCGGGGCGGACGACCTCCATGTCGGTCACCCACGTGCGCCAGGTGCCGGCGAGGGGCTCGACGGGCTGGCTGTTGGCCGGGCCGGCACCCGGGGGTGGGGCCCAGACGCCGGTCCCAGTCGGGATCTGCCCCTCGAAGTGATGGTCGGAGCCGTCGGTCCTGGCGTGGGCGATCACCGCGTCGGCCACGGCCCGCCCCAGGGCCAGCCCGGCGCCGACGTCGCTGCGGTAGTTCATGCCGGCAGCCACGCGCGACTCGGCGGCCGCTTCGGCCTGTGCGTCGTAGCTGGCCGCCGGCCGCTCCGGGAAGAGGTAGGCCAGCACCCGGGAGGCGGCGCCGGCGATGGCGGCGTGCTCGTCCGGGTAGGACGGGTCGGGCCCCACGGGGACGACGGGGTCGGTCCCAGTGGGCGCCGCCCGCTTGTAGACGTTCTTCCAGTGGTACGTGGCGACGATGGCGTCGTACATGGCCACGCTCACCAGCCCGTAGCCGCGCGACGCCAGGGGCGGGTTCTTGCTCTGCTCGGAGACGAGCTGCATGTTCTCGCTGACCCACGGCTCGAGCACCGGGTAGTCGCTCCAGTGGTGGGCCTGCTGCTCCACCTCGGGCGTGCGCTTGGCCGCCAGGTCCTTCAGCTCGCCCAGCTCGGCCTCGGCCACGTCGGAGCCGGCCTTGGGCGGGGCGGGCACCTGGATCTGGGAGGGGGACGACAGGACCCAGGTCCTCCAGCCACCGGCCGTCGCCTCCGCCACCGCCCCGCCGCCGGCGGCCTGCTTCGGGGTGCCGTCCGACCCGCTGGTGCAGGCGCCGGCCACCAGGGCCAGGCCCACGACGCCGACGACCAGCCGCCGGCAGCCGCTCAGACGCCCCCTCATCCCTGCTCCTCCCCCTGGTGCACGGGGAGATAGCTGCGAGCGGCGCGTAAACCCGGCGTACCGGCCGCGTATGCGGGGCCACCTACTGTGGGTGCGTGACGCCGGCCGAGCTCCTGGGCGCCCCCCTGCCCGACCTGCTGGCTGCGGCGGCGTCGGTACGCGACCGGGGCCACGGCAACCGGGTGACGTACTCCCCGAAGGTCTTCATCCCGCTGACCCGCCTGTGCCGCGACCGGTGCGGGTACTGCACCTTCGCCACCGCGCCCGCCCGCCTGCCGTCCCCCTACCTTTCCCCCGGCGAGGTCCTGGCCATCGCCTCGGCGGGGGCGGCCGCCGGCTGCCACGAGGCCCTGTTCACCCTGGGCGAGGCGCCCGAGGACCGGTACCCGGCCGCCCGCCGCTGGCTGGACGCCTCCGGCTACGCGTCCACCGTCGACTACCTCGCGGCCATGTGCACCCTGGTCCTGACCGAGACCGGCCTTCTCCCCCACGCCAACGCCGGGGCCCTGTCGGCGACCGAGCTGGCCCGGCTCCGGGAGGTGTCGGCCTCACAGGGGATGATGCTGGAGTCGCTGAACCGGGGCCTGGACTGCCACCGCGCCGCTCCGGACAAGGACCCGGCCCGCCGGCTGGCCACACTGGACGCCGCCGGCACGCTGGCCGTCCCGTTCACCACCGGAATCCTGGTGGGCATCGGCGAGAGCCGGGCCGACCGGGTGGAGGCGCTGGAGGCCATCGCCGCCAGCCACCGCCGCCACGGCCACGTGCAGGAGGTCATCGTCCAGAACTTCGTGCCCAAGCCCGGCACGTCGATGTGGTCGGCACCGGCCTGCGCCCCCGAGGAGGAGCTGTGGAGCCTGGCCGTGGCCCGCCTGCTCCTCCCGCCCGAGGTGTCCGTCCAAGCCCCGCCCAACCTGTCCGAGGACTTCGGCCGCCTGCTCGACGCCGGCATCGACGACTGGGGCGGCGTCTCCCCCGTCACCCCGGACCACGTGAACCCCGAGCGGCCGTGGCCCGAGCTCGAGCGGCTGGCCGGGGTCACCGAGGCCCGGGGGTTCGAGCTCGCCCCCAGGCTCACCGTCTACCCGTCCTACGCCCGCGCCCCCGAGCGCTGGCTGAACCCCGCGCTGCGGCCGTTCGTCCTGGCCCGCTCCGACGCCGAGGGCCTGGGCCGGGACCGCCCGGACTGGCACGCGGGCGGGACCGCTCCCCCACCCCGGCTCGTCCCGGGGACGCGCCGGGCCGGCTCGGCCGTGGCCGAGGTGCTCGCCGGCGTGTCCGGAGGCCAGGAGGTTGGAGTCGACGAGATCGTCACCCTGTTCTCCGCCCGGGGACGCGAGGTGGCCGCCGTGGCCGAGGTCGCCGACCACCTGCGCCGCGAGGCGGTGGGCGACGCCGTCACGTGGGTGGCGAACCGCAACATCAACTACACCAACGTCTGCACCTTCAAGTGCCGGTTCTGCGCCTTCTCCAAGGGACCGCTGTCGCTCAACCTGCGGGGCGACCCCTACCTGCTCGGGGCCGAGGAGATCCAGCGCCGGGTGGTGGAGGCGGTCGGCGCCGGCGCCACCGAGGTGTGCCTGCAGGGCGGCATCCACCCCAGCTTCGACGGCGACTACTACGTCGCCGTGTGCCGGGCGGTGAAGGAGGCGGCGCCCGGCATCCACGTCCACGGCTTCACCGCCCTCGAGGTCACCGAGGGGGCGAGGCGGCTGGGGGAGCCGCTGGCCGCCTACCTGCGCCGGCTCATGGCGGTGGGCCTGGCCACCCTCCCCGGTACGGCGGCCGAGATCCTCGACGACGAGGTGCGAGCCGTCCTGTGCCCCGACAAGATCGACACGGACGAGTGGCTCGAGGCCCACAGGGTGGCCCATTCGGTCGGGCTGCGATCGAACATCACGATCATGTTCGGGGCCGTCGAGCAGCCCGTGCACTGGGCCCGCCACCTGGTGCGCACGCGGGCGTTGCAGGCCGAGACCGGCGGGTTCACCGAGTTCGTGCCCCTGCCGTTCGTGCACATGGCCACGCCCCTCTACCTGCAGGGCCGGGGCCGGCGGGGCCCTACCTTCCGGGAGGCGTTGCTCATGCACGCCGTAGCCCGCATCGCGTACAGGGGCTACGTCGACAACATCCAGGTGTCGTGGGTGAAGCTGGGCGCCGAGGGGGCGCGTCAGGCGCTCCAGGCCGGGGCCAACGACCTGGGCGGCACCCTCATGGACGAGAACATCTCCCGGGCCGCGGGCGCCTCCCACGGCCAGGGCATGGACGAGTGGGCCTTCCGGGCGTTGGTCGAGCCGCTGGGCCGGCCGCTGGAGCAGCGGACAACCGTCTACGGAAGGGTCGCCGGCCTCGGCGCCGGCCGCTCGCTCTAGCCCCGCGTCACGGTGCGCTCGGCCCGGTCGGACGGGCTCAGCGACATCCCCTGGAGCAGGCGCTCCGACTGCCGGGCCACCAGCTTCTCGACGTGCTCGGGCCGCGCCTGGCGGGCGCGGGCGGCGTGGACGATCAGCGCCTTCGGGGACAGGATGCGCTGCTCGAACCACGACATGCCGAAGAGCAGGAAGCTGAGAAGACCGAGCGACACCACGACGAGGAGCAGAGGGGACAGCATGCCTACATCTTGCCCCACGGGCCCCAGCCGAAACGGGGACCGCTGCCGCGGTCGCGGAATAGCTAGGGTCTCGTCCGCGGAGGCGGGCGCACGAGCCAGATTGCGTTCGGCGCCGCACCGAGCCGTGCTCAGGAGGTAGACCAACGTGCTCCACGATCCCCGCCTGCGCCACATGACCTGGCTGCTGGTCTTCGCCCTTGTCGCCCTTGCCGCGCCCGTGTCGTCCCAGGAATCGCCCGACGCCCCCGCGGTCACCGCCGCGGTGCAGGTCACCCGCGACCCCAACCCGTCCCGGGCCTACGCCTCCCCGCAGATCGCCCGCCACCCGGCGACGGGCGAGCTGGTGATCGCGGCGACGGAGTTCCGCACGACCAAGACGTGCAACGTCTACATCTCGGCCGACGACGGCCGGAGCTGGTTCGACGGTGGCAGCCCGGCCCGCGAGCCCTACACCGACTGCGGCGACGACCCCATCAGCGCCGCCAACCTCACCGTGCAGTTCGCCAGCGACGGCACCCTCTACCTGGCCCACACCGCGCACGACCCCAAGGTGAACACCGACGGGCGGCCCCGGAACGAACGGCCCCTCCACGTCGTGCTGGCCCGGTCCGGGGACAGCGGTCGCACCTTCGAGACGACGATGGTCTACGAGGCGCCGCAGGGCGCGACCCCGGCCGACGGCCGGCTGGCCAACCGGCGGCCGTTCGTCGCCGTCGACCCCAAGACGCCCTCCCGGGTCTACGTCGCCTGGATGCAGGCGGGGGGCACGGGCAGGCCGGACCGGGCCATGTTCGCCTCCTCGTCCGACGGCGGCCGGACGTTCGGCGCCCCCGTCGAGGTCGGGGACGAGCGCGGCGCCTACCAGTCACGCCCGGCGGTGGACGGCCGGGGCGTGGTGCACATCGTCACGCCCACCCGGGGGTTCACCCCGCCGACGACTGCGGCGCCGCCTCCCGCCCCGTCGGACCCGGCCACACCGCCGAGCCCGCCCACCACGGCGGCGTCGACGACGACCACGCTGGCGCCGATTCGCCCGACGAACTACCGCTCCTCGTCGGACCAGGGCCGGACGTGGTCGCCCATCCAGGAGGTGGACCAGGGGAACGCGGGCTTCAGCTTCGCCCGGAAGCAGAACCTCGCCGCCGACCCGAACTCGTCGATGCTCTACTTCGTCTGGTACGGAAACCGGAACCCTCGGGCCCAACGCCCACCGGCCGGCAACGACGACCGCGAGATCTTCATCAGGGTCTCCTCGGACAGCGGCAGGACGTGGAGCGACGCCAAGGAGGTGAACGACGACTTCGCCACCCCGAACATCCAGCACTACGACCCCGGCGTCGCCGTGGCGCCCAACGGCCGGCTCGACATCGCCTGGTTCGACTTCCGCAACAGCCCGACACCGGAGGGCGAGGCGCCCGGTGGGAACGACGGCGGGGCCAACGACGTGTACTACACCTACTCGACCGACCGGGGCCGCACCCTCGAGCCGAACATCCGCATCAGCGACCGCACGATCGACCGCCGGATCGGCGTGTGGTCCAACAACGTCCACATCCACGCCCACGTCGGGATCACGTCGAGCGAGGACGCCGTCTACTTCGCCTGGCAGGACACCCGCAACGGCAACCCGCAGTTCCAGGCCGAGGACGTGTACTTCGCGTCGGCCCGCTTCACCCAGGCGGCGGCGGTGGAGGACGACGACTCGGGGGTCCCCGACTGGGCCCAGATCGTGGCCGCCGGTCTCGTCGGCATGGGGCTCGCCATGCTCATCGTTCTCGCCGTCAACCGGCGCCGGAGCAGGGCCGCCCCGGCACCCTGAGCCACCGTGACAAGGTGGGGTCGTGGCCACCAGCGACCGCCGCCGCTACAGCACCGGCGACCCCGCCCTCGACCAGCGGCTCCTCGACGTCCTCGACGCGGCCGGCGCCGAGGGCAACGTCGACCAGCTCTTCGAGATCCTCGTCTCGGTCGTGAAGCTGGCCGGCGACCAGGCCGACCGCCTGAACCTGAAGATCACCAACGCTGCGGTCCGGGAGATGCGCGAGGCCTTCCGGGTGTTCGCGCCCTACCGCCACATCCCCAAGGTCACCATCTTCGGGTCGGCCCGGACGCGGCCCGACGACCCGCTCTACATCCAGACCCGGGATCTCGGTCGCGCCCTGGCCGCCGCCGGCTGGATCATCGTCACCGGGGCGGGGCCGGGGATCATGGCCGCCGGCGCCGAGGGCGCGGGCCCCGAGCACTCCATCGGAGTGAACATCCGGCTTCCGTTCGAGAGCCCCAGTCCCGCCTTCAACTCCGACAACCGCCTGGTGACGATGAAGTACTTCTTCACCCGCAAGCTCATGCTGATGAAGGAGTCGGCCGGCTTCGCCGTCCTCCCAGGCGGCTTCGGGACCCTCGACGAGGTGTTCGAGCTGCTCACCCTCCTGCAGACGGGCAAGGCGGCGCCCGCCCCCATCGTCCTCCTCGAGGTCCCCGGCGGCACGTACTGGCGCAGCTGGCAGCGCTTCGTGCGCGAGGAGGTGGTGGCCCGCGGCCTCGTCTCCCCCGACGACCTCGAGCTGCTCCGCGTCACCGACGACGTGGCCGAGGCCAGGGCGGAGATCTTCGGCTTCTTCCGGAACTACCACTCCATGCGCTACGTCGACCCCCGCCTCATCATCCGTTTGCGCTCTACTCCCACGCGGGCGGAGATGGCCGACCTGAACGAGCGCTTCGCCGACATCTGCGTGCGCGGC
This sequence comes from Acidimicrobiales bacterium, assembly GCA_036260295.1. Classification (GTDB taxonomy): domain Bacteria; phylum Actinomycetota; class Acidimicrobiia; order Acidimicrobiales; family AC-14; genus CADCTB01. Next base: position 17,864 of record DATAAD010000012.1, on the reverse strand, counting down.
CGCATCGAGACGGCCCCACCCCAACCGCCCGAGATCTCCGGCAACGACCACGTCGAGCTGCCCCGTATCGCCCTCCACTTCGACCGGGCCAGCCACGGCCGGCTCCGGGCCCTCATCGACGCCCTCAACCACCTCGACTCGGCCCCGCCGCTGGCCGCGCCCGACCCCGACAGCGCGGCCGCCGCCGGCTCGCCCCCCGAGGTCGAGGAGGACGACGACTCCGAGCCGGCGCGGACCCAGGCGTCCTAGCCCGGCGCCAGCGCCTCCAGCACCTCCTCGGCCCGGCGCATGGAGGCTGCCGGGTCGGCCTCGGGCGAGCCGATCTCGGGGTCGAAGTTCAGGTCGACGAAGGTCTCGGTGAGGCCCTTGCCGGCCAGGTCGGCGAGGTCGGCGCGGATCTCGTCGAGGGAGCCGGTGAGCGGGCCCCGCTCGCCGGGACGGACCTTGACCACGCCGCGGCAGACGAAGCGCAGCCGGTCGGGGTCGCGGCCGGCGTCGACTGCGGCCCGCCGGATGGCGTCGATCGTCCGGTCGATGCGGGTGAGGTCGGCCTGGCTGCCGCTGACCCAGCCGTCCGCCACCCGCCCGACCCGGCGGAGGGCCGCTTCCGCCGTCCCGCCGAGGAGGATCGGCGGGTGGGGTCGCTGGATCGGCTTCGGGTCCACCCGCGACCGCGGCACCCGGTAGAACTCGCCCTCGTACTCGACGACCTCCTCGGTCCAGATCGCCTCGAGGCAGCGGAGGAAGTCCTCGGCGCGGGCGCCCCGGCGAGCGGTGGAGGCGCCGGCCGCCGCCAGCTCCGGCGGAAGCCATCCCAGGCCCAGCCCGGCGTCGAGCCGGCCCTCGCTGAGGACGTCGATCGTCGCCAGCTGCTTGGCCAGGACGACGGGCGCGTAGTACGGCATGTTGACCACGGCCACCCCGAGGCGGACGCTCGTCGTCCGGCCGGCCACGAAGGCGAGCACGGCCAGTGGGTCGAGCACGCTGCGGTACTGCGGCGCCAGCGTCGGCGCGTCGCCTTCCAGCGGCGACAGGAGGCGCTGGAACGTCCACAGCGACGAGTACCCGAGCTCCTCGGCCCGCTGGGCGATCCTCAGGCAGTTGGCCGGCGTGGCCCAGGAGCCGGAGACCGGCACGGCGAACCCCAGGCGCATCGGGCAACCGTACCGGCGCTCACCCTCCCAGGGGCTCGAGGCGGCAGGGCAGGACGCCGCGGGGGCGCAGGGAGAGGTCGACCTGGACGGCCGGCGTGCTCTCGAGGGACTGGAGGCGGTAGCGCCCGACGAGGGCGGCCACGGCGGCGACCAGCTCGGCCATGGCCAGGTGCTCGCCGATGCAGGCCCGGGGCCCGCCGGCGAAGGGGAGGTGGGTGTACGCCGTGCCCCGCCGGCTCCGCTCGCCCGGAGTCGCGGTGGTCTCGAACCGCTCGGGCGAGAAGTCGAACGGCTGGCGCCAGACGCTCTCCCGGTGGTGGATCCCCCAGATGTTGACGGCGACGATGCGGCCCTTCTCCACGGGATAGCCCAGCAGCTCGGTCTCCTCCGAAGCCCGGCGCACGACGGTGTGGGCCGGCGGGTACAGGCGCATGGACTCGTTCACCACCTGCGTGGTGTAGGGCAGCTCGTCCACGTCGTACGCCGCCGCCCCCTCGACCTCGGCCCGCACCCGCTCCTGCACCTCGGGGTGGCGGCCGAGCAGGTGGAGGGTGAAGGCCAGGGCGCTGCCGGTGGTCTCGTGGCCGGCGATGAGGAAGATGATGGCCTCGTCCCGCACGTCGTCGTCGCTCAGGCCCTCGTCGGTGTCCGGGTCGCGGGCGGTGAGGAGACGGCTGAGCAGGTCGTTGCCCCGGGCTCCGCTCCCCCGGCGCTCGGCGATGAGGGCGTCGGCCAGGTCCCAGACGACCTTGCGGGCCGCCTCGGCGCGGCGGTTGGCAGGGGAGGGGAACCAGTGCGGCGACCGGACCGGCGACAGCGCCCTCTGCTTGAGGTGCTCGCCCAGGGGCGGGAGCGTGGTCCGCAGCGTGGGCGCCACCCGGGCGATGTCGTCGCCGAACACGGTGTTGCCCAGGGCGTGCAGGGCGTACCGCATCGACAGGGCGTGCAGGTCGACTGGGCGGCCGGCGGTCGCGTCCTCCTCGCACCACGCGACCAGGTCGGCAGCGGAGGCGGCCACCGTGGCGCGGTGGCCTTCGACGGCCCGGCGAGTGAAGAGCGGACCGGCGATGCGCCGGTCCCGTCGCCACCGCTCCCCCTCGCTGACGAGGAGGCCGTCGCCCAGGAAGTACCGGAACTCGCCGATGACCGGCGCGTCCTTGACGTAGTGGCCGGCATCCGTGGCCAGGACATGGCGGGCTCCCTCGGGCGAGAACACGGCGTCGAAGGCGAAGCCGATGCCGGGCGGGCCGACCCGGAAGCGGGCGATGTCCCCGTGGGCGGCCATGGCCCGGGCGTAGGTGCCGAGCTGGTCGCGCTGCAGCTGGCGGGTGCTCCCGAGCAGGAACGAGCCGCCGGCGGCGGGCGGGGTCGATCGCACGACAAGACAGTCCTGCGCCGACCGGCGCGCGTTACAGCCGGCGGCCGGCCCGGTCCACGGCCCGCAGCGGCGGGACGGCGTCGATCACCCGGCTGAACGACACCAGCTCCCCGGCCACATTGAGGGCGCCCACCCCGACGAGGGCGATGTCGCGGGCCGTGGGACCGCAGGCGGCGACCACGCCCAGGCCGATGACGGCGCCCAGGACGTTGGAGCCGGCGTCGCCCAGCATCAGCCGCTCGTGGAGGTCGTCGAGCAGCAGGCCCAGGGCGGCGCCGACGATCACCGCCGTGCCGCTCAGGGCGCCGGTCCGATGAGCGGCGACGGCGAGGAGGGCGAAGGCGCCCGCGCCGACCTTGACCGTCCGGCCCGGGGCCCGGTCGAGCAGGTTGGCCAGGTTGGCGCACAGGGCGACGAGGGCGGCGTCGGCCATCAGCCTCCCGGGGGACTCGCCCACCATGGGCGCCACCACCAGCAGGGCCAGGAGGCCGCCGCCGAGCAGCTTGAGGGCGCCGGTCGTCACCCGGCCTTCGGCGAGGGCCCGGAGGTGGCCGCGGAACCCGCGGTCGCCGGTGGCGTCGCCGGCCAGGTCGTCGACCAGGCCGAGGACGCCGAACCCCAGGGCGGCCAGCAGCACGAGGGCCCGGACGAAGCTCGTCTCCGGGCCGTCGCCGACGCCGAACGTCCCGGCGACCGCCCGGCCGCCCTCGACGAGCACGGCGGCCAGCGGCAGGACGATGCCGGTGGCCGTGGGCAGGACGCGGCCCCGGTAGTTCCGCCGGGCCAGGGCGGGAAGGGCGAACACCGGGCGGGCGGCCAGCCACGTCAGGCGGGCGGCCAGGTAGCCGACCACCACCGCGGCCAGCAGGGAGGTCACCGGGTCACCGCCCGGGCCGGCGCCTCCGCCGGTTCCAGCAGCACCGCCGGGCCGGGCGGCTCGGCGAGGGCCAGGAGGGCGAGGAACGGCCCCACCGACACCAGCACCATGGCCACCACGACCACCCCCGAGTCGTTCACCGCCATCCCGATCAGCCCCGCGGCCAGGGCGGCGAGCACGCCGGCCCGGCCCGGGGATCCGGGGGGGACCAGCTGCCGCGCCCGCCGGCTGCACAGGAGGACGACGAGGACACCGACGGCGATCACCGGCGTCACCGCCGTCCAGAAGTTCCGTCCGATGGCGGACGCTGTCACCTCAGCCCGGCGGACGACGGTGTCGACCACGCTGTCGTCGCCCGAACGGAAGGTCTCGGCCGCCAGCCGGCCCAGGTGGGTCCGGGACTCGGGCGGGCGGAGGAGGTCGACAGCGCTCAGCGCAACCAGCACGGCGGCGGGGGCCAGGGCGGCCAGGGCGGCCGTGCGCCAGGTCAACCGGCGGCCGGCCAGGGCCACCACGGCCAGGCCGCAGACGGGCACCAGGGTGACGACGCCGCTCACGTCGGCGCCCAGGACCGGGGCACCGTCCACGAACACCACCAGGGCGAGGAGGGCAGCAGCGCCGACCACGGCCTCCCGCCGGCGGGGGGCGTGGCCCACGTGGAGGGCGGCGAGGAGGAGGGCGGCGCCGGCGAGGACGCCGAAGGCGGTGTTGCCCAGGCCGAAGAACCGGGACGCGGTCTGGGGCGAGTAGCCGAGGATGCCCGCCAGCTGCAGCCGGGCGCCGGTGGCCACGTCGAGGACGAGCAGGGCGACGGTCGTCCCCAGAATCCAGGCCAGCGGGGAGAGCGGGCGCCGCCGGGCCCGGGTGGCCAGCGCCACCACCGCGAGGTCGAGGGCGGCGAGCACGCCCAGGCCGGCGCCGCCCAGCTCGGGGACGAACGGCAGGGCCCGCAGCAGGAGGGCGGCCAGCGGGAAGGCGGCCACGGCCAGGGCGGCAGGGCGGAGCCAGGCCCGGCGGATCCACCGCGTCCATCCGGCGAGGGTGGTCGCGGTGAGGAGCCAGAGGGCGACCTGGGCGGCGATGAACCCCGTCGTCACCGGCAGCCACACCCGCTCCCGCCACGCGGCGTCCTCGTCGAGGGTGACCAGGCGGTCGAGGTCCGGCCACCCCGGGGTGTACCGCAGCGGCCGGCCGGTGAACTGGTCGGGGACCGGGACGCCGATGGCCGACAGGACGGTGGGGGCCAGGTCGGTCAGGGTGACGAGGCCGAGGCGCCGGGTCGAGGGCGAGTACAGGTGCCCGGGGACGACTCCGGCGCCCGATGCGACCACCGGGACCAACCGCCACTCGTCCTCGGGCGGGACGACGGCGACGACGAGGAGAAGCGTGCCCGGGGGCAGGTCGACGGCCAGGCGACCGATGAGGTCGTCGGCGCCGGCCAGCGCGGCGGCGCGCGTGCGCTCGACGTAGACGGGTGCCGCGCCGATGTCCTTCACCGCATCGGCCCGCTCGAGGTCGCCGGGGTCGACGAGGACCACGTCGGCCGTCCTCAGGGCGGCGACGGTCTGGGTCGCGACCGCCGCCGGATCGGCCCTGCGGCCGAACGGGGCGGGGCGGTCGACGACCACCAGGCCGTCCCCGGACACGTTGCCGCCGTCGACGATTCCCCGCTCGTCCATCAGGGCCACGGCCGCCGGCCGGGCCAGGTTCGGGTGGCCGGCCAGCGACAGCTCGCTGAGCCCGGGGGCCAGGTCGGCGTTGCCGATCACCGCCGTGCGCCGGCCGCCGGCGTGCAGGGCCTGGCCGAGGGCGCCGGGCAGGGTGGGCAGATGGCGGCCCGCCCCGGCCCTCAGGCCGGCGACCCCCGGCACCAGGATCCGGCCGTCGACCTCGAAGGCCTCCTCCGCGGCCGGCCCGGCCGAGACCCGGCTCCCGGCGCCGAGGCTGGCGTAGCTTTCCCGCACCGTGGGCCGGTCCGACCGGGTGCGGACGTTCATGGCCGCCACCGCCGCCGCGCCGACCAGGCGGTCGAGGTTGGGCATAGCGCCCGTGCCCACGTCGTCCCACCACAGGCCGGGGAGGCCGACCAGCACCACCTTCTCGGCCCCGGCGGTGGGCGGGACGTTGGACGGCACCGACCGGGCGCCGGACCAGGAGGCGAGCGTCCCGACCAGGAGCACGGCCGCCAGGACGAGGGCCGTCCGGGACCGGCGGGAGGTCAGGCGGGGCCACAGGGCCCGGACGGCGTCGGCGCCCTGACGGCCCCGATGGGTGAAGCCCGAGGGGCTGCGGCCGGTGTGGCGGTGGTCCATGGCCACCGGCACCTCCACCACCCGGGCGCCGGCGCGCACGGCGTCGACCGTGAGGCCGACCTCCAGCCCGAAGCGGGGGGCTACGTCGAGCGAGCGCAGCAGGGGGCCGCGCACCGCCCGCTGCCCGGAGAGGGGCGCCCGGGGAACGAACCCGCCGGTCCCTCGGCGGATGCCCGCGGCCGCCAGACGGCGGACCAGGCCGAACCCGCCCCGCCGACCGGCGGAGGGCAGGACGCCCACCGTCATGTCGGCCTCACCGGCGAGGACCGGCTCGAGGAGGGCGGCGGCGGCGGCGGCCGAGGATCCGGTGTCGGCGTCGACGAGCAGGTAGACGTCGGTCTCCGGCGTGGCCGCGGCGGCGGCGGCCACGGCGCCGCCCTTGCCCCGGTTCTCCGGCAGGCGCAGGACCCATGCGCCGGCGGCCCGGGCCGCGTCGGCCGTCCCGTCGCCCGAGCCGTCGTCGACGACCAGCACCTCGCCCACCCCGGGCACGGAAGCCACGGCCGCCACCGTCGCCCCGACGGTCGCCTCGGCGTCCTTGGCCGGGACGACGGCGACGACCCGGGGCCGGGGGCGGCTCATGTCGCCGGCTCCGCCACCGCCGGGGCCCGGCGCAGGTCGAGCTCCGGTGCCCGCAGGACCCACGCCACCAGGAGGTAGGCGCCCACGCCCGCGGTCCCGCCCAGCCCCACGGCCAGCGCCGCAGCCAGCCGGCTCCCGGAGCCGACCATGTCCGCCACCGTGGCGGCGGCCAACCCGGCGGCCACCGCGCCGGCCACGGCCCGGGCCAGGGTGGCCCCGACGGGCCACGGCCGGCCGACCCGCCGCCGCACGGCAGCCCCCAGGACGACAGCGCCGGCGACCATAGCCACCGAATGGGCCACACCGATGGCGACCATCCGCCCGCTCCCCGAGGCCAGCCTGAACAGGGTCACCATCAGCAGCGAGCCGCCGGCGGCCACCCCCACGTTCACCAGGGCGGGCGTGCGGGTGTCCCCGGCCGCGTACGACGCCCGGGTCAGCAGGTGCAGCCCGGCGTAGCCGGCCAGGCCCAGGGCGTAGGCGGCCAGGGCCCGGGCGACCAGGCTGCTCCCGGCGTCGTCCAGGGCGCCCACCTCGATCAGCCGGAGACCCGGACGGGCCAGGGCGACCATGAGGGCGGCCGCGGGCAGGATCAGGAACGCGATGCTGCGGGCGCCCCGGCCCAGGGCCTCGGCGAAGCCGGTCCATCGGCAGGCCTGGGCGTCGGCGGCCAGGTTCGGGTAGACGGTGGTGAACACCGGGTGGGCGAGGATGGCGAACGGGAGCAGGAAGGTGGTGAAGGCGATGTGGTAGGCGACCACGCCTCCTTCCACCCGGTTGGCCAGCACGAGGGTGACGGCGAGGAGCAGCTGGGTCATGGTCAGGTAGACGACGCCCCAGATACCGGCTCGGGCCAGGCGGCGCAGGCCGGGGTGGGAGGGGTCCCACCGGGGGCGGAGCCGGATGCCGGCCCGGCGCAGGGCGACGACGGGCACGGCGGCCATGGCGACGACGCCTGCCGTCGTCCCCACCGCCAGCACCAAGCGGTGGGACAACGGGAGGTCGAGGCCGGCGTCGCCGCCGGCCAGGGCCCGGAAGGCGACCATGGTGGCGATCACGACCAGGTTGTTGGCGACCGGGGCGAAGGCGGCCGCCGCGAAGCGCCGGGAGCCGTGGAGCACGGCCGTGGCCACCGAGCTGACGGCGTAGAACAGGACCTGGGGCAGGAACAGCCAGAGCAGGAAGCCGCCCAGGCGCACTTCCGCCTCCCGCACTGCGTCGTCGGAGACGGCCACGGTGAGGGCCCGCATGATCCAGGGGCGGGCGAGGAGGCCGGCGACGGTGACCGCCCCGAGCACGGCGAGGGCCACCCCGAGCACCGCCCCGGCCAGGCGCTCGGCGTCCCCCCGCCGGTCGTCCTCGAGCAGGGCGACGAAGGGCGGCACCAGCACCGACGACAGGATCCCGGCGGCCAGCAGCTCGAAGAGCAGGTTCGAGACCAGGTTGGCCGTCTGGTACGTGTTCCCCAGGTATGTCGTCCCCAGCGCGCCGCCGACGGCGACCACCCGCACCAGCCCGGTGACCCGGGCCGCGATGTTGCCGGCGGTGACTTGGGCCCGTGCTCCGCTCACTGTCTCTCCTCGCCGAGAGTGGGCGATGCGCGGCCATATACCGCTCCCGATCGCCCACACTCGGGCCCACGCCCCCCGCTCACGCGGCCGGGACGGGCAGGATGCTCTGCGCGCCGGGGCCGACGCCGTAGTGCCCGAACCGGGGCACACCCAGGTCCTCGAGGGCCAGGACCGCTGCCGTCTGGCCCATGGGCGACTCGAGGTTGTCGACGGTCGACAGCCGGGCCGACACCACGTCGCCCCGCAGCAGCCCGACGAAGACGGCCCGGCCGCCCTGGGTGTCCTCGCCCGACTCCGCCGCCACCACCCGGGCCGAGATGGAGGCGTAGGCCTGCACGAGAGGGACAGCGAGGACGTCGTCGCCCACCTCGGCGCCGGCGCCCGAGACGAACAGGTACCGGGTGTTGGCCAGGGGCAGGGAGGCGAGGGTCAGCGGCAGCGACGCGCTGGTGGAGGTAGCAGTGGGCGGCGCCTCGTAGGTGAGGAAGCCGGCGGACTGCAGGGCGGCCAGCGGGCTGGCGTCGGCGGGGGCGGTCTCCCGCGCCGCGGCGACCTTGGCCAGGGCCTGGCGGCGGACGACCTCGGGGCGGTCGACGGCGCCCAGCTCGAGCGCCGCGGCCAGGGCCCGGACGTCGCCCTCGTTCGACAGGCGCATCTTCGGTGTGAACCAGATCGTCCCCTGCAGCGTGGCCTGGGCCCCGACCAGGGCGGCGCGCACGTCGTCGAGGGGCCGACGGTCGATGCCCGCCACGGCGACGACCATGACCGGGATGTTGCGCAGGTGGCCGCGCAGCAACTGGTCGCGCGTGGTCTCGGCGAAGTCCAGGCCCTGGTCGACCTGGCCCTTCAGCCGGCCGTTCTCGTCCCGGATGGCGCTCACCGACCGCTGGACGTCGTCGAGGCGGTTGTTGAGAGCGTCAACCGTGACCCGGTCGATGACGGTGGAGCCCATGACGATGCCGAGGCCGAGGGCGAGGAACACCGCCACCAACGAGACGATGTGGTAGCGGAGGTTGATCATCCGAACACCGCGTTCCAGGACTCGGTGAGGGTGAACCACGTGGCCTTGACGAACACGTGCAGGGGCTGGGCCACGGCCACCATCACCAGCATGGCGAAGAGGGCGGCGACGACGAGGAGGATGACGTCGCCAGTGCGGACCCGGCTCTGGTAGAGCCGGCTCACGCCCTTGGCGTCGACCAGGATCGGCCCCACCTTCAGCCGCACGAGGAACGTGGAGGCCATGCCGGACCGGCCCTTGTCGAAGAACTCGACCATGGACGCGTGGGTGCCCACGGCGACGATCAGCTCGGCCCGCTTCTCATAGGCCAGGAGCATGGCCACGTCCTCGCTTGTGCCCGCGGCCTCGAAGGCGGTGTACGGGAGCCCGAGCTCGTCCAGCCGCCCCGCCCCCGGAGCCGAGCCGCCCGGGTAGGCGTGGACGATCAGCTGGGCGCCCACGTGCAGGGCCTCGGTCGACACGGAGTCGAAGTCGCCGATGACGACGTGCGGCTTGTGACCGGCGTCGAGCAGGACGTCGGCGCCGCCGTCGACCCCGATCATCACCGGGCGCATCTCCTTGATGTAGGCCCCCAGGGTGGCCAGGTCGGCGCGGGCGTCGTTGCCGCCCCGCACCACGATGAGGACGTGGCGCCCGGCCATGTCGACGGCGAGGTCGGGGAGCACGGGCGAGTCGGTGAGGAGGTGGCGCTCGCGGCGCAGGTACTCGAGGGTGTTCTCGGCGAAGCGCTCGAGCTCGTCGCCCAGGGACTGGCGGGCCACCTCCAGCTGGGCCTCGAGGGACTCGAGGGTGTGGCAAGTGCCCGAGGCCACCACCGTCCCGGCGCGGCGGACCTCGTTCCCCTCGACCTCGAGCGTCTGGCCCTCGCGGACGGCCGTCATCACCTCCTTGCCCACGCCGTCGACCACGGGGATGCCGGCAGCGGCGAGCAGGAGCGGGCCCAGGTTCGGGTAGCGGCCCGTGCTCGACCGGGTGGCGTTGACCACCGCGGCGGCCTTGGCCAGGATCAGCCCCTCGGCCGCCACCCGGTCGAGGTCCTCGTGGTCGATGACGGCGATCTCACCGGGCTGGAGCCGGGGGATGAGGTTCTTGGTCCGCCGGTCGACGCGCGCCCGGCCGACGACCACCCCTTCGGAAGGGACGGCCCGCAGGGCCGGTCGCCCGAACCGTTGACGCAGGCTCTCCCGGGCCATCAGCGGTTTCTTTCGGCTGCGGCGGTGGCCAGGAGCTCCTCGGCGTGGCCCCGGGCCGTGTCGGACGCGGGCTGGCCCGAGAGCATGCGCGAGAGCTCGACCACGCGGTCGCCGCCGGTGACGTGGCGGGCGGACGCCGCCGTACGGCCGCTGCGATCGTCCTTGGTGACGACGACCTGGTGGTCGGCGAAGGCCGCCACCTGGGGCAGGTGGGTGACGACCAGCACCTGGTGGTCGGCCGCCAGCTCGGCAAGGGCCCGGCCCACGGCCAAGGCGGCCTCGCCGCCCACGCCGGCGTCGACCTCGTCGAAGACGAGGGTGGGAGGCGCGTCGGTGAGCACCAGCCGGGCGGCCAGCATGGCCCGGGCCAGCTCGCCGCCCGACGCCACCTTGGCCAGGGGCAGGGGCGGGGCGCCGCGGTTGGCGGCCAGCAGGAGCTCAACGTCGTCGGCCGGGCCGGGCCCCTCGACGGTGACCTCGAGGCGGGCGCCGGGCATGGCCAGCTGGGCCAGGTGGGCCTCGACTCGGGCGGCCAGGGCCGGCGCCGCCTCCCTCCGGGCCCGCGCCACCACGACCGCGGCCCGGTCCACGGCCGCCACCGCGTCCCGCCGCTCGCTCTCCAGCGTCTCCACCCTCACGCCGTGTGACTCCAGTTCGGCCAGCCGGTGGCGCGCCTCTGCTCGGTACGCCATGACCTCGGACAACTGCTCACCGTACTTCCGGCAGAGCTCGCGCAGCAGGCGACGGCGGGCCCGGACCTGGTCGAGGAGCTCGGGCTCGTCCACGATGGCGTCGCCCGCGTGGCGGACGTCCGAGGCCGCTTCGGCCAGTTCCGCCTGCACGGCCCGCAGCCGGGCGTCGAGGTCGGCGAACGGCGTACGCGCCGCGACCGCGTCGACGGCCCGGCCCAAGGCGTCGAGGGCCCCGCCGTCACCCATGAGGGCGTCGTACGCGGCGGCGGCCGCCTCCCGGTGGGCGGCGGCATCGGCCAGCGCATCCTCCTTGGCCTCGAGGGCGCGGTCCTCGTCGGGGTCGTCGAGGGCGGCGGTGTCCAGCTCGGCCAGCTGGAAGCGGAGCAGGTCGATCTCCCGGGCCCGGGCCCGGGAGTCCCCGCCCAGGGCGGCCAGGGCCTGGTCGACGGCCTTGACCCGGTGGCGGGCCTCGCCGAGCGGGCGGAGGTCGACCCCGGCGAAGCGGTCCAGGGCCGCCCGCTGCAGCCGGGGCGACAGGAGCGACTGGTGGGCGTGCTGGCCGTGGAGGTCGACCAGCGCCCGGCCCCGCTCGGCCAGCTCGGCCGCGGTGGCCAGCCGGCCGTCGACGTAGGCCCGGGAGCGGCCTTGACGGGGGACGGCACGGGCCACCACGGTCTCGTCGCCGTCCGGGCCGACGAAGCGGCCCTCGACCAGCGCCTCCTCGGCCCCCGGGCGGACCAGCACCGAGTCGGCCCGCCCGCCGACGAGGAGCTCGATGGCCTCCACCACCAGCGTCTTCCCGGCGCCCGTCTCCCCGGTCAGGGCGGTCATGCCCCGGGCCAGGACGAGATGGAGGTCGGCGATGACGCCGAGGTCCCGGACGTGCAGCTCGACGAGCATCAGCGGTCGGCCACGCCGAACTTGGTCTTGAGGATGCCGAAGAAGTCGCGCCCGTCCAGGGAGACGAACCGGGCCGCCCCGGGGGCCTCGGTGCAGAGGATGGCGTCCCCCTTCTCGAGGGTGGCCATTTCACGCCCGTCGAGCACGAGCGCGGCCGGGCGGTCGGTCACCTCGATACGAACCGAGTCGCGGGCGTCGACCACCAGGCTGCGGGCGAAGGAGATGTGGGCCGAGACCGGCGTGATCAGCAGGGCGCGCACGCTCGGCGACACGATGGGGCCGCCGGCGGAGTAGGCGTAAGCGGTGGAACCGGTCGGGGTGGCCACGATGAGGCCGTCGGAGGAGTACGTGGTCCAGAACCGGCCGTTGACCTGCACGGCCATGTGGACGGTGTGGCCGGCGGCGGGGCGCTCGACCACGGCCTCGTTGAGGGCCCACAGGTCGCCGGCGAGGGGGTCGGGCGCCACCGGCTCCCCCGATCGCTGGACGAGGACGGAGAGCATCATGCGCTCCTCGATCGAGTAGTCGCCGGCCAGCACCCGCTCCAGGCCCTCGACGAGCCCGCCCGGCTCGAGGCTGGCCAGGTAGCCCAGGCGCCCCAGGTTGACCCCGAGGAGGGGCACCCCGGCCCGGCTGACCAGGTGCACGGCTCGCAGCATGGTGCCGTCGCCCCCCAGGGCCACGACCACCGTCAGCCCCTCGGGCAGCTCCTCGGGCGAGCACCCGTGCTCGGGCAGGCCCACGTTCTCGGCGTCGCTCTTGGGCAGGCGGACCTGGTGGTGACGGTCGACCAACCACCGGGTGGCCTTCCGGGCCATCTCGGCCGCCTCGGGGCGGTGCTCGTGGACGACGAAACCGACGGCGACCAACCTCACGCGCCCGTTCTGTGGGCCACGGCCTCGTCGACCGCGGCGGCGACCATTCTCGTCAGGTCACCCGCCGGGTGGCGTCGGGCGGCGAGGTGGGCCAGGAACTCGGTGTTGCCCTGGGCGCCCAGCAGGGGCGAGACCATGACGCCAAGGATGGCCGCGCCGTGGTCGGCGTAGGCGGACAGGACGGCGGTGAGCGTCTCGGCCCACACCCGTGGGTCCTTGATCACGCCGCGCTCCCGCCCGGCCTCGGCCCGGCCGGCCTCGAACTGCGGCTTGACCAGGACCACCACGTCCGCGCCCTGCCCGACCAGCCCCAGCAGGGCGGGCGCAACCGTGCGCAAGGAGATGAAGGCCAGGTCGGCGACGAGCACGTCGAACGGCCTGCCCTCCCGGCCCAGATGGCCGAGGGTGAGGTGGCGGACGTTCGTACGCTCCCGCACGGTGACGCGGGGATCGCCGCGCAGGCGGGCGTCGAGCTGGCCCCGGCCCACGTCGACGGCAACCACCTCGAGGGCGCCTCGCTGGAGCAGGCAGTCGGTGAAGCCACCGGTCGACGCCCCGGCGTCGAGGGCCGAACGGCCGGCGACGTCGACGGCGAACCGGTCGAGGGCGGCGTCCAGCTTCTCGCCGCCCCGGCTGACGAAGCGCGGCGCCGGCCCCTGGAGGGCGACGGGGTCGTCGGCGCCCACCATCCGGGCCGCCTTGGTGGCCGGCACACCCCGCACCAGGACCCGGCCCGCGGCGATCTCGGCCTGTGCCCGATCCCGGCTGGAGACCAGTCCCCGCCGCACCAGCTCGGAGTCGAGCCGCCGGCGCAGCCCTTCAATCCTTCGTCGTGGCCGGCCCGTCGGCGCCCGCCGTGCCGGGGCGCTTGGCCACCGAGGCCGACCGGCTGATGCCGGCGGACTTCGTGGCACCCGCCGCCTTCGCCGGCTTGGGGGCCTTGGTGGCTTTCGGGGCCTTGGGCGCCTTGGCCGCCTTGGCGACCGTCGGGGTGGCCGCCGCGGCCGCAGTGGGGGTCGCGGCGTTGGCCGCCGACGCCCTCACCTCCTCGATCCGGGCCTCCACCCGGGCCAGGTCGTCCTTGGTCACCAGCCCGAGGGCGGCGATCTGCTGGCGGATCTCCCGGCGCACCAGGTCGGCCAGCTCCTCGGTCCCGGTCCGGCCCCGCTCGACCAACCAGTCCGCCGCCTTGCTGGCCTGGCCCTTGGCCACCTCGCCCGAGGCGACCAGGTCCCGCACGATGCTCTCGGCCCGCTCCCGGGACATCCCGAGCACCGACGCGCCGATCTCCAGGTAGCGCTTGAACAGCTCGTCGCCGGCCACGGGACGACACTACCCGGCCATCTCTGGACCGTGGGGGCCGCCACCTATGCTCGGCCCCGGTGATCCCCCTCAAGGACTACAACCCGACGCGACGGTTCCCGGTGATCACCCTGGTCCTCATCGCCATCAACGTGGGGGTGTACTTCTTCGTCCAGCGCCCGTACGACGACCCGGGCAGCCAGGCCCGGTTCTCCTTCGAGGTGGCCGCCATCCCGTGCGAGGTGGTCGAGGGCCGGCCCCTCACCGAGGACGAGATCATCCGGACCCTGCGCTTCGAGGACGATACGGCCTGCGAGCGCGGCGCGACCGTCGGCGAGGACGAGGAGTACTTCCCGAACAAGTCCGTATGGCTGGCCCTGGTGTACTCGATGTTCCTGCACGGGGGCCTCCTCCACCTGGGCGGGAACATGCTGTTCCTGTGGATCTTCGGCAACAACATCGAGGACCGCATGGGCATCGCGGGCTACATCGGCTTCTACCTCCTCGCCGGCCTGGCCGCCTCGGCCGCCCACATCTTCGTCCAGCCCGACAGCACCGTCCCCGTGGTGGGCGCCTCGGGCGCCATCGCCGGGGTGATGGGCGCCTACCTGGTGCTGTTCCCGAACGTCCGCATCCGCTCGCTGCTCATCCTGATCGTCCTCGTCCTGTTCCGCGACATCCCGGCCAAGTGGCTGCTCGGGTTCTGGTTCGTCACCCAGTTCTTCACCAGCCCCGACGAGGGCGTGGCGTGGGTCGCCCACGTGGGCGGGTTCGTGTTCGGGGCCCTGGTGGCCCTGTTCCTCCGCGACCGGCTCCGCCCCTCCCGGGTATCCCAACCCGACCCGGCGCCCTCCCCCTACCCGACCTGGTGACCGGGCTCTGCTAGGCAGGGGACGTGCCCCGTTTCGATCCCTTCGCCGGCGTCCGTTACGACCTCGACCGCGTCGAGCTCGACGACGTCATCGCCCCGCCGTACGACGTGATCGGTCCCGAGGACCAGGCGGCCCTGGAGGCCCGCAGCCCTTACAACGTCGTCCGCCTCGACCTCCCCCACGACGAGGACGGGGGCGACCGGTACGCCGTGGCCCGGTCGCGCTTCGACCGGTGGCTGGCCGAGGGCATCCTCCGCACCGATCCGGAGCCGGGCTTCTACGCCTACCGCATGGGCTACCACGACCCGGCCGGGAACAGCCGCCAGGTCGCCGGCGTGCTCGGCGCCCTCGAGGTGGTGGCGCCGGGCGAGGGCGACGTGCTCCCCCACGAGCAGACCCAGGACAAGATCCGCACCGACCGGCTGCAACTGCTGCGGGCCTGCCGGGCCGACCTCTCGCCCGTCTGGGGACTGTCGATGGCCGAGGGGATCAGCGACCTGTGCGCCGGCGCGCCGGGCACCCCGGTCGCCCGCTGCACCGACGAGGAGGGCGTGCACCATCGGATGTGGCGGCTGACCCAGCCGGGGGTGCTCGACGCCGTCGCCGAGACGGTCCGCTCGGCGCCGGTGGTCATCGCCGACGGCCATCACCGCTACGCCACCGCCCTGGCCTACCGGGACGAGCAGCGGGCGGCCCGTGGCGGGGCCCGGGGTGACGAGGACCTGATCATGGCCCTCGTGTGCGAGCTGGCCGACAGCCAGGCCAGCGTACGACCGATCCACCGGGTGGTGGCCGGCCTGCCGGAGGGCACCGACGTGGTCGGCGCCCTCGAGCCGCTCTTCGAGGTGGCGGCCACCGACCTTCCGGTGGCGACGCTTCCCGAGCGGATGGAGGAGGTGGGCGGCCTGGCCCTCCTCATGGGCGCCGACGAAGCCTGGCTCCTCACCCCCCGGGCCGCCGGCGACGAGGTGGAGGACGACCTCCGGCCCGACACCGCCCTGCTCGACGAGGCGCTGGCCAAGCTGCCCCCGCACACGCTGGCCTTCGACCCGTCGCTCGACTCGGTGACCGCCCAGGTGGCCGCGGGCAAGGCCTCGGCCGCCGTCCTGCTCCGGCCGGTCGACGTGGGCCAGATCGCCCGCAACGCCCTGGCCGGGCGGAGGATGCCCACCAAGACCACCTTCTTCCATCCCAAGCCCCGCACGGGCATGGTGTTCCGGCGCATGGCCGTGTGACCCGGCGCGCCGCTCAGGCCAGGGCGTCGCCCAGGCGTTCCTGGGCCCGGGCCAGGGCGGCCGCCGCCCGCTTGCCGTGCCGGGTGCTCACCACCGCCTCGGCCACCACCTCGGTGCGGCTCTGGGTCGCGCCACCCGCCCGGAAGAACCGGCGCCGGACCCGGCCGACCACCACCATCCGCTCGTCGACGTCGTGGTCGACCGCGCTGGCCGGCGCCCCGAACCACACGACGGGCACCGTCTCCGCCCGCTCCCCCTCCCGGTCGATTGTCAGCTCATAGGCGACCAGCCGGTCGCCCGAGGGCAGCTCCCGGGCCTCGGCCGGACGGGCCAGCCGGCCGACCAGCACCACCACGTTCGTCATCGCCGTCTTCCCCTTCGTCGTCGTGTCCAGGCGAGGGGGAAGCGCCAGGCAGGACTCTACCGAGGGGTTGCGACAGTCATCCCAGGGCGGCCAGGCGCTCGGCCGCGTCGGCCAGATCGGGCTCCACGGCGACCACCCGGGCGAACAGCTCGCGGGCCTTGGGCGCGTCCCCGGCCCGCTCGTACAGGTCGGCCAGGGCGTACCAGAGACGGGCGTGGTGCATGCCCGTCCGTCCCGCCGGTCGGACCGGCCCCCGTTCGAGGAGGCGGATGGCGCCCTTGACGTCGCCCTGGTCGGCCAGCGCCCCGGCGGCGACGATCCGGCCCTCCGTCACCAGGGCGGCGCTGGGCGACGCCTCCCGCAGCTCGTCCCAGAGCTCGACGACCTTCGGGTACCGCTTCAGCGCCCGGTAGCAGTCGGCCAGCACCGGGTGCTGTTCCACCGACGAGGTCAGGCTCCGGAAGGCCTCCAGCTCCTTTGCCGCTGCCGCCCACTGGCCCGTGCCGTACAGGGCCAGGCCGGTGAGCTCCCGGACGGCGGGCACGCCCGGCGCGTCCTTGCTCAGCGGGCGCAGGATGCGGAGCGCGTCGGGGAGGTGGTCGCGCTCGAAGGCGTCGGCGGCCTGCGCCAGCTTGCGCTCGACCTTGGCCGCCACCGACGGGTCCACCCCCGAGGCCACCTCGGCGGCGATGACCTTGGGCACCTTCCGGCCACGGGGGCGGGCCTGAGCCGGGGGTCGGTCGCCGGGCGTGGCCGACGGGCCTCGGCCGGCCACCGGCTCGCTGCTCCACCGCTCCGGCTCCCAGGCCGGAGGGCGGCCGCGGTCGCGCGTCTCGGGCTCCCGCCGCTCGTCGTCCTCGGGCCGGCGCCTGACCGCGCGAGCCCCCCGACGGGCGACGTTGCCCCACGTGGCCGGCAGGGGCCGCTCCGCAGGGGGAGCGTCCTCCCGCCGGCGTGCCCGGCCGGCCGCCCCGGCTCGGTCGGGCGGCCGTCCACCGCCGGCCGGTGCGCCCCCCCGCCCGCGCCCGGTGGCGTCGTCGGGACCTCGACCGGCCGCCGGTCTCGGCGCGCCGCCCGCCCGTGGGGGGCGCCCGCCCTCACCGGCCGGTCGAGGTGTTGCGTCCCGTCTTCGGGGCGCCGGGCGTGCCGGCCGCTTGGCCGCCCCCCGGCTCTCGTCCGACGGCTCTCGACGGGGCGGGGCCACGGGCCGACAGTAACGGAAACAGAAGAAGGCCCCCGCCGGTGCGGGGGCCTTCTCGAGAAAGAATCCGGCGGCGACCTACTCTCCCAGGGGGATGCCCCCCAAGTACCATCGGCGCTGGCGGGCTTAACTTCCGTGTTCGGAATGGGAACGGGTGTGACTCCGCCGCTAGGGCCACCGGAAATCTAGGGCTCTCTTGAGCCTTTCAGAGCGAGCACGGGCAACTTAGATTGATCTCCAAGCCCTCGGCCGATTAGTACCGGTCGGCTGAGCACCTTGCAGTGCGTACACCTCCGGCCTATCAACGTGGTCATCTGGCCACGGGCCTTACCAGC
>DATAAD010000011.1:0-23576 GCA_036260295.1 Acidimicrobiales bacterium | reverse complement strand
CTCGTGGTGAGCGTTCTCACCACCCTCGGTGCCGAGCCCGACGACCCGACTCCGTCCGAGGAGGCACCATGAACAGCGCTCGAGCGGACGGAGACGGGCGTTGATCGCCGTCCTCGCCCTTGCCGTGGGATTCCTCTACGCCATGGGGACCTACCTCGTCCTCCAGCGCAAGCTCACCCAGATCGTGATCGGGCTGGCGATCATGGGGCACGGCGCCAACCTCGTCCTCCTGATGGCCGGCGGTCGGGCCGGACGGCCTCCGTTCAGTGGGGCGGGCAGCGGCTTCGCCGACCCCCTCCCGCAGGCACTGGCCCTCACCGCCATCGTGATCACCTTCGGCGTGGCCGCGTTCCTCCTGGCCATGTCCTACCGCAGCTGGCTCCTCCGTCATGACGACGAGGTGGAGGACGACCTCGAGGACCGCAGGATCGCCCGCCGCGCCGGCGGGAGTGTGGAGGGCGAGTGAGGGTCCTGGTACCGCTGCCCATCGCCCTGCCCCTCCTGGCCGCCGGCCTCTCGATGGCGCTGCACCGGCGGACCCAGGCGCAACGCGCTCTCGGCCTCGTCGTGCTCTCGGTCAACCTGGCCGCGACGGTGGCGCTCCTGGTGCGGGTCGACGGCGACGGACCGATCGCCGTGCACGTCGGGGGGTGGCAGGCGCCGGTCGGGATCACCTTGGTCGCCGACCTCTTCGCGGCCGTCATGCTGGTCGTGTCGGCCGCCATGGTGCTCGCCGTGCTCGTCTATTCGATCGGGAGCCCGCGGACGGCGGACCACGCGCTGTTCTTCCACCCGCTGTACCTCATCCTCGCCGCCGGCGTGTCGGCCTCGTTCCTCGCCGGCGACCTCTTCAACCTGTTCGTCGCCTTCGAGGTCATGCTCAGCGCCAGCTACGTCCTGATCACCCTTGGGGGAACCAGGGACCAGATCCGTTCCGGTATGACCTATGTCGTCATCAGCCTGGTGGCGTCCACCCTCTTCGTCACCGCCGTCGGCCTCATCTACGCGGCCACGGGTACGGTCAACATGGCCGACCTCGCCGGCAAGGTCGGCGACCTCCCCGGGCCCGTGCGCAGCGCGCTGGGCCTCCTGTTGCTCGTGGTGTTCGGGATCAAGGCCGCGATCTTCCCGCTCTTCTTCTGGCTACCCGACTCCTACCCGACGGCGCCCACGCCGGTCACTGCGATCTTCGCCGGGCTCCTGACCAAGGTCGGGGTGTACGCCATCGTCCGTACGCAGACCCTTCTCTTCCCCAGCGACGAGGGTGGGTCCGTCCTCCTGCTGGTGGTCGCCACCGCCACCATGGTCGTCGGCGTGCTCGGTGCGATCGCCCAGGACGACGTCAAGCGCATCCTCAGCTTCCACATCGTGAGCCAGATCGGCTACATGATCATGGGGCTGGGGCTCTTCACGGTCGCTGGTATCGCCGGCGCCATCTTCTACATCGTCCACCACATCGTGGTGAAGACGACGCTGTTCCTGGTCGGCGGGCTGGTGGAGAACGCCACGGGGACCGGCGCGCTCCGCCGGCTCGGAGGGCTGCTCCACCGGGCGCCCCTCATCGCCGTCCTGTTCCTGGTCCCCGCACTCAGCCTCGCCGGCTTGCCGCCGTTCTCCGGGTTCGTGGCCAAGCTTGCGCTCGTGCAAGCGGGGATGGACGCCGAGCGCTACGTCGTGGTGGGGGCGAGCCTGGTCGTGAGCCTGCTCACCCTGTTCTCCATGACCAAGATCTGGGCCGGGGTCTTCTGGGGCACCCCGGACGAGGAGCCGCCGCTCCTGTCGGCGCGGGGCGCCGGTCACCTCGCCGCGCCCCGGCTCATGGTGGCGCCGACCGCCGCCCTCGTCGTGATCAGCCTGCTGGTGGCGATCGGGGCGGCACCCCTGTACGACCTCAGTCGCCAGGCGGCCGACGCTCTCGTCGAGCGGACCCCCTACATCCAAGAGGTGCTCGGACCATGATCCCGGCCCGTCGTCGCCCGCCGCGCCAGCTCCCGATGGTCGCGTGGCTCCTCGTCGTGTGGCTGTTCCTCTGGGAGGACGCCAGCGTCGCCAATGTGCTCGCCGGGCTCGCGCTCGGCTCCTTGCTCGTCGTGCTGTTCCCGATGCGCCCCCGAGGAATTCCCGGGGCGTTCCGGCCGGGGGCGGCGGCCCATTTCGTCGGGTACTTCGCTTGGAAGCTCGTCGAAGCGAGCATGATCGTCGCCTGGGAGGTCGTGACGCCCCAGAACCGGATCAACGAGGGCATCGTCGCCGTTCCCATCCGCGGCGTCTCCGAGACGCTTACCACGCTGGTGGCCAACGCCATCTCGTTGACGCCCGGCACGCTGACGCTGGAGGTCCGGCACCAGCCCCCCGTCCTCTACGTCCACGTCCTTCATCTGGAGGACATCGGCGCAGTTCGGCGCGATGTGCAGTACCTCGAGGTCCTGGCCATCCGGGCGTTCGGGAGCTCGGCCGCCGTCGCTGCCGCCGAGGCTGCGCTCCAGGAGCAGGTGGTCGACGCACCGACGCCGTCGCCTCCGCCGTCCGGGCGCGGCGGCGAACGAAAGGGCGAGGGATGAGAGTCGTCACCTCGCTGGCCTTCCTCGGCATCGCCGTCTCGGGACTGCTCTGCCTGCTGCGGCTGGTCCGAGGACCGTCCCTGGCCGACCGCATCGTGGCCCTCGACGCCTTGCTGATCGTGATCGTCAGCGGCATCGCCGTCGACGCGGCCCGAACCGGGGAGGGCACGTACCTCGACGTGCTCCTGGTGGCCGCGCTGCTCGGTTTCGTCGGAACCGTCAACGTGGCCCGGTTCATCGAACGGAGGGGCGCCTGATGGTCGACGCCATCGCCGGGGTGCTGATCCTGGTCGGGGTCGCCCTCGCGGTGACTGCCGGTCTCGGGCTCCAGCGCTTCCCCGACGTCTTCGCCCGAATGCATGCGGCAACCAAGCCAGCCACGCTCGGGCTCGTCCTCGTCCTGGCCGGAGCTGCACTCCGGGTCAACGAGTCCGGAGATGTGGCCAAGCTCCTGCTCGTCCTGGTCCTCCAGTTCATCACCGCGCCGGTCGGGGCTCACATGGTGGGGCGCGCCGCGTACCGAGCCGGTACCGAGCTGAGCCCGACGACGAGCATCGACGAGCTGGCGCGCGACCGCGGCAGTGGGTGGGAGGGCGAAAAGGGGCATCGAGGAGGACGGGAATGAAGGGGGAATCGCCCGCCGCCCGGCGGTGAAACCGTGACCGCTGCTCGACGCGAGCAGCACCGCTCCAGGTCCGCGGTGCCCGCTGAAGCGTCCCCAGGGGCCCACGTACGCGGTCAGACCGACGTTTGCCGCCACCTTCCTCCCGACCGCTCCTCGCCCGGCTTCAGCGCCCGGAAGCGCAGCGAGACCACACCTCGCTCACGGCCACCTGCCCGATCGGCCGCATCCCGAGCTCGGCGACGATCGGCCACACCGTGTCGCGGTTGATGTCCGTGCGATTGCCCTTGGGGTAGGCGACCCAGAGTGTGTCGGGTGAACGCAGTTGGTCGCCATGTGCGCCACCGCGGTTCGCAGCGATGCCGCGTCCTCGGCGAACACGATCGCCGTCCTCGCCTCGGCGAGATGATCGACGAAGCGCGTGCCGGGCGGCAGCGGGCCGATCAGCTCCACGTGTTCCTGCCCGGAGCACCACACCGTCGCGCCCGGCTTGATCAGGAGCTTCTCGGCTGTGGACTTCGTGCTCATCGTGCTCTCCTTTGTCTCGAGGACGGGCGGACTAGCCGGCCGCCGGTCGATAGGTCAGGTGGAGGACGCCGTTGTCGAGGGTGTTCGAGGCCGCCAGCGCGAGGGGGATGGGGCCCGCGCTGTCTTCGAAGAGGTGCCGCCCCGTCCCGATGACCACTGGGCAGACCATGACGCCGAGCTCGTCGAGCAGGCCGTGACGCAACAGGGACGACACCAGGGTGATGCTGCCGGAGACGAGGATGTTGCCTCCGGTCCGACGCTTGAGCGTCGTCAGCTCCTCGGAGAGGTCCCCCCCGATCACCTTCGAGTTCTGCCACCCGGGTGTCCGCAGGGTGGTGGAGACGACGAGCTTCCGGACGTTGTTCATGAACCCCGCCGGCCCTGCGCTTCCCTGGCTCGGCCAGAAGGCGGCGAACTCCTCGTACGTCCTCCGCCCCATCAGCAGGGCGTCGGACTGGGCCATCTGGGCCCCGAGCTCGGCCCCCATCTCGTCGTTGAAGTAGGGGCCCTGCCACTTCTCGGGCGACTCCACGACGCCGTCCAGCGACATGAACAGGCCTGCGACGATCCTTCTCATCCCGATCTCCTCCACGTGTCTCGTTCGTCGTTGATGGTCCGAACTGCCGAGGCCGTCATGCCGCCGGGCGGTCTCGTCACCCACGCCGACCGACATGCGCCGGGATCGACACGCGACGGAGAACCTCTCCCGTGATGGGACCGACCGGTTAGTCGTCGGTGTCACCACCGCACGGGCAGGGCGTGGAGCCCCCCGGTGAGGAGGTGGTTGCGGGGGCGGAGCTCCTCGACCGGGACGGCCGGCTCGAGTGTCGGCCAGCGCCTCACCAAGGCGGTGACCAACACGTGCAGCTCCATCCGGGCCAGGGGGGCACCCAGGCAGAAGTGGGGACCGCGCCCGAAGGCGAGGTGCGGCTTGTCCGAGCGCCGGACGTCGAGGGCCTCGGCCGACCCGTAGATTCGAGGGTCGAGGTTGGCGGCCTGTATGTCGAGGAGGACCAGCTCTCCCGCTCGGATCACGGCTCCGTCGATCTCGACGTCGGCCTTCGCCCATCGGGGGAGCCCGGCCCGCCCGCCGTCGCCGGTGGGTACCGGCAACGGGAGACGCAGGATCTCCTCGACCGCCGGCTCCACCAGCGCCGGATCACCCCGGAGGGCGTCGCCGAGGCCGGGCCGGGTAGCGAGCAGCACGACCCCCTTGTCGATGGCGGCCACCGTGGTCTCGTGGCCGGCGAAGAGCAGTGCGGCCCCCACCATGGCGACATCGTCGGTGGCGGACGCCGTGCCTTCCCCCTGCTGGGCGGCGATCAGGTACGAGAGCACGTCCTCGCCCGGCCGGCGGCGCTTCGTGTCCACCAGCTCCACCATGTAGTGCCAGAGCGCCCCGAGGCCGGAGCGCGAGCGGGCTTCGTCGCCCATGTCGGCCGCGTCGTCGGACCAGCGCCGGAACCGCTCGCGGTCCTCGTAGGGGACGCCGAGCAGCTCGCAGATCACGAGGGCGGGGAGCGGGAACGACACCGCTTCGTGGAAGTCCGCGGGTGCGGTCTGGGAGGCGAGGTCGTCGAGCACGAGGTCGACCAGCTCCTGGACCCGTCGACGCATCCCGGCCATGCGCGCCGGCGAGAACCATGGTGTGAGCAGCCTGCGCATGCGGGCGTGGTCCGCCGCCTCGGTCGGCGTCGCCGGCTGGGGGCGCCCGAACATCACCGAGTTGGAGTAGCGAGGGGCCCGGTCGGGGTGCGGATGCGTGCGGCCGAGCCGGGCATCGGCCAGCAACCGGCTGACCGCCTCGTAGCCGGTGACGTGCCACGCCGGGTCCCCGGCATAGGTGGACACCGGGCGTACCGTTGTCCGTCCGAGCCCTTTCATTGGAGTCCCTCGTTCACTGTGCACTAGAAGAATAATGTACTGTATTCACGAATGAATGCAAGCGCGAATTCCGATCCGGAGACCGCCCTCGACAAGCTCTTCGAGCTGGCGACGAAGCTCACGGAGGTGATGGAGCGCGGGCTGGGCGAACGGGGGCTTTCCGCCTCGCGTGCCGAGGTTCTCCTCGTGCTGGACAAGGCGGGCGCCATGGTCCAGCGCCAGCTCGGCCAGGCGCTGCGGTGCACGCCCCGCTACGTCACCGCCCTGGTCGACGCCCTGGAGGCCGAGGGGCTCGTGGAGCGGGGCCGGCATCCAACCGACAGGCGGGCCACCCTCGTCTCCCTGACCGAACTGGGGGCCGCCGCCGCGGCCAGGATGGGGGCCGAACGACAGGAAGCGGCACGCTGGCTGTTGGGTGACGTTCCTCGAGCCGATCTGGGCACCTTCGTCGCCATCGCCGACCAGGTGCTCGAACGAATAGGGGCAGCTCGACCGACCTCGTCGTCTCCGCGCCCGGGATCCGGAACGCGTGCCGCTCGGCCACGCCCCTCGCGCCCGTCCAACGAGCTCGCCGCCGAGCAGGACGAGCGATGACCGACGTCATGCATCAGCCCGAAGGCGCAGGGGGAGACGGCGCACCGGTTCGGCGAGGCCGGCACATCGGGCCTCTCGGCACGGTGGCGCGAACCATCGTCGGGTTCGCCCTCGTCGGAAGTGTCGCGTACGGGCACGTCGTCGGCGATTTCAGACCGGCGCCGTGGGGCCTCGGGCTGCTCGGTCTTCCGGCGTTGCTGCTCGCGTGGCAGCGGTGGCGGTCTCACCGCAACCCGGCTCGACTGGAGGCGGACGGGAGAGTCGCCGAGGTGCTCAACGTCGGCGTGTTCGTCGCCCTCTACCTGACACCTGACTACGCGCCGGCGCTCTCGGTCACGAGCGACGCGGCGTTGTTGTTCTACGGCGCCTCCATGCTCCTCGCTGCCGTCCGGGGCTACGGGGGTTGCGAGGTGCTGGCGGCGTCCAACTGGCTGCTCCGTCGCGACGACCAGGTGGGCTGCCTGCTCTTCGCTCCGGTTGACCACGTGGAGAGCCGTGGCGGGCGACCAGCCACTCGGTAACCGAGGAACGGAGGAGGAATGGCGGTGACGTTCAGCAGGGTGGTCCCGATCTTGCGCATGTTCGACGTGGACAAGGCTCGCCAGTTCTACGTGGACTACCTCGGCTTCCACATCGACTGGGAGCACCGGTTCGGTGAGCGTGCGCCCCTGTACATGCAGGTCTCGCGGGGTGCCTTCGTGCTGCATCTGTCCGAGCACCACGGCGACGGCACCCCGGGCTCTGCGGTGTACGTCGAGACCCATGGCGTTCGGAGCTACCACGCCGAGCTGAGCGGGAAGGAGTACCGCTACCTCAACCCCGGTATCGCCGTCGACGAGATCGGGACGTGCATGACGCTCCTCGACCCCTTCGGGAACACGCTGCGGTTCAACGAACCGCCGTCGGATCGGCGCAGCGCAGACCGGGCATGATCTGACCGCCTCGGCCGACGAGCGCTTCTCCAGCCCACCGACCTCACACCCACCGGGGCGCCGTCCTGGCGTCGGGTTCGAGTGAGAGACTTCCCGCGTGGCATGGCGTTCCCGGCGGGCGGCCCGTCTACGTGGGCTGGTCCGGGTCGCCCCTCTGGCCGTCGGCGTCGTGGCGTTGGTGGCGTTCAACGTGACTGCGCAGAATCCCGTGCCGGGGCGCACCGGCGTCCGCCACGCCGAACCGGGGCCCGGTCGGGACGAGGTGGCGACACCGGAGGAGATGCCGCTGCCGGTGGGCCCGGTGCTCGGCCCTTGGAACCGGGCGTGGTGGACGAGCGTGTCGTCCGGCGCCATCGACAGCACGACGCTGGTGGCCGGAGGGGTGGCGGTGCCCGACGGCGCCAACGTGTTCGCCGTCCGGGTCGTCGACGGAGGGCCGTCGCCGGCCTACAGGTTCTACCAGGCAGGGGGCGGTGCCTTCGCCACGGAGTTCTACCCGGCGTCGTCGATCAAGGTGCTCGCCGCCCTGGGAGCACTCGAGCTGGCGTACGCGTCGGGGTTCACGGGCCAGGCTCTCGTCGACGGGGTCTACAGCCTGGCCGAGTACTACGAGAGCGCCGTCCGCGACTCGTCGAACGAGGACTACGACACGCTCGTGCGGGTAGCCGGTGTGGCCTGGCTGAACGAGCAGTTCCTCCCGTCCCGAGGCTACGACGCCACCCGGATCCAGGAGGCGTACGCCGGCGGTGAGGGCGTGACGGATTCACCGCCGGTCCACCTGGCCGAGGAGGGACGGGAGATGGTCCTGCCCGAGCGCAGCGCACGCAGCGACTACGGGTGCGCGGCGGCCAACTGCTCGACGCTGTTCGAGCTGGTCGACTCGGTTCGCCGCGTGATGCTCGACGACGAGATTCCTGCCGAGGAGCGCTTCGCCATCGCCCCGACCGACGTGGCCGGCCTCCAGCGCGCTCTCTCGGGTGCGGAGAGCTGGATCGGGGCGGGGGTGGTCCACGCCCTCGGCCCCGGCGCCACCCTCTACAGCAAGCCGGGCTGGACGAGCGGCTACGACTGCGTCGACGTCGGCTTCGTCGTCGCCCCGGAGTCGAGCGGCCGGTACTTGATCGGCGTGTCGGCGCCCGACGACGGGGAGTGCAACATGCTCGCTCCGCTGGCCGCCGACGTGCTCAGCGTGCTGGCCGGCGAGGTGGACGGCGAGGCGCTACGGAGCGACGGCACGCTCGTACCGGTGGTCGACGGCCGGCAGCGCCCGCCGTAGCTCGCCGGCAGCCGGCGGCGTCAGTCGAGGTCTTCGAGATCCTGCGGCGTGCAGCCCGCCTCCGGCGGCACGGTGACCGGGTTGCACCGGGCGGGCATCCCCGGGGCCGGGACCACGTATCCCGACGGCGCCGGGACCGGGTAATCCGTGCTGACCAGCTGGGCGCCCGAGGCCAGGGCGGCTTCCGCCCTGGTGAGATCGTTGGCCCGTGCCTCGACGCCGGCGTCGTCGGCCCGTGTCCTGACGATGTAGCCGGAACGGAGGAGGCTGGCGACGCGCGAGGCGGCGGTACGGGCGTCGGGGACGCTGGCGAAGGCGCCCAGGGGGCTGGACGGGTCGGCGTAGACGAACATGGCCCGGCCCCCGAGCGAAGTCTCGTTCGAGGTGTAGGTCGCCCGGCCGGCGACATCGTCGGTGAAGACGAAGACGAACCGGTTGCGGGTGGACCCGAGGAACGGCCAGCCCCCCTCCCGGACGGCCTGGCGCAACGACGGCCAGGCTCCCTGCACGTCGTCCGGCGTGAGCAGCTGCTCGGGCCGCAACACGGCGCGAACCTCGGCGTCGACGGCCAGCCCGTCCACCGGCGCGCCCAGCTCGTGCTTGGGCTCGACCAGCACGAACACGGGCAGGTGACCCGGACGGCTCTCCGACCAGCCGCGGAGCTCCCGAAGGCACTGGACGAGGGTCGGGCAGGTCGTCCCCTCGTCACCTCGGAGGTGGAACACGGCCAGCGGCGCGCCCGGAGAGGCGTGCACGTCGAGCTCGACCTGGCGGACGGCCTGGCGCTCGAGCTGGACGGTCAGGGGCGACTGGGTGATGTCGCGGTCCGGGGTGACGTTCGGCCCTGGCGCGGGGGCCACGTGGTAGCTGTTGTGCGTCCCTCTGACCTGGATCTGGTTGAGGCGCAGCGTGCCGTCGAGGCGGTGCCGCGGCGCTTCTCGGTCACGCGCCTCGCCTCCGCCACAGGCGGCGAGCACGGCGAGGACGAAGGCGACGACGGCTGAACGCTTCACCCGGTCCAGGGTAGGGGTCGCGGCTCTCGAACGATCCTCTCCCGAGGCTCAGGGGTGGCGCGTCGGCAGGATCACGAACGACGGTCAGTCCGCCGGGCAGCTGGCGGGTGCGGGCGTCTGCCCGGGCCGCGGGGGTGACGAGGGGTTGAGGTAGGTGACGGTCATCGTCACCGGCGCATCGGTCTCGTTGGCCACCAGGTGGAGCTCCTGCCCGCCGACGTAGGGGCGCCCGGGCTCGAACGTCCTGACCGGGCACCCGCTGGTGCGGACGGTGAGGACACCGGAGGTCACCGAGACGGCGTGTATCCCCGGGTGTGAATGCCACCCGCTGCTCTCGCCCGGCTCGTACACCTGGCTGACGACCGACACGTCGCGTGCCGACAGGGTGATGGCCGAGGGGTCGGCGGGCACGTCGCCGTCGCCGGCCCGGGTCAGGACCAGGACGGCAACCGCCATGACGACCAGCCCGGTGACCATGGCCACGACGGGTACGACCCGACGGGCTCTCGACCCGCCGAGTCGGGGTCCCGGGACCGCCACGGTCCCCCCGTCCGGGCCCTCGGCCCCGTCCGCCGGTGTGAGGGGGTGCTCGCTGACGAGCATCGATGTGGGCATGACGGCTCCACCGTCCTTTCCGTTCCGCCGTCGGCGACTGGTGTTCGCGCCTTCGGTCCCCACCATGAGCCGTTCGCGGCCGCTGTGATCCGCTTTCGGGGGTCTGCACGACGAGAAGTGGTGCTGGCCACACACGCAGTGCGGTCCGTGCCCCCGGACGGTAGGGTGGGTTCCCTACGTCGTCCCTGAGACACAGGGATGGCCCCGTGCGAAGGGAAGCCATCTCCGTGTCCTCCGATCCTGCGATCCGGGCGCTGCGCGCCCTCTCGCAGTTCCTCGTGGCCGAGAGATCCATGGGCGAGACGCTGCAACGGGTTTCCGAGATCGTCATCGACGCCTTGCCCGCGGCCCGGACGGCGGGCATCTCCATGCTGTCCGACGACGGCACGCCCACGACAGGGGTCTTCACCGACGAGCAGGCTCCCGAGATCGACGCCGCCCAGTACGACGCCGGCCGCGGCCCCTGCCTCGACGCCTGGCGCCAGCGGCGCGTCGTCGTCCTCAACGACTTCGACCAGGCGGCCGACGACTATCCGGAGTTCGTGCGGGAGGCGCGGGCCCACGGTGTCGGGAGCGTGCTCTCGCTTCCCCTCGTGGCGGGGGATTCGGGGCTCGGGGCCCTCAACCTCTACGCCCCGGAGGGAGGGACGTTCTCGAGTCGCGATCAGGCGGTGGGCGGGGCGCTGGCCGCGGCAGCGGCGATCGTCCTCGCCAATGCCAGTGCGTACTGGGAGGTGTCACAGCTCAGCGAGCAGCTGACCGAGGCCATGCGGAGCCGGGCGGTGATCGAACAGGCCAAAGGGATGCTCATGGCCCGGTCCCCGCAGCTGTCGGCCGACGATGCCTTCGACCTCCTACGCCGGGCGTCGCAGCGCGAGAACGTGAAGCTGCGGGACATCGCGCAGCGGATCGTCGACAGGAAGCCGGGGTCCTTCGTCGACGACCTCCGGTGACGCGGGATTCGCACCGGGTAACTGTGAGAACATGTGTTCGTGTACGGCCCGGCCACGATCCTGCACGCCGACCTCGACGCCTTCTACGCGTCGGTCGAGCAGCGTGACGACCCGCGGCTCCGGGGCCGGCCGGTCATCGTGGGCGGCGGCGTCGTCTTGGCCGCCAGCTACGAGGCCAGGGCCTGCGGGGTCCGCACCGCGATGGGCGGGCGCCAGGCGCTGAGCCTGTGCCCCGACGCCGTGGTGGTCCCGCCCCGGATGTCGGCATACTCCGAAGCGAGCAAGGGCGTGTTCGAGGTGTTCGCCGACACCACCCCACTGGTCGAGGGCATATCCATCGACGAGGCCTTCCTCGACGTCGGTGGGCTGCGGCGGATCTCGGGCCCCGCTCGGGACATCGCCGTCCGCCTTCGTCGGCAGGTGCTGGAGCGGGTCGGGCTGCCCATCACCGTGGGGGTGGCCCGTACCAAGTTCCTGGCCAAGGTGGCCAGCGCCGTGGCCAAGCCGGACGGGTTGCTGGTCGTGCCACCCGATGGCGAGCTGGCGTTCCTGCACCCCCTTCCGGTCGAGCGGCTGTGGGGCGTGGGGCGGGTGACGGCGGAGAAGCTGCGCTCGCGCGGCGTCGTCACCGTGGCCGACGTCGCCGGCCTCCCGGAGGCAGTACTGGTCTCCATGCTCGGCCGGGCCTCGGGCCGTCATCTGCATGCGCTGGCGCACAACGTCGACCCCCGGCTCGTCCAGGTCGGCCGCCGGCGGCGGTCCATCGGCTCGCAGTGCGCCCTCGGCCGCTCCCGGCGGTCGTTCGACGACGTCGACGCCGTGCTCACCGGTCTGGTCGACCGCGTGACCCGGCGTATGCGAGCGGCGAGCCGGGTGGGGCGGACGGTGGTGCTTCGCCTCCGTTTCGACGACTTCTCCCGGGCCACCCGGTCGCACACCCTGCCCCGGGCAACATCGCAGACCGAGGCCGTCCTCGCCAGCGCAAGGGACCTCCTGCACGCGGCATCGCCGCTGATCCGCACCCGGGGGCTGACCCTTGTCGGCGTGGCCGTCGCCAACCTCGACGACGCGAGCGCCGTGCAGCTCACCCTCCCGTTCCGGCGGTCGGCCGGTGGTGCCCTCGACCTCGTCCTCGACGAGGTGCGCCAGCGCTTCGGCTCGGAGGCCGTCACTCGCGCCGTCCTCCTCGGCCGGCACACCGGCCTCACCGTGCCCCTCCTGCCCGACTGACCCCGCCGACGCCTCCGCTCAGCTCGCCGGGAGGACCTCGACGGTGTAGGTGAGCTCCTCCTGCATGAACGAGATGCGGTGCGCCTCCGCAGCACCCCGGCCGAAGACGCCCCCACGGACGATCACGACGTGGGTCCCCGGGTTCAACGGCCGCAGGAAGGCGGCAAGGGTGATGGCGTGATGCTGTTCGTCGCCCACGATCGGCGCCGGGCCGGTCACGTACTCCGCTCCGATGGGTGTGCTTCTCCCGTCGACCACGATCTGGAAGTCGCGGCCGCCGCTGTGAGCCGGGTCGAAGAACCACGCCGCCGCGGACGACGCCGTGCTCGGAAAGCCCGGGGTGACCGGGGGACGGTCGTCTATGACCCAGATGGGGACGAAGCACACCGTCCCGGCGGCCACGGTGAACGACCGGTCGCCGGTGCCGAGCATCCCGCCGCCCACGATCTCCACGTTCACGTCCTGCAGGTGGAGGATCTGGAACGGCGTGTCGGGAAGGTACTTCGGGTCGTTCCCGTTCAGCTGGAACGACGAGACGGCGGCGGCGACCTCCCCGAGCGAGAAGCCGTGCGGGCATTCGTCGGCCGGCATGACTGGGCCGGTCTCGGGCAGGCGCGTCGCCAGCGGCCCGACCGACGACGCCAGCATGGAGCCCACGTCGACGCCGTGCAGGAGCGGGACGCGCCGGACGGTCGACGGACGGCGATCGAGGGGCGGCTGCCAGTCGAGGCTCGGCCGATGCTCCAGGATGTCGTGCTCCAGCCGGCACAGGTCCGGCCCCAGGTCGAGCCCGAGCTCCTCGCCCAAGGTCCGGCGGGCTCGGCTCAGTGCCCGAAGGGCATCGCCTTGCCGGCCGTCGCGGTAAAGGGCGAGGGCCAACAACCCCCAGCGCCGCTCGCGCAGTGGCTCCTCGGCCACCAGCCGCTCCGCATCCGCGACGGCGTCGGAGTGCCGGCCGAGGGCGAGCAGGGCCTCGGCCCTCGCCTCTGCGGCGGTCGCCCGGAGGTCGTTGAGCCGGGCGATCTCGGCTTGTAGGAAGGATTCGAACTCGAGGTCCTGGTACGGCGAGCCCCGCCACAGGCCGAGGCCCAGGCCGAGGACGTCGTAGGCCGCCGCCGGCCGCTGGGAATCGAGGAGCGCTCGCCCTTCGGCAGCCAGGGCCTCGAACCGGAAGGCATCGATGGCATGGCGTGGGATGCGCAGCACGTAGCCGGGAGCCTGCGTGACCAGGACTCGCGAGGCGGCGCCCGGCGCCCGGTCCGGGTCCAGTGCCTTCCGGAGCCCGGACACGTAGACCTGCAGCGCGCTCGTCGCCGTCGGTGGCGGGTCGTCACCCCAGAGGCAGTCGGTGAGCCGGTCGACCGACACCACCCGGTCCAGCTCCATCACCAGGAGGCTCAGGACGGCGCGGTGCATCCTCGGCCCCAGGTCGACCGGCCGTGACCCGGCCACCACCTCCATCGGTCCCAGGACCCGCAACTCCACGCCGTTCCTCCTGCCCCCGCGCCATGGTAAGGCGTGGGGCGAAGAACGCAACCGTCATCTGGGTAGGAGTGGTCGGCAGGCGAACAGGGAGGCAGCGATGGTCGGGTGGGTCGGGAACATCGAGCGGGAGACGCTGGAGAACGGCGACTTCCGCCGGGTGCTGTTCACCGGCGCCAACGCGCAGCTCACCGTGATGCGCCTGGCACCCGGCGAGGAGATCGGGGTGGAGATGCACGACCACCTCGACCAGTTCCTGCGCATCGAGCAGGGGAGTGCCCGGGTCACCTTCGGGCCCTCGGCCGACAAGGTCGACGAGGAGCACGAGGCGGAGGACGACTGGGCGATCATCGTCCCGGGTGGGACGTGGCACAACGTGATCAACACCGGCCCGGGCGAGCTCAAGCTGTACTCGCTCTACGCCCCGCCGGAGCACCCGCCGGGCACCGTCCACCAGACCAAGGCGGACGCCGACGCCGCCGAGCACTGAGGCGACAGAAATCCGCTTGACCTTGGAGTCGACTCCAAGGTTTACCATGGTCGCATGAGCCAGTTGACCGTGTCCAAGCTCGCCGAGGAGGCCGGGACGTCCCCGGACACCGTGCGGTACTACGAGCGGATCGGCCTCCTCCCGGAGACCGAGCGGAGCGCGTCCGGCTACCGGCTCTACGGGGAGGACGCGGTGGAGCGCCTGCGCTTCATCAAGCGGGCCCAGCGCTTCGGCCTGCGTCTCGAGGCCATCGCCGAGCTGCTCGACATCCGCCGGCGCGGCCTGTGCCCGTGCGGGCACACCCGCCGGCTGCTCGAGGAGCGGGTGGCCGCCCTGGACGAGGAGATGGCCTCCCTCGCCCGCCTCCGCCGCGACATCTCCGAGATGCTCGACGACCTCCCCGGCACCCCGAGCGCCGGCTGGCGCTGCGGCTCGGAGCTGATGCAGATCACCACCCACCCAAAGGAGACCAAATGAGCGACGACAGCTGCAACTGCGGCTGCAACACCAAGCCCCAGACCGAGACCACCGACGACTGCACCTGCGGCTGCCAGTGCTGCGGGGACGCAGAGCCGAAGGAGTCGGTCGGCTGAGACCGTGAGCGAGCGCCGGCGCCTCCTAGGAGGCGCCGGCGTGTTCCCGCAGTACGGCGTCGGAGAGGGCCGGCCACGCCTCCTTCATCCAGGCGTGGAAGTCCCGTCCGACCAGGACGGCGCAGGCCAGCCCGGCCTCGGGGTCGGCCCACACGAACGACCCACTGGCCCCGAAGTGGCCGAAGGTGGCGGGGGAGTTGTGGCGGCCCGTCCAGTGAGGTGACTTCCCGTCCCGGATCTCGAAGCCCAGCCCCCAGTCGAGGGGGTCGTACCGGCCGAAGCCGGGGAGGACCCCGCCCAGGCCGGGGAAGGCGACGGCCGTGGCCGCCCGCACGGTGGAGGGCGAGACGAGCGACGGCTCCAGCAGCTCCGTGGCCAGGCGGACGAGGTCGTCGAGAGGACCGGTCAGGCCCGCGGCCGCGGAGCCCTCCAGGCTGGTGCCGGTCATGCCCAGGGGGCGGAGCACCCCTTCGCTCACGTACTCGGCGAAGGGCATTCCGGCCCGGTCGCCGAGCAGGCCGCCCAGGAGCTCGAACCCGACGTTGGAGTAGATGCGCCGCTCGCCCGGCCGGGCCAGGACCTCGTGCTGGTCGAAGGCCAGGCCCGATGCGTGGGCCAGGAGGTGGCGGACGGTGGAACCGGGCGGCCCGGCCAGCTCGTCGAGGTCGACGGTCTGCTCCTCCACGGCGACGAGGACGGCCAGCGCGGTCACCAGCTTGGTGACCGAGGCCCAGTCGCCGACCAGGCGGGTGTCGCCTCGCACGTCGAGCACGCCTCGTCCGCCGGCGCCGACGACCGCGGCCCGGGCGTCGGGGGCGTCCCAGCCGGCGAGGGCGTCCAGGGCACTGCTCGGTCGGCGGAGAGCCGCCATGTCCTAGACGACGGTGTGCCGGTGGTCGTCGACCAGGTCGGTCACCGGCCCCCCGGTCGGAGTCGCGGTCGACCAGGCTGTACCGGCTGGGCACGGCGCTGCACGGGTCCAGCCCCGCTCCTCGGCCACGGTGGTGGCCCGGGCGTCGACGCCACCACGAACCGGGAGCGGTCGGCGGCCACGAACTGGCCCACGTACTTCTCGGCCGTTCCGTCCGTGTGCCGGTTGGCGGAGTCTACGAAGTGGCCGCCCGCCTCGGCGGGCCTCGAACATGGCCGTGGACTCGTCCCTGTCGGCGCCCCAGCCCCGGTCCGTCCCGAACGTCATCGTCCCCAGGCCAGCTCGGAGACCCGCAGGCCGGTGCGGCCCAGCAGCTCGTAGGGCATGGCCGACCCTAACGCCCGAGGTCCGGCTCGCGAATCTCCGCAGAAGCCGGTCAGGTTGTTAGGATCAGCGGCTTGCGGACTTCCCCATGGCGGTGAACGAGGTGAACGTGTCGACGACTGCAGTGATCTCGATGAGGCGGGTGGCCTCCCTGGCCTTCGCCTTCCTGCTGGGCGCGGCGGCGCTGATGCTGGCCGTGCGGCCGGCGGGCGCCCAGGTCGTGGCCGGCGCCGGTGGCTCCGGCGTGGCCACCGGCTCCGCCAACGGCGGCAGCGGGGGTGCCTCCACCGTCACCATCAACCCCACCGCCACCTCGGGCAGCTCGGGCGCGGCCAAGGCCCAGTCGGGCAGCACCAACACCGGCGACACCGGCTCGGCGACCTCTACCGCGGCCTCCCAGCCGGCAGCGGCCTCGGGCGACTCCGGCCAGACCGGCGGCACCGGTTCGGCCACCTCCGACCCCACGGCTACCAACTCGGCCATCCTCGGCTCGGCCACCGTCGCCGGCGGGGGAGCGGTCACGACCGGGAGCACCGGCAGGTCCGGCAACACCGGGCCGGCCGTGGCCGTGGGCGGCGCCGACTCGGCGGCCGACAGCGGCGCCGGCTCCAACGCCGCCGCTCTGTCGGGAGACACCGGCGTGGCCGCCAACGACACCGCCGCCGTCTCCACGGGCGGCCAGGGCGGGGGCGCCGGTGCGGCTGTCACCACCTCTGCCGGTGGCGCGCCGGTCCTCAACCTGCTCGTCCTGCTCTCGCCCGGGGGCCTCGCCTCGGCGACGGGCGGTTCCAGCGTGGGGACGTCGTCCGCCGCCGGGGGGTCGGGCGCGGCGTCGATCCTGTCGGCCATGCCCGTGTCCACGTCGGGGAGCTCGGGGATCACCGACGCGGCCTCGACGTCCAGCAACTCGGGCCGCACCGGGCCGGCGGCGAGCTCGTCGTTCTCGGCGCCCCTCACCCTCACCGGTCTCTCCGGCCCGACGGGGCCGTCTGGCTCGGGCGGCACGTCTACGCCGACGGCGACGAACACCGGCATCCTCGGGAACGTCGTCGTCCTCGGAGGGACGGCCACTCTTCTTCCCTGAGGGCGCCCCCTGCGGCTTATAGTGCCGCCCATGGCTGATCTTCTGACAGGGCTGACCGACGACGACATCACCACCACCGGCGCCCAAGGCGCCCGGATGGCAGGCGATGCCGACTCCACCGATGCGCCGGCGGTCGACGGCACCGACACCGGCGACACCACCGACGCCTCCGACCAGGGCGACGCCCCGGCCACCGACGCCGATGGCACCGACGCCGACTCGGACGGCACCGACTCCGTCGGAGCCGACGTCGACGGCACCGACGCCTAGCCCGCCCTGCCGCACCCTCCCGACCGGCCCGTGACCGGCCTGGCCCGGTGCGTCGGCGACGTCCGCGACTTCCTCGGCCACCACTGGGCCCGGGCCCCCCTCCACCGTCCCCACGCCGACGTCTCCGCCTTCGCCGACCTGTTCTCGCTCGACGACGTCGACCGCTGGGTGTCGACGTCGTCCCCCCGGCTGCCCACGTTCCGGCTGGTCCGGGACGGAAAGCCGCTCGACCCCTCGCGCTACACCCGGACGGCGAGGGTCGGCGGCCAGACGGTGTCGGGGATGGGCGACCCGGGGCGCATCTTCGAGGAGTTCCGGGGCGGCGCCACCATCGTCTTCCAGGGTCTCCACCGGTCGTGCCCGCCGCTCACCCGCTTCTGCCGCGCCCTCGAGCTCGAGCTCGCTCACGCCGTCCAGGCCAACGCCTACGTCACCCCGGCCGGGTCCCGGGGCCTGGGCGTGCACTACGACACCCACGACGTCTTCGTCCTCCAGCTGGCCGGCACCAAGGCGTGGTCGATCTACGAGCCCGTCCTCGCCGACCCCCTGCCCTCCCAGCCCTGGAAGGGCACGGCCGACGACGCCGGCGAGCCGGTCATGTCCGTGGAGCTGCGGGCGGGGGACTGCCTCTACGTGCCCCGCGGGTTCCTGCACTCGGCGCGGGCCCAGGAAGCGCTGTCGGCCCACCTGACCATCGGGATCGTGACCACGACCTGGTACGACGTCATCCGCGACCTGGTCGCCGGCGTGGCCGACGAGCCGGAGTTCCGCCAGGCCCTGCCCGCGGGGTACGCCGACGACCCGGCCGCCCTGGCGCCGGCGGTCGACGAGGCGCTGGGCCGGCTGCGCAAGTGGCTCGAGGGTGTGGACCCCGAGGCGGTGGCCACGACGACCGCTCGCCGGTTCCTGGGCGGCCGGGCGCCCATCCTCGCCGGCCAGCTCCACCAGCTGGGCATGCTCGACAGCCTCGACGACCAGTCGCTGCTCCGCCGCCGCGAGGGCTCGGTGTGCCTCGTCCTCCGGGGCGAGCGTGACGGCGTGACCGTCGTCGTCGGCGGCGGCAAGGAGCTGCACATGCCCGCCGCCTTGGAGCCGGTGATGCGCCGCATCGCCGCGTGCGGCCCCTTCCGCCTCGGCGACCTGGGCGACGCCCTCGACGGCCCCAGCCGCCTCGTCCTCGGCCGCCGGTTGGTCAGGGAAGGGCTGCTGGAGATCGTCGTTGGCTGACCCGGTCTGCTCGGCCGTCTCCCTGGCCCGGGACGAGCCGCTGCTGGGAACGGCCTCGCTGGTCCGGAGCTGGGTGCTGGTCGAGCAGCCCGGGGCGTGGGGCCCCGCGGCGTTGTCGCAGAGCGGCCTGCCGCCCCACGTGTCCGAGGGACTGGCCGCCCTCTCGCGGGCCCACGGGTTCCGCGTCCTGCTGGTGCGCCGGCCGGTCCGCCCGACCGACAGCTCCCGCCACTGCTTCGTCGCCCACTCCGGGCGCCACTGGCGCTGGATCGAGGAGCGGGTGGTGCGGGACCTGGACGAGCTGCTGGACGTCGACTTCTCGCCCCTGCACGAGGGCCGGCCCGTGGGGTTCGGCTCGCCGAGGCGGTCGCCGCTGTACCTGGTCTGCACCAACGGCCGCCACGACCCGTGCTGCGCCAACCTGGGCCGGCCCGTGGCCCGGGCCCTGCAGAAGCGGGCCGACGGCGCGGTGTGGGAGTCGTCCCACTTCGGCGGCGACCGCTTCGCCGGCAACCTCGTGGCCCTGCCCCACGGCCTGTACTTCGGCCGCCTGTCGCCGGTGGACGCCGAGCGGGTGGTCGAGGCCTACGAGGGGGGTGTCGTCGACCTGGAGAACTACCGGGGACGGGCCGGGGAGCCGTTCGCGGCCCAGGCCGCCGAGTTCTTCGTGCGCCGCGACGAGGAGCTGATCGGCGTCGACGACCTGTTGGTGACCGAGATCCGGCGCCAGGGCAGGGGGCTGGTGCAGGTCCGCTTCGACGCCCCCGGCGGGCGGAGCTACGAGGTCCGGGTGCAGGTCCGGCTGGCCGAGGACGCCCGGCCGCTCAGCTGCAACGCGGCGGGCGAGGAGCGCCCGCCGACCTACGAGCTGGTCGAGCTGCGGGCCGGGTACTCCTCCTTGTGAAATGAATCACGAGCGGGGCCGCGGCTGGTAGGGTGCGCGGCGAGCCGCTGCGACGTGCGACGTCGGCCGCGGCACACCTCTCCTGAAAGGGATCCCCGCTATGCCTACCTCCTTCGGCGCGCCCGAGCCCGCGGCGCCTCCAAATCGACCTGCGGCCTTCTTCGGCCTCGACACCCTTATTCCCGGCTCCAGCCTCTACCTGCTGGCTCAGGGCCTCCAGCGCCGCCACTTCTACGGACGGGCCGACCTGGTCGGCTTCGCCTGGCGCCGGTCGTGGTCGACCACCGGCCGGGCCCGGGCGTCGGCCCGCAATGAGGCGCTGTCGTTCGTGACCGGCAAGCACCGTCCCGAGCTCCGGGCACTGGCCCGGGAGATCGCCGACGAGCGCATCCTCCCGGTCGTGTACCCCGCCCTGGCCCAGCTGATCGAGGGTCACCGGGCCGAGGGTCGCCTCACGTTCGTCGCCACCGCGGCCCCGGCCGAGCTGGCCGAGATCGTGGCCCAGGGCCTGGGCATGAACGGGGGGCTGGGGACGACGGCCGAGGTCGACGAGGACGAGCGCTACAGCGGACGGCTCTCGGGCGCCGTGCTCCAAGGGGTGGCCAAGGCCAGCGCCGTGAGCGCCCGCGCCGCCGAGGCGGCCATCGACCTGGATGCGTCCGTGGCCTACTCGGACTCCGTCAACGACCTGCCCCTGCTCGAGCTGGTCGGGCGGGCCGAGGTGGTGAACCCCGACCGCCAGCTGCGTAAGGTGGCGCACCGCCGGGGATGGCCGGTCCACGACGTGCGGGCCGTCACCCGGCGGCCGGCCCACCCGGGGGCGGCGCCCGTCCCCAACCGCCTGGCCGAGCTGGGACTGGTGTCGCCGGTGGAGCCCGACGGCCAGCCGGTCCGGGGGGCGACCCACCGCTTCACCACCGAGGACCCGGTTGGCCTCGTGCGGGAGCTGGAGGAGAGCGGACGGTTCCGGCGCGACACCCGGCTCGGCGCCATCCTCCACCGGGGCCAGGTGTCGCTGCGAGAGGTCTCGCCCGCCCACAGCCTCCACATCACCGTCGGCAAGGGCAACGAGGTGTCGGCCCACGTCGACCGGTACTCGCCGCTGGCCACCAGCCAGCCGGAACAGCTGGCCCGCTACGCCCTCCACCGGGTTGCGGCCCACAACCTGGCCGGCCTGGCGACCGGGCTCGGCCGGCTCATCCCCGGCCGGCGGAGGGCGTCGTCAGGGGACGGGCAGCGGCCCGCGGCGTGACCGCACGCTGGCGCCGGCTCAGGAAGAGGGCGGTGCCGGCCGCCCCGGCCACGACCAGGGCGGTCGGCAGCGGCCACGCCATCTCCTCGGTGGTGGCCGCGGTGGTCGACGGCGCCGGCAGCGCCAGCGGCGGCGGTGGGGGCACGGGCACGGGCTCCGGCTCGGGGGGTGGGGCCCGGAGCTGGCCCGCCGTGGTCTGGAAGCCGAGGCCCACGAGGAGGACGTCCGCCTCGAGGTTGGCGACCTCGGGGTCGTCGAGGGCCCACTCCCGCACCACTCGGCGGGCGGGATCGACGCCGATGCTCACCGGACTGGCGACCAGGTCGCCGAGCGCCGCCCCCGTGCACCCGTCGTCGCAGTGGACGACGTCGTACTC
Source organism: Acidimicrobiales bacterium (assembly GCA_036260295.1). Lineage (GTDB taxonomy): Bacteria > Actinomycetota > Acidimicrobiia > Acidimicrobiales > AC-14 > CADCTB01. The sequence goes on along the minus strand of DATAAD010000011.1, from coordinate 2,435 downwards.
GCCGGGTTCGAGCTCGGCCGGCACCTCGAAAGCGACGCTGACCCGCAGGTGCAGGTGACCCGTGTGGGGGGTCTCCTCAACCACCAGCTCGCCCACGTACCACTCGGTCACGCCGTCCGCCGACCGCAGGTAGGCGTAGAACGGCTCCTGGGGCACGGGACCGGCGGTGTAGCCCACGAGGGTGGCCACCTCCCCGGGCTCGTACCGGTCCCGGACCGGCGCCAGCCTGCCCCCACCCGCCTCCGCCACCCCCGACCAGTCCGCCAGCACGCCGATCAGCAACGCCAGCGCCCCCGCCCACCTCCTGCCCACAGCCGGGACGCTACGCGGCTCGGCGCCGTCCGAGGGTGATGGTCGCCATCCCCGCGCCGGCGAGGAGCGCAGCGGCGGCGACCGCCCATGGCCCGGCGCTGGGCCGCGGCGCGGCGGCGGACATGACCCGTCCCGGCCGTCGCACGACGGCGGCAACGGGATCGGCCACCTCGACGACATCGTCGTCGGGAGGGTGGCCGTCCGGCGGGACGACCCGAACGCCGCCCCCGTCGGCCACGACCTTCCAGTCCCCGGTCGCCTCCCCGGCCAGCTCGGCGCCGGCCTGGTCGACGACGCGGATCCGCTTCGTCGCCGACACCCGGACGGCGGCCGTCCCGGTGTCGAGCGCCACGCGGATGGTGGCCGGCAGCCGCCCCGGGGCGTGGGTGGGACGCAGCCCGTAGTAGGCGTCGAGGATCTCGGGGGCCGACCGCCCCTGGTTGGCCATCTCCAAGGCGCCGGTCTGGCTCATGGCCCGCGGCCCGTTGGCCGTGGACGAGTAGCTGGCCATGATCGGGCGGCCGCCCTCGAGCAGCACCCGTCCGGCGGTCGCCTCGACCGCGGCCAGCCACCCGTGGCCGCGGGCCTTCCGCTCGGCGTCGAGCCCGTTGTAGACCTGGCACCGCGGCGTGGCGCAGATGTCGGCGGCCACCGCCCGCCACGGTGTCTCCCCGTGCTCACCAGCCTTGTGGGCCGCGTAGGTCCGGGCCGCGATGGCCTGGGCCTGGAGGGCGGCGGCCGGCCAGCTGGGCGGGACCTCCTCGATCCCTCGCACGTAGTCCTCGAAGCCGACCTCGTTGACCACCGCCAGCACCCGTCCGTGCCGCTTCACCTCCACCGTGCCCCGGTAGCTGCCCTCTCCGGCCACGGTGAGCCCGTCGGGCCCGACGTCCACCGGCTCGAACCGAACCCCTCCTGCCGACCACCAGCGGGCTGCCGGGGCCGAGACCGCCGCCCCTGCGGTGCCGGCGAGGACGGTGGCCGAGAGCGCGACCAGGCCGAATGCGCGCGCCGGAGCGCGACGAGAAGCGAGAATGCTGAGCCCCCAAGATCGACGACGTGCCGCCCGGGAAGGTAGTCGACGCTGACATCTATTTCCACTACCCGAATAGATGCAGTTGTGGAAAACCTCGACGCGGTGGTGGCCGCGGCCCGGGCCAGGGGCGACCGCCTGGGCTGGTTCGCGGCCATGTACGGCCAGACCACCCGCACCGTGCGCGACCGGGTGGTTGCCGGCCGCTTCGACGACGCCGAACGCATGTGCCGCTTCGTCGAGCGCTTCGCCGCCCGCTACCTGGCCCCCCTGGCCGCCTGGCAGGACGGGTCGCCCGTCCCCAAGAGCTGGCGCATCGCCTTCCAGGCCGGCGCCGAGCGCGACACCGTGATCCTCCAGCACCTGCTGCTGGGCATCAACGCCCACGTGAACCTCGACCTGGCGATCGTGGCCGCCGAGGTGTGCCCGGGCGAGGAGATCGACGCCCTGCGGGACGACTTCATGCGCGTCAACGAGGTCCTGGGCGCCTTGATGCCCCGGGTCCGGGCCTGCATCGGCCGCTTCTCGCCCCTGCTCGACGTGCTCGACCGGGTGGGCGGCGGCGAGGACGACGAGGTCCTCAACTTCAGCATCAAGGTGGCCCGGGACGAGGCGTGGTCCCAGGCCCTCACCCTCGCCGTAGTCGACGACCCCGCCCGCCGCCAGGCCATGGTCGACTCCCTCGACCGCAGGGTGGCCGTCCTGGCCAAGCTGGTGGTCAGCCCGGGTGGCCTCCTGCAACGGGCGGTCGACCTGGTGGCCGCCACCGAGTCCGACGACGTGGTCGCCGTCCTCGACGCCCTGACCCGAGTAACGCTGGACGGGTCGCCGGGGCCGTAAGGCGCCGCCGCGGACGTAGCCTCGGAGGTATGCCGCCGGTCATCGACAACGCAGGCCTGGACAAGGCGACCACCGCCCTGGCCCGCCACCTGGCCGAGCTCGGAGGGGAGGAGCGGTCCGGGATCGTGTCCTCGTCGTGGTGGAGCGAGCGGATGCTCGAGTGGGCCATGTCGCACCCGTCGTTCAAGACCCAGCTCTTCCGGTTCGTCGACGTCTTCCCGGCCACGACCGGCGACGACGACGTCGTCCG
>DATAAD010000010.1:0-3984 GCA_036260295.1 Acidimicrobiales bacterium | reverse complement strand
CTGCCGGGCGCGCTCGTCCCCCACCAGCTCGACGCCGGTCAGGGCGGCCGCCGCCCGGGGCAGGAAGGACTCGGCGACCGCGGCGTGCACGACGAGCGACTCCGCCGCGTTGCACACCGACGGCCGCTGGGTCTTGGCGTTCACGACGATGTCGAGGGCCTGGTCGAGGTCGGCGGAGGCGTCGACGTAGACGTGGCAGTTGCCGTCCCCGTCGATCACGTACGGGACGGTGGCGTTGTCGAGGATGGCCCGGATCAGCGACGGGCCGCCCCGGGGGATGAGGCAGTCGACGTACTCCCGGAGCCGCATGAACTCCACCGCCGCCTCGTGGCTGACGTCGTCGACGAGCACGAGGGCGTCGGTGGGGAGACCGGCCTTGTCGAGCCCCTCGCGCAGCGCCGAGGCCACGGCCAGGTTGGAGGCCAGGGCGGCGCCGGACCCGCGGAGGAAGGCGGCGTTGCCGGACTTCAGGCACGACGCGAAGGCGTCGCTGGTCACGTTGGGCCGGTTCTCGTAGATGATCGCCACCACGCCCAGCGGGACGCGGACCTTCTCGATCACCAGGCCGTTCGGCCGGGTCCAGCCCTCGACGATCTCGCCCACCGGATCCCGGAGGGCGGCCACCTTCCGAAGGGCGCCGGCCATGCCCTCGATCCGCGCCGGCGACAGGCGGAGCCGGTCGACGACCGTGGCCGTCGTGCCCCCGGCCTCGGCCCGGGCCACGTCCGAGGCGTTGGCGTCGAGGATCTCGGCCGTGCGCTGGACGAGGAGGTCGGCGGCGGCGGAGAGGGCCGCGTCCTTGGCCGCGGTGGAGGCGGTGGCCAGGATGCGGGAGGCGGCCTTGGCCCGCCTTCCCAGCTCGGCCACGGGCTGCGGGCCAGAACGCAGGGGCGGGGTGGGGTTCACCCCGACGACGTTACCCGTCGCCCAATTCGGCGAGGAAGGTGTCGGCCTCCTCGGGGGTGCGGCCCTCGTTGATCAGGCGCTCGCGCAGGAACCCCCTGAGCTCCTCCTCCGAAGGCTCCACACCCACGCCGAACCGCTCCTGGACGTCGAGGGCGAGGGACAGGAAGTCATTGTGCAGCCGCTGCATCTCGTCCGAGGAGAGGTCGGGGTTCGGCTCGGGCTCGACGATGGGGCCGGTGATGGGGAGGCCCGCCCACTTCCAGGCCAGCATCCCTCCGTCGAGGTTCTCGGCGTCGAAGCCCTGCCCGCGCAACCACTGGGCGGCCTCGTCGCTGCGCGTCCCGGCCCGGCACACCGTGACGACGGGTCGGGCCCGGTCGAGCTCGCCCACCCGCTCGGCCAGGTCGTCCTCCGGAATGTTGACCGCACCCTCGATGTGGCCGACCTGCCACTCGTTCGGATAGCGCACGTCGACCAGCTGGATCTGGTCGAGGCGCTCGGCCACCGTCTGCACATCCATGGAGCGAGCGTACCGGGGGCCGACGCGGTGTAGCTTCGCCCAGGTGCAAGGGGGGTGGGGCACGTTCGGGCCCGGGCGCATCCGCCTGACGATCGTCCTGGCGGTGTTCACCGTGCTGGCCGCGGCCGGCGCGGCCACGGGCTCCAGTCCCGGGCAGGTCGTTTCGGCGCCGGTCCGGTTCTTCTTCCCCAGCTTCGGCGAGCCCGAGCCGGCCGAGGTGACCACGACGACCGAGCCGGCCTGCCAGCCCACGGCCTCCCTGCGCGAGCGGGCGGCCCGCGTGCTCATCGTCGGCATGCCCGACGTGACCCAGCCGAGCGACCCTCTGGTCGAGGAGCTCACGAACCTCGGTGTGGGCGGCGTGCTCCTGACCGGCGGGAACGTCGAGTCCCGAGCCCAGGTGAGCCGCCTGACCTCGGAGATCAAGCGCCGGTCCCGGCACCCGGTGATCGTGTCCACGGACGAGGAACCAGGCCGGGTGACGAGCCTGGGCCACGTCATCGGCTACACCGGTTCGGCCCGCCGCCTGGCCCGCCAGGGTACGACCGACGACATGCGCGCCCTGGCCCGCGAGCAGGGAGCGGCCATGGCCGCCATGGGGATCACGCTCGACCTGGCGCCCGTCGCCGACCTCGACGGCGGCCCGGCCGACGGCACGATCGGCGACCGGTCGTTCTCCGACGACCCCGCGGTCGCGGCCCGCTACGCCTACGCCTACGCCCTCGGGCTGGCCGACCGGGGCGTCGGCGCCGTGGCCAAGCACTTCCCGGGCCGGGCCCGGGCCCAGGGCGACGACCACCTCGGGAGGATCGTCTCCACCGCGACCATGGAGGAGCTGCGGGCCAACGACCTGAAGCCCTTCGCCGACCTCATCGGCCAGGGGATGCCGGTCATCATGATGAGCAACGTCGACTACACCGCTCTCGACCCCGACACCCCGGCCAGCCTCTCCGCCCGGGCCTACTCGCTCCTGCGCCAGATGGGGTTCAAGGGCGTCGCCATCACCGACTCCATCGGGATGGGGGCCGTCAACCAGCGGTGGGACTGGTCGGAGGCCTCGGTCAAGGCCATCGCATCGGGAGCCGACGGCGTGTTGACCACCAACGGGCAGTTCGCCCGGGACATGGTCCACGGGCTGGTGGTCGCCGTCCAGAGCGGTCAGCTGAGCGAGGACCGCCTCAACGAGGCCGCGGCCCGCATCACGGCGCTGGCCGGCGGCGACCCGACCGCCTTCGCCTGCCAGTCCGTCGAGCTCCCGAAGCTCCAGCGGCAGCCCTAAGGAGGCATTTCCGTGCACGGTCACCGCTCGCCCCTCGCCTGCATCGTCCCACCCGACCTGCTCCGGGACATCATCCGGGACGGCACCAAGGTCGAGCGGGAGGCGGCGGCGGACACCATCGCCGTCGACCAGACGTTCAGGACCCTGCGCGCCCACTTCACTGCGACCGTGGCCGCCACCCAGGTGGCCATGCGCCCCATGGGCGGGGCCGGCGGCCGTCCCCAGCGGACGATCTACGACCAGGGGAACAGCAACGCCATCGCCCTGGGCACCGTCGCCCGCACCGAGGGGCAGAAGAAGGTCAGGGACCCGGCGGTCAACGAGGCCTACGACCACTTCGGCAGCACGTACAAGTTCTTCTGGGAGGTGCTGGGCCGCAACTCCATCGACAACGCGGGCATGCCGATCCTCGGCCTCGTCCACTACTCGACCAACTACGCCAACGCCTTCTGGGACGGCCAGGGCCACATGTTCTTCGGTGACGGCGACGGCCAGCTGTTCAACCGGCTGACCGGCTCCCTCGACGTCATCGGCCACGAGCTGACCCACGGGGTGGTCCAGTTCGAGGCCAACCTGGTCTACCAGGGCCAGTCCGGGGCGCTGAACGAGTCCATGGCCGACGTGTTCGGCTCGCTCACCAAGCAGTACGCCAGGGACGAGACGGCCGAGGAGGCCGACTGGCTGATCGGCAAGGACATCGTCGGACCGACCCTGGAGCCCGCCCTCCGGTCGATGAAGGCGCCCGGGACGGCCAACCAGTACGACAAGCAGCCGGCCACCATGGACGACTTCGTGAACACCGCGGCCGACAACGGCGGCGTCCACATCAACTCCGGCATCCCCAACCACGCCTTCTACGTGACGGCCACGACCCTGGGCGGCAAGGCCTGGGAGAAGGCCGGGCGGATCTGGTACGACTCGTTGCGTGACGAGAAGATCAAGCCGACCAGCGGTTTCAAGGCCTTCGCCCGGGCCACCGCCCGCCAGGCCGGGATCCGCTTCGGCGACCCGTCGGACGAGGTCGACGCCGTCAAGGCCGGCTGGGACAAGGTGAAGGTCCGCATTTAGGGTGGGCACGCGCGTGAAGCTCACCCGCAGCGGAGGGCTGGCCGGGATCTCCATGGTGGCCGCGGTCGACCTCGACGAGCTTCCTCCGGCGACCGCCGAGCAGGTGAGGAGCGCCCTGGACGAGGTCGACTTCGACACGCCGTTCCCCCCGGGGGCGCCGCGGGCCGGCATGCCGGACGGGTTCCAGTACGACCTCGAGGTCACCGACGAC
>DATAAD010000009.1:0-10354 GCA_036260295.1 Acidimicrobiales bacterium | reverse complement strand
GGCGGGTGACCATGTCGACCCGCTCCAAGCTGCGGCCGAGGACGAGGAACCGCCACCCGTCGTCGCGGCTCATGGTGGAGTCCGCCAGCCCGGCCAGGATGGCCGCCCGCTCCTTCACGTAGGAGAAGAAGGCGTGGGGGGACCCGCCCCGCACCCGGGCCACGGTCCCGGGCAGGGCGTTGTAGGTGGCGTTCAGGCACTCCCACATCTCCGAGGAGATGGAGTCGCGGGCGCTGCGAGCATTCTCCCGGGCCGCGAACAGGGTGCCGGCGATCGACGTCGTGCTCCCGCTGTCGAAGGCCAGGATGTCGAGCATGGCGTCGGTGTCGAGCTGGTCGACAGGGGCGGCGACCCCCATCACCGCCAGCAGGCTGCGGCAGGCGGCGTCGATCTCGACCGACGGGTCCTCGAGGCTGCGGTGGACGTGGACGTCGAGGATGCGCGACGTGTCCTCGGCCCGCTCGACGTAGCGCCCCACCCAGTACAGGGACTCCGCGATGCGGCTCAGCACGACGACGGCCCCCCGGCCTGCTGCTGCTGGGCGGCCTGGGCCACCGCCGGCCCCGGATCGAGGGGCGCGCTGGCCACCGCGGGGGCGACCGCCCTGGGCATGGCCGGCCTCGACGGCCGCAACGGGCGGGAGGCGTGCGGGTCGGCCAGCACCCAGGTGTCCTTCGACCCTCCCCCCTGGCTGGAGTTCACGACCAGGCTGCCCTCGGGCAGGGCCACCCGGGTCAGCCCCCCGGGCACGACCCACACCCGCTCCCCGTCGTTCACCGCGAACGGGCGCAGGTCGACGTGGCGGGGAAGGAGGCGGTCGCCGATCTGGGTGGGAGAGGTCGACAGCTGCACGACCTCCTGGGCGATCCACCCCCGGGGGTCGGCCAGCAGCACGCCGCGCATGCGCTCCAGCTCCTCCGGCTTGGCCGCCGGCCCGATCACCAGGCCGTACCCGCCCGACCCCGCCACCGGCTTGAGCACCAGCTCGGGCAGCCGGTCGAGGGCGGCCTCGAGCTGGTCCGGCTCCTCCAGGCGGTAGGTGTCCACGTTGGCCAGGATCGGGTCCTCGTCCAGGTAGTACCGGATGATGTCGGGGACGTAGGTGTACAGCAGCTTGTCGTCGGCCACGCCGTTGCCCACCGCGTTGGCGATGGTCACGTTGCCGGCCCGGGCGGCGTTGACGATCCCCGGGCAGCCGACCACGGAGTCGGCCCGGAACTGCAGGGGATCGAGGTACTCGTCGTCGACCCGCCGGTACACCACGTCGACCCGCTGCTCCCCGTCGGTGCTGCGCATGTAGACGGTGTTGCCCCGGCAGACGAGGTCGCGGCCCTCCACCAGCTCGACGCCCATCTGGCGGGCCAGGAAGGCGTGCTCGAAGTAGGCCGAGTTGTAGATGCCGGGGGTGAGGACGACGACGGTGGGGTCGGGCACACCCGCCGGCGTGGCGGCCCGCAGGGCCTCCAGCAGGCGGGCGGGGTAGCTGTCCACGGGCCGGACCCGGTGGCTGGCGAACAGCTCGGGGAACACCCGGGCCATGGTGCGACGGTTCTCGATGACGTAGGAGATCCCCGAGGGCGTGCGCAGGTTGTCCTCCAGGACCCGGAACTCGCCGTCGGCCCCCCGGACGAGGTCGATGCCGGCCACCGCCACCCGGACGCCGTTCGGGGGCTCGATGCCCGCCGCCTCGCGGTGGAAGTGGCTGCAGCTGGTGACCAGGCGGCGAGGGACCACGCAGTCGTCGAGGATGCGGGCCAGCCCGTACACGTCGGCCAGGAAGGCCTCGAGGGCCCGCACCCGCTGGTCGACGCCCGCTTCGATCGTGGGCCACTCGTCGGCCGACAGGATCCGGGGGACGAGGTCGAGCGGGAAGGGGCGCTCCTCCCCCGAGTGGGAGAAGGTGATCCCCTGGTCGCGGAAGGCGTGGTCCCGGGCCGCGCAGCGGGAGGCGAAGTCGTCGGCCGACAGGGACTGGAGCACCTGGTGGAGGGCCCGGTAGGCGGCGCGGGGACGCCCGGCCGCCTCGAACATCTCGTCCCAGGCCCGGCCCACCGGGTAGTCGTCCATGAAGTCGCCCACCGCGCCATCGTCCCAGCGACGGGTTTCCAGGGCGTTTCGTCCGTCGGCCTGTCGCGTCAACTGTCGAAACGTTTCCCGGGCCGAAACCCGGCCGAAACCGGGGCCCGGTTCACTGGCGCCATGGTTCCTCTCGTCGGTTTCGCACGCGGGGCTGGTGGGCCGGGCTCGCTGTCGCCTCGGTGCTCATCGCCGTGCTCGCTGCCTTGGTCGTCACCGTCATCACCCTCGTGAACCGGATCGAGCGCCACGCAGCCTCGATCCTCGACCACCTTACGGCCACGGGTGTCGCCACCCGGCCATTGCTCGACATCGTCCAGGCCGACGTCCACCTCGACGCCCTGGCCGGGGAGGGGCGGTGATGGCGAACGACGCCCTGGTGTGTTCCTGAGGAAGGAGAACCGATGAAGAGCACGATCTACGACGACATCGGGGGCGCACCCGCGGTCGATGCCGTGGTCGAGGCGTTCTACCGGCGCCTCCTCGCCGACCCGGACCTGCTCAGCTACTTCGAGGGCCGGGACGTGAGCCGGCTCAAGGCCCACCAGCGCTCCCTGGTCACCGTCGCCCTCGGCGGCACCTCGGAGGAGTACCACGGCCGGATGATGCACCCGGCCCACGCCGGGCTCGCCATCACCCACGAGGCGTTCGACAAGGTGCTCGACCACCTGGGCGCGGTGCTCGCCGACGCCGGCGTACCGGCCGTCACCACGGCCAAGATCCTGGCCATCCTGCACCCCCTGCGGACCGACGTGGTCCAGGCCCCGCTGGCGGCGGTCAAGTGATCCTCTGGTAGGTGGGGAACGCCCTGCTGGCCCTCGCCCTGCCCCTCGTCCTCGTCGAGGCGTTGCCGATCATCCGCTCGCTCGAGAGGGTCAAGGCCGCGGCCCGGGACATCGCCCGGCCGGTGCCGTCTGTGTCGGCGACGGTGCCACCGGCCAGTCCCGCCGGCAGCGCGGGCACCGGACCGTGGCCTCGAGGTCGTCGACCAGGGACGTGAGGCAGTCGGCACACGACCCGCCCGGCCGGTCAGGCCCGGCGGCACGACGGGCACCGGCGATTCAACGCGGGGGGCGAAAACGGCAAGACTGCGGCACATGACCATCGTGCACCGAGTGCTGTACCCGCACCCCATCACCAGCCTGGACGAGTACGTGGCCAAGGGCGGCGGGGAGGGGCTCGAGGCGGCCCGGAAGGTCGAGCCCGCGGCCCTGATCGCCGAGGTGGAGGCGTCGGGCCTGCGGGGCCGGGGCGGCGCCGGCTTCCCCACGGGAACGAAGTGGCGGACGGTCTACGAGAGCCGGTCCGAGCTGCTCCCCACGACGGTCGTGGTCAACGGGGCCGAGGGGGAGCCCGGGACGTTCAAGGACCGGACCATCCTGCGCAACAACCCGTACCAGGTAGTCGAGGGGGCGATCATCGCGGCCCGGGCGGTGGCCGCGGCCAGCATCATCTTCGGGCTCAAAGCGTCCTTCGGCGAGGAGGTGGCGCGGGTCCGGGCCGTGCTCGACGAGGTCGGGGCGGCCGGGTGGGCCGAGGGCCTGGAGCTCGACGTCTTCGAGGGGCCGAACGAGTACCTCTACGGCGAGGAGACGGCCCTGCTCGAGACCATCGACGGCCGGTACCCCTTCCCCCGGCTGGCCCCGCCCTTCCGCCGCGGGGTCACCGAGGTCGTCCAGAGCGTGGACAACGAGGCGTCGGGCAGCGGGCTCTCGGCCCCGGTGGTCATGGCCGGCGAGAGCGGGGACCAGGTCGCCCCTCCCACCCTCGTCGACAACGTGGAGACGCTGGCGAACATCCCCCGCATCGTCGCCCGGGGCGCGGACTGGTTCCGCACCCAGGGCACCGACGAGTCGCCGGGCACGATCGTCTGCACCGTCACCGGGAGCACGGTGCGCCACGGGGTGGGCGAGGTCCAGATGGGTACGCCGCTGCGCGAGGTCATCGAGGCCGTCGGCGGCGGGGTGGCCGCGGGACGGCAGGTCAAAGCCGTGCTGCCCGGCGTGGCCCAGGGCTTCATCCCCGGGACGCTCCTCGACACGCCCGTGAGCTACGAGGGCCTGGCCGCCATCGGCAGCGGCCTCGGCTCGGCCGGCTTCATCGTGCTCGACGACAGCGTGGACCTGGCCGCGGTGGGGGCGGGCGTCTCCCGCTTCCTGGCCGTCGAGTCGTGCGGGCAGTGCACCCCGTGCAAGCAGGACGGCCTCCAGCTGGCCGAGCTCATGGACAAGGTCTGCCGCTCCGACGCCGGCGACCACGACCTGGCCACCATCCAGAAGCGGGTGGAGACGGTGGCCGACGGCGCCCGGTGCTACCTGGCCACCCAGCACCAGAACGTCCTGGCCAGCCTCCTCGAGCGCTTCCCCGACGAGGTCCAGGCCCACCTCGCCGGCACCGCCCCGGGCGTGGAGCCCGAGCTGGTCGCCGAGCTGGTCGACATCGCTGAGGACCACGCCATCTGGGACGAGCGCCACCGTCAGAAGCAGCCCGACTGGAGCTACGACACCCAGTACTCGGGCAAGGCGCCCGCGCAACGCTTTGGCGAGCACCGGGCACCCCAGGCGCTTCCCGAGTAGCCGGCCAGAAATCTTCACCCACCGCGATAGAACAACCACGCGCGGGGTTACAGTTGCAGTGGGTTCCGGACGGGGCCTCCATAGCGGTCGCCGCGTCCTGAGCCGGGCTGGGAACCCCGTGTTCCCTGTCCACAGGACTGTCGGAACGAGGAGGTTCCAAGCGTGCGAAGGTTCGGGGGCAAAGCCCGATTCGCTGCCGCGGCCGCGTGCCTGGCACTGGTGGCCGCCGCCTGCGGCGGGTCGGACGACGACGGCGGAGGGACGGCACAGCCCGGCGGACAGACCGGCGGCGGCGGCCGCCAAGGCGGGACATTCCGGGTTCCCATCGGTGAACCCTCGGCCATCGACCCCTACAACGCCCGGGAGTCCGAGGGCAGCAACGTCACCGTTCGCCTGTTCACCGGGCTCGTGACCTACGACGGCAACCCCGAGCTGAGGATGCGGCCCGGCGTGGCCGAGCGTTGGGCGTCGAACAACGACTGCACCGAGTGGACCTTCAACCTGCGCCGGGGCTCGAAGTTCACCAACGGCGAGGACGTCGACGCGAGCGCGTTCATCCGGGGCTGGACCCGCGCCGCCGTCGGCACGTCGGCGTCGCAGGTCGCCTACCACCTGCAGGACGTCCAGGGCTACGCCGAGCTCCACGCCAACCCGCCCCAGACCCAGACCTTCTCGGGGCTGTCGGCGCCCGACCCCTACACCCTCGTCGTCAGGCTGGGTCGGAGCGACTGCGAGTTCGACAAGCAGACGGTGCACCCGGTCGCCAGCCCTGTGCCCTCGGTCGCGGGGGCGGCCAACAACACGACCTTCAACGAGGCGCCCATCGGCAACGGCCCGTTCATGCTCAGGCCGGGCACCAAGTGGGAGCACAACCAGCGGATCTCCCTGGTCCGCAACGACGGCTACTTCGGCACCAAGCCCAACATCGACGCCATCGAGTTCGTCATCTTCCCGGCCCAGGGGCGGCTCGAAGCCGAGTACCGGGCCTTCCAGGCGGGCGAGGTCGACTTCGCCCGTATCCCGCCCACCCTCACCCAGCAGGCCCAGAGCACCTACCAGCCCCAGGGCAGCTGGATCAAGAGCGAGCAGCCCGCCATCAACTACATCCTGACCAACAACGCAAGGGCCCCGTTCAACAACCCGGACGCCCGCAAGGCCATGTCGATGGCCATCGACCGCGAGGCCATCAACCGCGGCGTCTTCCAGGGCTCCTTCACGCCGGCCACGGCCTTCATCACCCCACCGTTCGGGAACTTCCACCAGCCGGGGGTGTGCGGTGACTGGTGCAAGCACGACGTGAACCGGGCCAAGGACCTGGCCACGCGTAGCGGCCTCACCCCGGGCACCCGCATCAAGCTGGCCTACAACAACGACGGTGGCCACGAGCCGCTCGTGCAGGCCTGGAAGGACCAGCTGGAGCGGAACCTGGGGCTGGTGGTCGAGCTGGACGGTGTGCCGTTCGCCGAGCACCTGCAGAAGCGTGACCGGGGCGACTTCGACATCGCCCGGGCCGCGTGGTCGACCGACTACCCCTCGCCCGACGGGTTCGTGACCCCGCTGCTGGGCAGCACCAGCGAGGACAACGACGGCAAGTACTCCAACCCCGAGGTCGACCGGCTGCTGGCGCAGTCGAAGAGCCAGAAGAGCGACGCCGAGCGCGAGCGCATCATCAAGGAGATCGAGCGCATCGCCATCGGCCGCGACCTGGCCCTCTCGCCCACCTTCTACCGGACGGCCTACCGGGTCTTCGACTCCAGCAAGTGGACCGGCCTCGGGCTCGACTTCTTCGAGCGGCCCACCCTGGAGACGGTGAGCCAGAAGTCGTAACCGCCACGTGGGCAAGTTCGTCGTCCGGCGCCTCCTGCAGATGGTGCTGGTGCTCTTCGGCGCCAGCGTCATCCTGTTCGTCTGCCTGTTCGTGGTGCCGGGCGACCCCATCGCCACCTCGCAGGGGGAAGGCCGCCAGCTCGACCCGGCCACCCGGGCCGCCCTGGAGCGCCGGTACGGCCTGGACAAGCCCCTCCCCCAGCAGTACGTCAGCTACGTCGGCCGGCTCGCCCAGGGCGACCTGGGCGAGTCGTACGTCTACCGGCGGTCGGTGAACACCATCCTCAAGGAGAAGCTGGGGAACACCGCCCGCCTGGCGGTGGCCGCCATCGCCCTCCAGGTCGCCATCGGCATCCTCGCCGGCATCATCGCCGCCGTCTTCCGGTATTCGTTCCTCGACGTGCTCGTCACGTTGTCCACGACCATCGCCATCGGCGTGCCCACCTTCGTCATAGGGCTGGCCCTGCAGAACGTCTTCGCCCTCAACCTGGGATGGCTGCCGTTGCAGGGCCAGGCCGCGGGCGGGAGGTCGATCATCCTGCCCGCCCTCACCCTCGCCGCCGTCGACACCGCCCTGGTCAGCCGGCTCATGCGGGGGACGATGTCCGAGGTGCTGCGGGCCGACTACATCCGGACGGCCTACGCCAAGGGCCTGTCGAAGCGGGTGGTGATCCTCAAGCACGCCCTGCGCAACTCGGTCATCCCGGTCCTCACCTTCCTCGGCATCTCCTTCGGGACCCTGCTGGGCGGGGCGCTCATCACCGAGACGGTCTTCAACTGGAACGGGATCGGTCTGGCCCTGGTGGGGGCCATCCAGTCCCAGGACAACCCCATCGTGCTGGGCGTCGTCACCTACGGCGTGGGGGTGTTCGTCCTGGTGAACCTGGCCGTCGACATCGCCTACGCCTTCCTCGACCCCCGGATCCGCCTCGAATGACGGACCAGGCCACCACCCCGGAACCCGACGTCACCACCGCCGACCCGGCACCGGTCGGCGAGATCACGCTCGAGGCCGGCGCCGGCGGCTTCGGAGGCGCCGAGACCCAGGCCGCGGCGTACGGGGGCATCACCCGCCAGACCCAGTTCGGCGACGTCCGCCGGCGCTTTCTGCGCAACAAGCTGGCTCTCGTCGGCCTGGTCATGGTGGCGATCGTCTTCCTCACCGCCGCCTTCGCCCCCCTGATCGCCACCCATCCGCCCAAGGCCCAGAACCTGGAGAACACCCTCCAGACCCCCTCGGGCCAGCACTGGTTCGGTACCGACGAGCTGGGCCGCGACGTGTTCAGCCGGGTCGTCTACGGCAGCCGCATCGCGGTGACGGTGGGCCTGGCCTCCATCCTCCTGGCCCTGGTCATCGGCGTGGTGCTCGGGTCGGTCTCGGGCTACCTGGGGAAGGCGTGGGACGCCCTGATCATGCGGATGGCCGACGTCTTCTTCGCCTTCCCGCTCATCATCGGAGCCGTCGTCATCATCCTCGTCGTCGGTCGGGGCATCACGCCCGTGATCGTCGCCCTCGGCCTGTTCAGCTGGGCGACGGTTGCCCGCCTCCTGCGCAGCTCGATCCTGTCGATCCGGGAGAGCGAGTACGTGGAGGCGGCCCGCTCCCTGGGGGCGAGCAAGTGGCGGATCGTGACCCGCCACGTCCTGCCCAACAGCATGGCGCCCGTCCTGGTCTACGCCATGGTCAGCGTGGCCACCGCCATCGTGGCCGAGGCCTCGTTGAGCTACCTGGGCGTGGGCGTCCCCCCCGACGTGCCCGACTGGGGGAACATGATCTCCTCGGGCCAGAAGTTCTTCGGGTTCAAGGACTACCTGTGGTTCTTCCCGAGCATGGCCGTGGTCTTCACCGTCCTCGGCTTCATCTTCGTGGGCGACGGTCTGCGGGACGCGCTGGATCCCCGCCTGCGGTGAGTGAGCCGCTGCTCTCGGTCGAGGACCTCAAGGTCCACTTCCACACCGACGCGGGTGTGGTGAAGGCGGTCGACGGCGTCAGCTGGGCGGTGGGCCCGGGCGAGACGCTGGGCATCGTGGGCGAGTCTGGGTCGGGGAAGTCGGTCTCGGCCCTGGCCGTGATGGGCCTGGTACCCGTCCCCCCCGGGCGCTACGAGTCGGGGCGGATCCTGTTCAAGGGCCGGGACCTGATCGCGGCCGACGAGAAGGAGCGGCGGGACATCAGGGGCAGGGAGATCTCGATGATCTTCCAGGACCCCCTGACCGCCCTCAACCCCGTGTTCCGGGTCGGCCACCAGATCGCCGAGGTCATCCAGGCCCACGAGAAGGTCGGGCGGGTGGTCGCCCGCCGGCGGGCGGTGGAGCTGCTGGGCGAGGTCGGGATCCCCAACCCCAGGGAGCGGGCCCGGGAGTACCCCCACCAGTTCTCGGGGGGCATGCGGCAGCGGGCCATGATCGCCATGGCCCTGGCCCTCGACCCCCTGGTCCTGCTGGCCGACGAGCCGACGACCGCCCTCGACGTGACCGTGCAGGCCCAGATCATGGACCTCCTGTGCCGCCTCCAGGAGAGCCGGGGGACGGCCATCGTCCTCATCACCCACGACCTCGGCCTGGTCGCCGGCCACGCCGACCGGGTGCTGGTGATGTACGCGGGCAAGGCGGTGGAGGTGGGGACGATCGACGACGTCTACTACCGCCCCCGGCACCCCTACACCCTGGGCCTGCTCAACAGCCTGGCCCGCCTCGACCAGCGCCGCACCGACCGCCTCAGGCCCATCGTCGGCCAGCCGCCCAGCCTCATCCGGGTGCCGCCCGGGTGCCCGTTCCACCCCCGCTGCCCGTTCGCCACCGACGTCTGTCGCCGGGAGATGCCGCCCCTCGAGCCCAAGGACGGCCCCGACCACCGGGCCGCCTGCCACCACAGCGACCAGGTGGCGCGGCAACAGTCCCCGGCCGCCTCGTGAGCGAACCGGTGACGGATCTGGCTGCCCGGGCGACCATTTCGGCCACCAGTTCGCCATGAGCGCGCTGGTCGAGGTCCGGCCTCTGGTCGAGGTATCAGGCCTGGTCAAGCACTACCCCATCAAGACCGGGATCGTGTTCAAGCACAGCATCGGGGCGGTGAAGGCGGTGGACGGCATCTCCTTCTCGCTGGAGACCGGGGAGACGTTCGCCCTGGTCGGCGAGTCGGGCTGCGGGAAGTCGACCACCGCTCGCTGCGTCCTCCGGCTGATCGAGCCCACGTCGGGCTCGGTGAAGTTCGAGGGCGAGGACATCACCGCGGCCAAGGCCCGCCGGCTGCGGGCCCTGCGCCGGGAGATGCAGATGATCTTCCAGGACCCGTTCGCCAGCCTCAACCCCCGGATGACGGTGCGGGGCATCCTCCGGGAGCCGTTCACCATCCACGGCCTGGAAGAGGACGGGAAGGTCGACGAGCTCCTGGAGACGGTCGGCCTGCTGCCCGAGCACGCCGCCCGGTACCCCCACGAGTTCTCCGGCGGCCAGCGCCAGCGGGTCGGCATCGCCCGGGCCCTGGCCCTCAACCCCAAGCTGGTGGTGTGCGACGAGCCGGTCTCGGCCCTCGACGTGTCCATCCGGGCCCAGGTGCTGAACCTGCTGGAGGACCTGCAGGCCCAGCTGAACCTGACCTACCTGTTCATCGCCCACGACCTCAGCGTGGTGCGCCACATCGCCACCCGGGTGGCGGTCATGTACCTGGGCGCCATCGTGGAGACGGCCCGCACCGACGACCTGTTCGAGCGGGCGTCCCACCCGTACACCCAGGCCCTGATCTCGGCCGTCCCGGTGCCCGACCCCAACCGAGAGCGGGCCCGGCAGCGGATCCTCGTGTCCGGCGACGTCCCCAGCCCCGTCGACCCGCCCAGCGGCTGCCGCTTCCGGACCCGCTGCCCCAAGTTCGCCAA
>DATAAD010000008.1:0-30697 GCA_036260295.1 Acidimicrobiales bacterium | reverse complement strand
GCCCGCGCCACCCGCACCGCCGGCGCCACCCGCACCGCCGCCACCGCCGGCGCCACCGGCGCCACCACCGCCGCCGGCACCGCCGCCGCCGCCGGCACCACCACCGCCGCCACCGCCGCCGCTGCCGGACGTGGTCGTCGTCGTGCTGCCGCCCGGCGGGGTCGTGGTGCTGCTCGTCGTCGCGCCGACCACGGTGATGTTGCAGGCGTTGCCGCCCGCCCCGCCACCACCGCCCGTGCCCGTACCGGCACCGCCCGTGCCCGTGCCGCCGATGCCCAGGGCGTCGCCGCCGATGCCGGCGCCGCTACCACCCGAGCCGCCGTTGCCGGCGTTGCAGATGTCGATGTTGCCGACGCCGTTGAAGATGTTGCCGCCGCCGGGGAAGAAGACGCCGCCGGCGCCGGCGTTGTTGCAGGCGTCGCCGCCCGCCCCACCGCCGCCACCGGTGCCGGTGCCCGCCCCGCCGGTGCCGGTACCACCGATGCCGACGCCCGCGCCGCCGACGCCGAGGCCACTGCCACCGTCTCCGCCGCTGCCGGCGTTGCAGATGTTCACGTTGCCGGCCCCTGCGCCGGGGGCCCTGGTGGTCGTGGTGGTCCCGCCGACCGTCGTGGTGGTGGTCCCGCCGACCGTCGTGGTGGTGGTCGCGCCAGTCGTCGTCGTGGTCGTGGCCTGGGTGGTGGTGGTCGTCACGTTCACGTTCGGGCCCGTGGCGCTGCACGTGGACTGGGCCAGGATCACGTCGATGCCCAGGAGGTTCAGGTGGACGGCGTTCACCGTGATGGTGGCCGTGCCGGGCGTGTTGTTGACGATCTGCTCGTTGAGGGTCAGGGACAGCACGGTCGGGATCCCGCCCACCGGCGTCACCGTGAGCGGGACCACGGTGTTGGGCGCCGGGTTCGTCGGCAGGCTGCTGCTGCCCACGATGGTGGTGGTGCCGACCGCTCCGTTGCCGTCCGCCCGGCAGGTGGAGGTGATCACGCCCAGGTTCGTGGTGCCGAGTATCACATCGAGCACCCTCGCCCCGCTCTCGGCGAACCCGAGGTGGTTCTCACCGGTGACGTTGCCGCCCCGTGTGCACGCCTCGAGCAGCCCGACGGCCAACAGGGCGTTCACCGGCAGGGGAACGGTGCCCCCGGCGCCCGTCCCCGGGCAGGCGGTGCCGGAGGGGAGAAGGCCGACGCCGGACCCGATGGGCCCGTACCCGCCGGTCGCCTCGGTGGCCTGTCCAGCCACGGTAGGTGCGAGGGGTGTCCCGGCGATGGACGCCGCGGTCGCGCTACCGGCGACGGCCGTGACGTCTGCGGTCGCCGGGGACGCGCTGTAGAACAGCGTGGCCGCCCCGAGGGTCGCTGCCGCCAGCAGGGCGACCCTGATCTTCTGCATCCGACTTCTCATCGGGTGTCTCCTTGGCTCAACTTGCGTAACCACATATGTGTGTCCCGCCTACGCAGGCCCCCCAGGGCGAGCGGTCCCCAATGGGAACGGACGGCGGCAGACTAACCGACGGTGGCGTCGCAATGCCACCATCGCGGGTGGCGACCGCGCTCAGCGCGCTTGTTCGCGCTGCTCCACCCGGTACGACCACAGCTCGCTGCCCGTGGCAACCGGCCCTTCGTGGCCCTCCGGGCCCCCCTGAGCACGGCTGTGCTGGCCATGTCCCTGACCGAACGCTTGCGACGTCCGCCACGCCTCGAACGCCTCCTCGTCCCGCCACCGGGTGTAGACCAGCCAGGTCGTGCGGCCGTCGTCGGGGCGGAGGAGCTGGAACTCCTCGAACCCGTCGGCCTTGCCCACCTCGCCGGCCCGGGCCGCGAACCGCTGGGCCATCACGTCGGCCCGGTCGGCCGGGACAGTGATGGCGTTTATCTTCACGACACTCATGGGCCGGAAGCTAGACGCTCCTGCAGGAGGGCCGTCACCGCCCTGCCGTCGGCCTTGCCCCGGGTGGCGGCCATCACCTTCCCGACGAAGAACCCGGCCAGCTTCGTCTCTCCACCGGCGTAGCGCTCCCACTCGCCCGGATGGGCGGCGATGGCCTGGTCCACGGCGGCGGCGACCACGTCGTCCCCCAGAGCCTCGAAGCCCTTGGCCTTGGCGATGTCCTCCGGGTCGCCGCCGGAGGTGACCACCTCGGCCAGGACCGCCTTGGCCTGGGTGGCGGTCAGCCGACCGTGGCCCTCCATGTGCAGCAGCTTGGTGAAGGCGGCCACGTCGGGCGCCGACCGGTTGGCCAGCTCGTTGGCCGCCCGGTTGAGGGCCAGGCGGCTGTCGGCCCCGGCCTCGACGGCCGCGGCGACGAGCCCGTCGAGGCCCTGGGCCACGGCGATCCCCACCGCCGGCTCGCTGGCCGCCACTCCCGCGGCCCGCGCCAGGGTCGCCCGGCGCTCGGCGGGCAGCGCCGGGAGCCCCGAGCGCACCTCGCCCTGCCACTCCTCGGACGGGGCCAGGGGGACGAGGTCGGGCTCGGGGAAGTACCGGTAGTCGTAGGCCTCCTCCTTGGAGCGCATGGAGGAGGTCCGGCCCTCGTCCTCGTTCCAGTGCCGCGTCTCCTGGACGACCTCCTCCCCGGCCTCGAGCCGGTCCACCTGACGCCGGAGCTCGTACTCCAGGGCCCGGCCGAGGGACCGTACCGAGTTCAGGTTCTTGATCTCGGCCCGGGTGCCGTAGGCGGTGGCGCCGGCCCGGCGTACCGACACGTTGGCGTCGACCCGCAGCGACCCCTCCTCCATGCGGGCGTCCGACGCCCCGATGGCCACGAGGATGGCCCGCAGCTCGTTGACGTAGGCCTTGGCCTGGTCGGCGGAGCGGATGTCGGGCTCGCTCACGATCTCGACCAGGGGGACGCCGGCCCGGTTGTAGTCGACCAGGGAGTGGTCGGCGCCGTGGATGCGCCCGCCTCCCCCGCCGACGTGGGTGGTCTTGCCCGTGTCCTCTTCCATGTGGGCCCGGGTGATGCCGACGCGGGAGCCGTCCGGGAGCTCCAGCCAGCCGCCCACGTTGACGGGCTGGTCGTACTGGCTGATCTGGTAGTCCTTGGGCATGTCCGGATAGAAGTAGTTCTTCCGGTGGAAGATCGACGGCTCGACCCGGCAGTGAAGGGCCAGGCCGACCCGCATGGCCAGCTCCACGGCCTGACGGTTCAGCACCGGCAGCGAGCCGGGCAGGCCGAGGCACACGGCGCAGATGTTGGTGTTCGGCTCGTCGCCGAAGGCGTTTCGGCACGAGCAGAACAGCTTGGTGGCCGTGGCCAGCTCGGTGTGGACCTCGAGGCCGACGACCATCTCCCAGCCGGCGGTCATGCCCGGCTCCTCTCGAGCGCCGCCGCGGCGCGGAACAGGGTCGGCTCGCCGAGCGCAGGGGCCAGCAGCTGCACGCCGACCGGCAGACCGTCCTCGCCCACGCCGTACGGCACCGACACCGCCGGGTGCCCGGCCATGTTCGAGGGGATGGTGCACACGTCCGACAGGTACATGGCCAGGGGGTCGCCGGCCTTGGCGCCCAGGGCGAAGGCCGTGGTCGGCGTGGTGGGGGCGAGCAGGAGGTCGTAGGCCTCGTAGGCCGCCTCGAAGTCCCGGATCATCAGCGTCCGCACCCGCTGGGCCTGGCCGTAGTAGGCGTCGTAGTAGCCGGCGGAGAGGGCGTAGGTCCCCAGCATGATCCGGCGCTTGACCTCGGCGCCGAAGCCGGCGGCGCGGGTCCGCCCGTACATGGCGGTCACGTCGTCGCCCTCGACCCGGAGCCCGTACCGCACGCCGTCGAAGCGGGCCAGGTTGCTCGACGCCTCGGCGGTGGCGATCAGGTAGTAGGCCGAAAGCCCGAGGCCGGCCGACGGGAGGCTCACCTCGTCGACTTTCGCCCCGGCGGCCTCGAGGCCGGCCGCCGCCGCTGACACGCGGGCCCCGACGTCGGGGTCGACGCCGTCGAGCAGCTCCCTGATCAGCCCCACCCGCAGCCCGTCCACCCCCTCCTCGAGCACGGCCGTCAGGGCGGGAGCGAGCTGGGGGATCGACGTGGAGTCGGCCCGGTCGTGGCCGGCCAGCGCTTCGAGCGCCAGGGCGGCGTCGGCCACCGTGGACGCCAGTGGGCCGACCTGGTCCAGCGACGAGGCGAAGGCCACCAGCCCGTAGCGGGAGACGAGGCCGTACGTGGGCTTGACCCCGACCACGCCGCACAGGGCCGCCGGCTGGCGGATCGACCCGCCCGTGTCCGAGCCCAGGGCGAGGGGCACGAAGCCGGCGGCCACCGCCGCCGCGCTCCCCCCGCTGGACCCTCCCGGCACCCGGGTGACGTCGTGGGGGTTGTGGGTGGGGCCGAACGCCGAGTTCTCCGTCGACGACCCCATGGCGAACTCGTCCATGTTCGTCTTGCCCACGATCACCGCGCCGGCCTGCCGGAGGCGCGTCACCACGGTGGCGTCGTAGGGGGGGCGCCACCCGTCGAGGATGCGGGACGAGCAGGTGGTGGGGACGCCCCGGGTGCAGAGGTTGTCCTTGAGGGCGACCGGCACCCCGGCCAGCGGCCCCGGGTCCTCCCCCGCCGCCACCCGCCGGTCGACCTCGCCGGCCGCGGCCCGGGCCTCCCCGGCCAGCACCAGGTTGAAGGCGTGCAGCTCCTCCTCCCGGGCCGAGATGGCGGCCAGGTGCTCGTCGAGCACCTCACGGGCCGACCGGCGGCCCCCCCGCACGTCCGCGGCGATCTCGACCGCGGTCACCGCCCGCCCCTCTCGGCGCCCGCCCGTCACGGCGCCTCGCCCAGGATGCGGGGGACCCGGAACCGGCCGTCCTCCACGGCCGGCGCCTGGGACAGCACCTCGTCGCGGTCCAGGCTGGCGCCGGGCACGTCGTCGCGCAGGACGTTGGCCAGGGGCAGGGGGTGGGCGGTCGGGGGGACGCCGGCGGTGTCGAGCGCGGCCACGTCGGCCGCGTGCTCCAGCACGGCGGCCAGCTGGCCGGTGAAGCGGTCGAGCTCCTCGTCGGTCAGGTCGAGACGGGCGAGGCGGGCGACGTGGACCACGTCGTCACGGGAGATGCCGGCCATGGACGCATGGTAGGGCTCAGCCCCCGGCAACCCGCGAGGCGAATTCGACCACCCCGCGTTCCAGCTCCTCGCGGTCGACGTCGAGGGTGGCCACGTGCCGGCTGTTCTCCAGCCACACCCGCTCGACCGGCCCCGAGACCGCCCCGGCCAGCACGTCGCTGGACACGGTCGGCACCACGTTGTCCTCGCGGCTGGTGAGGATGAGCACCGGGCACCGGACCGCGCCCAGCCGGGGAAGCAGCGTCACCAGGCCCCGGCTCATCGAGAGGAGGGCGGCGACGGGCATGCGGTCGTAGGCCGCCTCCTTGGCGTCGGGGTCGGCGATGTCGCCCCCGACCCCGGGCAGGAACCGCTCGCCGGCGGCCAGCAGCTGCTCCATCAGATCCTGGAAGGAGGGCGCCGGCGGGTCGACCAGGGGGTTGACCACGGCCAGGCCCGCCACCTCGGGATGGCTGGCGGCGACGCCGGCGGCCAGGGCGCCGCCCATCGAGAGCCCGACAGTCACGGCCGGCCGGGCCAGGCGCCGGTACGCCTCCTCGGCGGCCGCCACCCAGTCGTCCCACCCGCACCCGGCCAGATCCTCCGGCGACGTCCCGTGCCCGGGCAGCATGGGCGCCTCCGTCTCGAACCCCGCGGCCTCGAGTGCGGCCTTCAGCCCGGCCACCGACTCGATGGAGCCGGTGAGGCCGTGGAGGAGGAGGGCGCCCGGGCGGGCGGTCAAGCCTGGCTGGTGCGGCGGGACATGGCCTGGAACTTCAGCATCTCCGCCGACATCCCGGCCACCGCCTCGTCCAGGGTGGTGGTGTGCACGGGCACCCGGTAGGCGCCCAGGCCCTCCACCAGCGCCTCGGGCCGGCTGCCGTCGACCAGGCTGTCCACCACCAGCGACAGGCGGGCCGGGTAGGCGAACTCGCCCCGGTAGCTGGGCTCGTCGACCACGACCTTGCCCCACAGGGCGACCTGGCCGAGCACGATCACCTCGGGGGCCAGGCACAGGCCGTGCTGGCGCAGGGCTTCCAGGTGGGGGTTGGCGTAGAGCCCGCAGTTGCACCGGTCGGCCGGGGCCGGGTGGCCGACTTCGACGCAAACGGCCTTGAGCACCCGACCGGGCGGCCACTCGAACTCCCGCTGGGTCACCGACCGCAGCAGCCGTCGGGGCGACAGCTGCCAGTACCGCCATCCGAAGACCGGGTCGTCCCGATCGCGGACGATCAGCTCTCGGCCTTCACTTCCTGCTCCTCAGGAAGCGTCCACTGCGCCGTCTCCGGGAACAGCGGGTCCACCGTGCAGTACGACTCGGGGTCGGGCTGCCACATGGACGACGCCTTCTCGTAGCAGGCGGTGTGGAACGTCATCGCCGTGGGGCACATGGCGCCCGCGACGGTCAACTCGGTCTTGACCATGTCGTCGGCGGGGACGTTCTGCCCGCAGACGTCGCACTGCTCGCCAATGGCGTTCATGGGTGAATTCTACCGGCGCGACCAACCGGTAGCGTCGCAGGGTGCCCACCTACCCCTTCCTGTCCGACGAGTGGATCGCCGAGGCCCGCAGGATCCGGGCCGAGATGGCCGACGCCGAGGCCGCGGCCGGAACGCCGGCGACTATCGTCCGCATGAACCAGGTCATCACCGACGTCCCCTTCGGCTCCGGCCGGCTCGACGCCCACCTCGACACGTCCTCGGGGACGCTGGAGATGGAGACGGGGCACCTGGAGAACGCCGACGTCACCGTCACCCTGGACTACGAGACGGCCAAGGCCATCTTCGTCGACGGGACCCTCGACGCCGGCATGAAGGCGTTCATGGAGGGCAAGGTGCGGGTCCAGGGCGACATGGCCAAGCTCATCGCCGCCCTCCAGCAGCTGGCCCCACCCGACCCCGCCGCCGTCAACCAGGCCCAGGTCCGCATCCGGGACATCACCGAGTAAGCAGCCCGGGCACGGCCTCGGCCAGCTCGGCCGCCGACCACCGGCCGTCCTTCTCGACCGCCGCTTCGAGCGACCAGGGCCGGAAGAGCTGCACGTTGCCGCCGTGGACCAGGAAGACCCGGCCGGTGACCGGGCAGTCGGCAGCCGCCAGCCAGGCGACGAGAGGCGAGACGTTGGCCGGGTGCCAGGCGTCGAAGGCCTGCACGTCCGCCGGTGGCGCCACCACCTCGGCCAGGCCGGGCACGGCCTCGGTCAGGCGGGTCCGGGCGAGGGGGGCGATGGCGTTGACCCGCACGCCGTAGCGGTCCAGCTCGGCGGCGGCGATGACGGCGAAGGCGGCGATCCCCGCCTTGGCCGCCCCGTAGTTCGACTGGCCCGGGTTGCCCTGGAGGCCGGAGGTCGACGTCGTGCAGACCACCGAGGCCCGGACGTCCCGTCCCGCCCTGGCCTGCTCCCGCCACCACGCCGCCGCCCACCGGGTCGGCACGAAGTGGCCCTTCAGGTGTGTCCGCACCACCTCGTCCCACTCCTCCTCGCTCATGCTGACGAGGAACCGGTCGGCCACGTTGCCGGCGTTGTTCACCAGCACGTGGAGGTCACCGTACGTGGCCACCGCCTGGGCGATCAGGGCTTGACCGGTCTCCCAGCGGGCGACGTCGCCGGCGACCGCCGCCGCCTCGCCCCCAACGGCGACGATCTCGTCGACCACGGCCTGGGCCGGCTCGGCATCGACGTCGTTGACGACGACCCGCGCCCCCTCGGCGGCGAGGAGCAAGGCGTGCTCCCGCCCCAATCCCCGCCCGGCACCCGTGACGACCGCGACTCGGCCGTCCAGGGTCACAGGATGAAGACGTCTACGGAACTGCCGGGCCTGACCTTGCTGCCGGCGGCCGGGGTGCTGAGGAAGACCTTGCCTCCGGTGGGCCCGAACCTCGACCCGAGGGTCAGCCCCTGGGCGGCCAGCTTGGCCGTGGCCTCCTCGACCGTGGACCCGTTCAGGTTGGGCACCTCGGGGCGGCCCTTGGAGACGGTGAGGGTGACCGCCGTCCCCCTGGCCACGCTGACGCCCTGGCTGGGGGCGGCGAGGATGACCTTGCCCTTCTGGTCGTCGTCGTCGACGAACTTGTCGGGGCCCCGCACGGCCTTGAGGCCTCGCGCCTCGAGGGCGGCGACCGCCTGCTCGTAGGTCAGCCCGAAGAGCGTCGGGACGACCCGGGGCTCGGGCCCGGCCGACACGGTCAGGTCGACGGTGGCCCCCTTGGGCGGTGACTCGCCCTTGCGGGTCCAGTCCATGACGACCCCGGCGGGCACCGTCTCGTCGTAGGGCTCCTGGATCTTGCCGACCGCGTGGCCGACCTTCTCGATCTCGGCCACGGCCTCGGCCTTCGGGAGGCCGGTGAGATCCGGGACCGGGGTCGGCGGCGGGCCCTTGGACACCAGGATGGTGATCCGGGAGCCCTCCTTGAGGGTGAGGGGCTCGCCCTGGGCGTCGGTGCCCGCCTTGGGGTTCTGGTCGGCGACCAGGCCGGCCCGAGGGCTGTCCATGAACTGCTCCTCGATGACGACGGCGAACGTGGCCGCCCGCAGCAGCCCCTCGGCATCGGCCCTCTCCCGGCCCACCACGCCGGGGATGGGGTAGCTGGGGACGCGGTCGGACACGAGCAGGTAGGTCCCCGTCCCCCCGCCCCCGACGAGGGCGAGGAGCAGGAGGAGGGCCCACGGCCAGCGCCGGCGCCTTCCCGCCTTGGGCGAGGTGAGGACGGCGGTGACCTCGGCCTGCTCCGGCGGCCGGGGCTTGGCGATCACCGCGGTGGGCGCAGGGTCGGGCTCGACGAAGCTCGGGGTCACCCGGGTGAGATCGGGATCGGCGGCCGGGGGCAGGGGGGCCGGCGGCGTGGGCGGCGGCGTGGGCCTGGCTGCCGCCATCGTGCCCAGGTCGGTGGGGTCGCCGGCCAGGGCGGCCAGGTGGTTCATGTCCAAGGTGGCCGGGCCGGCCAGGGCCAGCGGCTCGGGCGCCGGCAGCTCCCGGGCCACGGCTTGGAGGGCGGCGGCCAAGCCCACGGCGTCGAGCCGCTCCTTGGGGTCGGGACGGCCGGCGCGGGCGACGACCGGGCCGAGCGGCCCGAGCTCGGGGGGTGCCTCGAGTGGCCGTTCCAGGCGGCTGACCAGGGTGGCCACCGTGGTCTCGGCCGCGAACGGCACCCGCCCGGTGACGGCCTCCACCAGCACCACGGCCAGCGAGTACACGTCGGACTTCCCGTCGACCGGCACCCCTTGGACGCCCTCGGGCGAGGCGTAGCGGGCGGTGCCCAGCACCGCGCCCACCGGCTCGGTCCAGGCCGCCTCGGCCAGGGCGCGGGCCAGGCCGAAGTCGGCGATGCGCAGGCGGCCCTCTTCGTCGAAGAGCAGGTTGGCCGGCTTGATGTCGCGGTGGACCAGCCCCCGCCCGTGGGCGTAGGCCAGGGCCTTGGCCGCCTCGAGGCCGACCACGAGGGCCTGGGACGGGCTGAGGAGCTTCCCCCGGTCGAGCAGCGCTCGCAGGCTGCCCCCGCCCAGGTACTCGGAGATCAGGTACGGCCCGTCGGCCTCCTCGCCCCAGTCGAACACGGCCATGATGTGCGGGTGGTTGAGGGCGGCCGCCGCCCGGGCCTCGGCGCGGAAGCGCCGGAGGAAGGCCTCGTCCTCGGCCAGGGCCGGGTGGAGGATCTTGACCGCGACCCGTCGGCGCAGCCGCACGTCGTCGGCCAGGAAGACGTGGGCGGACGCTCCCGTGCCGATCGGCGCAAGGAGGCGGTACCGGCCTCCGAGGACGCGACCGAGATGGTCAGCGATCCGGGTCGAAGCCACGGGGGCAAGGGTACCGTGCGCGCGCGCTCCACCACAGGCAATCGCCACGCGGGAGAATGGGCGCGGTGCTACGCCGCCTGATCATGACCCTCATCGCCGCCGCAGCCGTCGGCGGCCTGGTGTTCGCCTTCTCCGGGCCGACCCAGGACGACGGGCCCGACCTCCCCCCGGCGGTGGAGTCGGTGTTCCCGGTGGGGGGCAACCTCGAGCTGCGCCAGGTGAGCATCGTCGCCGACCTGGCCCCGGGGTACACCGGGTACCTGGCCATCGACGGCAACGAGGTCCCGGAGGACGACGTCCAGTTCGTCGACGCCCTCAACAGTCTCACCCTGCGGCCCCAGCCGGGCAGCGACTTCGAGACGCTCGATGCCGGGTCGCACTGCGCCACCGTCTTCTACCGCCGGATCGGGCAGCCCCGGGCCAACTCCAGCGCCTTCCGCTGGTGCTTCCGACTGCACTGACGGCGCCCTGTCCCCCGTGAGAGCCGAGGGCTGTGTCTTCTGCAGCATCGTGGCTGGCCACGTCCCCGCCCACGTCGTGGCCTCCGACGACGCCACCCTGGCCTTCCTCGACAGCCGCCCGGTGTTCCCGGGCCACACCCTGCTCGTGCCCCGGGACCACCACGAGACCCTCACCGACCTGCCCGCCGACCTCCTCGGCCCGCTGTTCGACGCCGCCCAGCGGCTGGCCCGGGCGGTGGAGGCGGGCATGGACGCCCACGGCACGTTCGTGGCCATGAACAACCGGGTGAGCCAGAGCGTCCCCCACCTGCACGTCCACGTCGTCCCCCGCCGGCGCAAGGACGGGTTGCGGGGCTTCTTCTGGCCCCGGCAGCGCTACCGCGACGAGGAGGAGATGGCCGAGGTGGCGGCCCGCATCCGCGCCGCCGGCGGGTAGGCGGTCAGGGCAGGCGCTCGGCCAGGGCCAGCTTCCAGGTGCGGGCCAGGGGGTCGACGGACAGGAGGGCCTCGATGACCTCGAGGGGCACGCCCCCGGCCCGGCGGGCCGCGTCCCACACGACGCCCACGGTCGCCCCCATGAAGTGGGGCTCCACCGAGATGGGGCCGGCGACCGGCACCCGCCCCGGTTCCAGCACCCGCAGGTACCACCCGGTGCGGCCCGTCTCCCGCAGCCGCTTGCCGACGTCGGCCCGGCCCCGGTACATGGCCAGCTTGAAGCACGGCGACCGCGGCTGGCACACCTCGAGCACGGCGTCGCCCCAGAACCAGCGGTCGCCGATGCAGACGTCGTCCTCGGTGCCACCGGCCGTGCTCAGGTTCTCCCCGAACGCCCCCGGCCCCAGCTCCTCCCCCAGCTCCTCGCTCCAGACGGGGAGGTGCTCGGTCGGGTAGGCGTACACCGCCTTGTCGGGCCCGCCGTGGACCTCGAGGTCGGCCTGGCCGTCGCCCTCCAGGTTGAGCCGGTCGAGCGAGAGGTAGTCGGCGGTGACCCGCTGCTTGGCGATCCCGCTGGTCACGGCGTGGCCCCGGTGCTGGCCCAGGTACTTCGGCTTCGACACATTGACGGCGACGAGCTCGAGTTTTTCCACTCAGGCCACGTCCCCCGTCTCCAGCAGCCGCAGGAAGGCGGCCTCGTCGATCACCGGCACGCCGCACTCCTCGGCCTTGGTCACCTTGGCCGCCCCCGGCTCGGCCCCTGCGACCAGGTACGCCGTCTTCTTCGAGACGCTCCCCGGCGACGTGCCGCCCCGGGCCTTGACCGCGTCGACCGCCTTCTCGCGCGACATCGACTCCAGCGTCCCGGTGACGACGACGGCCTTGCCGGCGAGGGTCGGCGGCAGCTCGGAACGGGCCACCCCCTGGAAGTTCACCCCCGCGGCCCGCAGCTTGTCGACCACCACCCGGTTGCGGTCCAGGGCGAAGAACTCGTGGACGCTCTTGGCGATCACCGATCCCACCCCCGGGGTCACGGCCATCTCCTCCTCCGAAGCCTCCAGGATCCGGTCGAGGTGCCCGAAGGCGTCGGCCAGCACCTCCGCTCCCCGGCCACCCAGGTGGCGGATGCTCAGGCCGATCAGCAGGTTGGGCAGCGGCCGCGACTTGGACTTCTCGATGGCGTCGAGCAGGTTGCGGGCCGAGATGTCGGCGAACCCCTCCAGCCCCATGAGGGCCTCGTAGGTGAGGTGGTAGATGTCGCCGGGGTCGGTGAGGAGGCCGGCCGAGGTCAGCTGCTGGACCCGCTTCTCCCCCAGCCCCTCGATGTCCATGGCCCCCCGGGAGGCGAAGTGGATGATCCGCCCGTCGCGCTGGGCCGGGCAGTCCACGTTCACGCAGAACGTGTCGCTCTCGCCCTCGATCCGCACCAGGGGGCGGTCGCACACCGGGCAGCGGTCCGGGAACCGCCATTCCGGCAGGCCCTCCGGCCGCTTCGACAGCACCGGCGCCACCACCTCGGGGATGACGTCGCCCGCCTTGCGCACGGTCACCGTGTCGCCCGGCCGCACGTCCTTGACCCGCACCTGGTCCTCGTTGTGCAGGGTCGCCAGCTGCACGGTCGACCCGCTCACCCGCACCGGCTCCAGCTGGGCGAAAGGTGTGGCCTTCCCGGTCCGCCCGATCGACACCATGATGTCCTTGAGGAGGGTGGTGGCCTCCTCGGGCGGGAACTTGTAGGCGATGGCCCACCGCGGCGACTTCGACGTCGACCCCAGCTCCTCGCGCTGGCCCAGGTCGTCGACCTTGACCACCACGCCGTCGATCTCGTAATCCAGGTCGTGACGGTGGCGGAGCCAGTGCTCGCAGTAGGCGAAGACGTCGTCCAGGCTGCCGACGGTCCGGACCTCGGGGTTCACCGGCAGCCCGAGCGCCTTCAGGACGTCGAGGGTCTCGGAATGGCGCCGGAGGCGCGGTCCGCCCTGGACCTCGCCCACCTGGTAGGCCCAGAACCGCAGGTCGCGGCTGGCGGTCACCTTGGGATCCTTCTGCCGCAGCGACCCTGCCCCCGAGTTCCGGGGGTTGGCGAAAAGGCGCAGCCCGGCCTCGCCCTGGCGCTGGTTGAGCTCCTCGAAGGCGGACACCGGCATGTACACCTCACCCCGCACCTCGAGCACCTCGGGCACGCCGTCGCCCGACAGCCGCTCGGGCACCACTGAGATGGTGCGGACGTTCTCGGTCACGTCCTCGCCCACCACGCCGTTGCCCCGGGTGGCGCCGCGGACGTAGCGGCCGTTCTCGTAGAGCAGCGAGCAGGCGATCCCGTCGATCTTGAGCTCGCACACGTAGTCGACGTCGCCGGAGGAGATGTACCGCTCCATGCGCTTGCCCCACGCCACCAGCTCGTCGAAGCTGAAGGCGTTGTCGAGCGACATCATCGGCACCCGGTGGCGGACCTCGGCGAAGGCGGACGACGCCCGGCCGCCCACGCGCTGGGTGGGCGAGTCCGGCGTGCGCAGCTCGGGGTGGGCCTCCTCCAGCTCCCGCAGCTCGCGGACGAGGGCGTCGAACTCGGCGTCGGATATCTCGGGGTCGTCGAGGACGTAGTACCGCTCGGTGTGGTGCTCGACGAGCTTGCGCAGCTCCTCGACGCGGCTCGCTACGTCCATGCGGGCGACGGTAGCGTGAGCCGCGAATGAGCGAGGCCCCGTGCGTCTGAACCGGGACCTCTCCCGCCTCCTCCCGTGGCTGGTCCGCGCCCTGTGGGCCGCCCTCCCGTTCGCCACCGGCCCCGCCCTCGCCGAGGCCCTCGACGGGGCCAGCGCGCCCGTGCGCACGGTGGCCTCGGCCGGTCTGTGGCTGGGCTGGGCCGCGGGCATGGTCGCCGCCTTCGTGCCCCACCCCATCTCCCTGACCACGTTGCGGGTCGTCGCCCCGGCCGCGGTCGCGGCCCCCCTCGCCGCTGCCGTCGCCGGCCACCCCTCGGCCCTGGCCGTGGCCTGGGCGACCGTGGCCTGCGCCTGGGCGTTCGCCCCCGGTTTCGGCGCCTGGTGCGTGAACGGCCCGGCCTACCCGAACGAGCGGCGGTTCCTCCTGCGCCCTCCCGGGCCCCTCCTCATGGGCCCCCTCCCGCTGGCCTGGACCCTCACCACCGCCGCCATCGCCGCCGGTCCCCTGCTCCTCGCCGCCCGGCAGTGGATCGCCGGCGCCCTGCTGCTGCTCTTCGGCTGGCCCGTCGCCCTGCTGTTCCTGAAGTCGCTGCACAACCTGTCCCGGCGGTGGACGGTGTTCGTCCCCGCCGGCCTCGTCCTCCACGACCCGATGGTGCTGTTCGACCCCGTGCTCTTCCGTCGCCAGGACGTCGTCGCCCTCCGCTCGGCGCCGGGCCGGGACCCGGCCTACCTCGACCTCTCCCAGCGGGCCCCTGGGCTCGGCCTCGACATGGACCTGGCCGAGCCCACCGTCGTCACCCTCCTCCGCCCCGGCCGGCGGGAGGGCGAACCCGTCAACACCGACCGCATGCGCTTCACCCCGACCCGCCCCGGCGCCGTGCTCGAAGAGGCAAGGCGCCGGCGCATCGCGGTGACCAAGCGCGCCGCTGGCTGACGCCGGGTTGTCCGCCGGCGGCCGCAGCCGCCGCGGCAGGCGGCCTCCCCCGGCTGCCGGCACGAGAGAACCGGCGAGGGAGAGCCGGCTCCGCCGGCCGACCGAGCACGATCACGGCGCTCACCTGCGACGGGGTGACCTCCCCGCCGAGGTGGCCACCACGCGCTGCACTCGCGTTCGCCGATCCATGTCGGCGTCCCAATCGGTACGCCGGTGACCTCCGGCTTTCGCTCATCTCCCGGATCGGACGCGGCGGGCGCTGATCGTGCTTCTGCATCGTTGTCGGCGCGCCGAGAGTGATGGCTAGGCCCCGACGATGCCGCCGCCCAGGACCTCCTCGCCCCGGTACAGGACGACGCTCTGCCCGGGCGCCACCCGCCGATGCCGCCCGCGGAAGCGCACCCTCGCCCCGTCGAAGGTCGCTTCCACCGGCACCGCGTGGGCGCTGGTCTGAGCCTCGACCTCCCCCTCGACCGGCTCGTGCACCCAGCACAGCTGGTCGAGCGCGACGGAGTCGACCTCCAGGTCGGCGGCGCTGCCGACGAGGACGGTGCGCGCCGCCGTGTCGACGGCAAGGGCGTAGCGCCGGTCGCCGCCGCCGGTGCCCAGGCCGCGCCGCTGCCCCGGGGTCACCAGCTCCACGGCCTCCACGCGGCCGACCTCGGCGCCGGTGCGGTCGACCACCCGCCCGGGATGCAGCGGGATCCGCGAGGCCAGCAGGGCCCGGCGGCCGCCGCTCGTGGTGACGAAGCAGACGTCCTGGCTGTCGGGCTTCTCGGCGGTGGGCAGCCCGAGGGCGGCGGCCTTGGCCCGGACCGCCGTCTTGGTCATCGTGCCCACGGGGAACCGGCAGCGGGCCAGCTCCTCCTGGCCGAGGACGTAGAGCACGTACGACTGGTCCTTCCGGGCATCGGCGCCCCGGAGCAGGCGGTGGTGGCCGTCGGTGACCACCCGGGCGTGGTGACCCGTGGCCACCGCGTCGAAGCCGAGCTGGGTGGCGCGGCGCAGGAGGCGGCCGAACTTCAGGTGGCGGTTGCACTCGATGCAGGGGTTGGGCGTCAGCCCCTGGGCGTGGGCGGCGGCGTACGGCTCGACCACGCGCCCGTCGAACTCGTCCACGAACGTCCACACCAGGTGGTCGATGCCGAGCACGTTGGTCACCCGCCGGGCGTCGTCGATCTCCGTGACCGAGCAGCACCCGGCGTCGGTGGGGTTGTCCCACAGGCGCAGCGTCACGCCGGTGACGTCGTGGCCCTCCTCCACCAGCAGGGCGGCCGCCACCGACGAGTCGACACCGCCCGACATGGCGGCGAGGACCTTCATCCCGCTCTGACGCGCTCCACCGCCGGAGGGATGGCGGCCAGGGCCAGGTCGACGTCGGCGTCGGTCGTGGCCGGGCCGAGGGAGAGCCGCAGGGCCCCGAGCGCCCGGTCCCGGCTGAGGCCCATGGCGGCCAGGACGTGCGAAGGGTCCACCGCCCCGCTGGCGCAGGCCGAGCCGGCCGACCCGTAGACGCCGGCGGCGTCGAGCAGGACGAGCAGGGCCTCGGACTCGACGCCCTCGAACGACACGTGGCAGTTCCCGGCGATCTTCGTCGCCCGGTCGACGGTCTCGACGCAGCCGGGGACCGCGGCCAGCAGCCCGTCGGCCAGGCGGTCGCGCAACGCTCGGACCCGGTCCACGGTGGCCTGCCGCCGGTCGACCGTCGCCCGCATGGCCGCGGCCATGGCGACGATGCCGGCCACGTTGTGGGTGCCGCTGCGCCGGTCGCCCTCCTGGCCGCCGCCGTGGATGATGGGGCGGACGGTGACGCCCTGGCGCACGACGAGGGCGCCGACCCCCTTGGGCCCGCCGAACTTGTGGGCGCTCACCGCCACCAGGTCGGCGGGGGCGGCCAGGGCGGCCACGTCGAGCCAGGGGAAGGCCTGGACCGCGTCGGTGTGGACCACGGCGTGGGGGGCGCGCTGGCGGACGAGGGCGGCGACCTCGGCCAGGGGCTCGATCGTCCCCACCTCGTTGTTGGCCAGCATGACCGAGACCACCGAGACCGAGGGGTCGAGCAGCGCGGCCAGGCGGTCGAGGTCGACCACGCCGTCGGCGTCGACGGGGCCGAGCCGGCTGTCGCCCAGGGCGTCGCAGGCGTGGAGGACGGCGTGGTGCTCCACGGCCGAGCACACCGTCGGGCCGGGCCGGACGGCATGGGCGCCGATGATCGCCAGGTTGTCGGCCTCGGTGCCCCCCCCGGTGAACACGATCTCGGACGGCCGGGCGCCCAGGCAGGCGGCCACCGTGTCGCGTGCCTCGTCCAGCGCCTTGCGGGCCTCGCGGGACACGGCGTGGGACCCGGACGGGTTGCCGAACCGCTCGCCGAGGAAGGGCAGCATGGCCTCGACCGCCTCGGGGAGCACGGGCGTGGTCGCGGCCCAGTCGAGGTAGGCATGGGCGAGGGGCGAAGCCATGGTCTTAGGGTAGGCGCCGCCGTGCTCTACGACGACCGGCGGGCCGAGGTCTACGACGACCGTTACCGCGAGCGCTTCGCCGAAGCGGAGGAGGTCGCGTCGTTCCTCGCCGCGCTGCTCCGGCCGCCCGGGCCGGCCCTCGAGCTCGGCATCGGCACCGGACGGTTGGCCCTGCCGTTGGTCGCCCGTGGCGTCGAGGTCCACGGGATCGACGCGTCCCCGGCCATGGTCGCCCGGCTGCGGGCCAAGCCGGGCGGCGATGCCATCCCGGTCGTGGTGGGCGACTTCGCCGACGTCGGCACGCTCGTCGACCGCCGCTACCCGCTCGTTCTCCTGGCCTACAACTCCCTGTTCGAGCTGAGCTCCCAGGACGACCAGGTCCGCTGCTTCCAGGGCGTCGCCTCCCGACTGGTCGAGGGCGGGATCCTCGTGGTCGAGGCCATCGCCCCGGACCTGTCGAAGGCGGGCGACGCCGTCACCGTGGTGTCGACCGGCGAGGATGCCGTCCGGCTCCAGGTGAGCCGACACGATCCCTTGGCCCAGGTCGTCACCGGCCAGACCCTCACCTTCACCGACGGCGGGGTCGAGCTGTGGCCCTGGATGATCCGCTACGCCACCGTCCCCGAGATCGACCTCATGGCCCGGGTGGCCGGCCTCCGCCTACGCCGGCGCTTCGGCGGGTGGGCGGGAGAGCCGTTCACCGAGGCCAGCGCCCGCCACGTCTCGGTCTACGAGGCGCCCGGCGCAGCGGTCAGCGGTTGACCAGCCAGAGCACGCTCAGGGCGGGGAGGTCGACGGTGATCGACTGGTCGAACCCGTGCCAGGACCACGGCTCGGTGGTCCGTACGCCGCCGTTGACGGTGGTCGTGTCGAGCACGACCTCCCACGGACCGGCCATGGGCACGCCGATGCGGTAGCCGGGGCGCCCGGCGCCCGAGAGGTTGGCCACGCACGCCAGCGACCGGCTGCGGTCGGCCGAGTACCGCACGAACGACAGCACGTTCTGGTCGGCGTCGTTGGCGTCGATCCACTCGAACCCGGATCCGTCGAAGTCCGCCTCCCACAGGGCGGGCTCGTCGCGGTAGATCCGGTTCAGCTCGCGGACGAGGGCCTGCACGCCGGCATGTCCCGGGTCGCCGAGCAGGTCCCAGTCGAGGCTGCGGTCGTGCGACCACTCCCGCTCCTGGGCGATCTCGCCGCCCATGAAGAGCAGCTGCTTGCCGGGGTGGGCCCACATCCAGGCCAGCAGGGCCCGCAGGTTGGCCAGCTTCGTGCCCTTGTCGCCCGGCATCTTGTTGACGAGCGACCCCTTGCCGTGCACGACCTCGTCGTGGGACAAGGGCAGGACGAAGTTCTCGGAGAAGGCGTAGAGCAGGCCGAACGTGAGCTGCTGGTGGTGGTGGCGGCGGTAGACGGCCTCCTTGGAGAAGTAGGAGAGCGTGTCGTGCATCCAGCCCATGTTCCACTTGAAGCCGAAGCCCAGGCCGCCCAGGTACACCGGCCGGGAGACCCCCGGCCACGAGGTCGACTCCTCGGCGATGGTCAGGACGCCCGGGTGCTCGGCGTGGACGACGGTGTTGAGCTGGCGCAGGAACTCGACCGCCTCGAGGTTCTCCCGGCCCCCGTGCCGGTTGGGGATCCACTCCCCTTCCTTGCGGGAGTAGTCGAGGTAGAGCATGGACGCCACGGCGTCGACCCGAAGCCCGTCGACGTGCAGCTCCTCGATCCAGTACAGGGCGTTGGCCAGCAGGAAGTTGCTGACCTCGTGGCGCCCGAAGTTGAAGACGAGCGTCCCCCAGTCGGGGTGCTCGCCTTGGCGAGGGTCGGCGTGCTCGTAGAGGGCGGTGCCGTCGAAGCGGGCCAGGGCGAAGGAGTCCTTCGGGAAGTGGGCGGGGACCCAGTCGACGATGACCCCGATGCCGGCCTGGTGGAGGGCGTCGACCAGGTAGCGGAAGTCGTCGGGCGTGCCGAAGCGGGCGGTGGGGGCGTAGTAGGCGGTGACCTGGTACCCCCACGACCCCCCGAAGGGGTGCTCGGCCACGGGCAGGAACTCGACGTGGGTGAAGCCCATCTCGTTCAGGTAGGCGGGCAGCTGGTCGGCCAGCTCCCGGTAGGTCAGCGACCGGTCGCCCTCCTCGGGCAGGTGCCGCCAGGAGCCGAGGTGGCACTCGTAGACCGACATGGGGGTGGTCCAGGGGTCGGACGACCGCCGCCGCCGGAGCCACTCCTCGTCGCCCCAGTCGTAGGACGACTGGAAGACCACGCTGGCCGTGTCGGGCGGTGCCTCGGTGGCCGTCGCCATGGGGTCGGCCTTCAGGGTGACGGAGCCGTCGGCGGTGAGGATCTCGTACTTGTAGCGCTCGCCGTGGCCGACGCCGGGCAGGAAGATCTCCCACACGCCCGACGATCCGATGCGCCGCATGGGGTTGAGGCGGCCGTCCCAGTCGTTGAAGTCCCCGACGACCCGCACGCTGCGGGCGCCCGGCGCCCACACCGCGAACGCGGTCCCGGCCGTCTCCTGGTGGACCATGGGACGGGCGCCGAGGCGGTTCCAGAGCCGCTCGTGGCGGCCCTCGCCGAGGAGGTAGAGGTCGACGTCGCCGAGCGTGGGCCAGAAGCGGTAGGGGTCGTCGACCAGCCACGTCCCACCCTCGGGGTAGGTGACGTCGAGGCGGTAGTCCGCCGCTTCTCCGGATGGCAGGTCCACGCCCTTGGCCACGAAGACGCCGGCGCCGTGCTCCTGGGTCATCTCCACTCGGCTTCCGTGGGAGAGCACGACGGTGATGGCCGAGGCGCCCGGCCGCCACGCCCGAATGACGCCGTCGTGGGGACCGAGAACGCGGTGGGGGTCGACCTCCGTCCCCTCGACCAGCGCGTTCAGATCGACAGTGGTGGTGGGGCTCATGATCCTCCGACAGGTGTCTCGGTGAGGCGGCGGAGCGCGGCGATGGGGATGTGCTCCCAGTCCGGGCGGTAGGCCCGCTCGTAGCCCAGCTCGTACACGGCCTTCTCCAGCTCGAAGGCGGCCAGGACCACGTCGACGCACTCGGGGTCGGGCGGGAGGATGTTCCCCGGTCCCGCGGCCCGCATGTACCCCCGCAGGAAGGCCTGACGGTTGCGCTGCTCCCAGGCGGCGGCGAGATCCTCGAGGCCGCTCTCGTCGCGCTCGCGCCGGGCCACGGCCGGGGCGTAGTGGAACGACCGCAGCATCCCGGCCACGTCCTTGAGCGGCGACGACGGGCGGCGACGCTCCTCCAGGGGCCGGGCCGGCTCGCCCTCGAAGTCGAGGACGTACCAGCCGGCGTCGGTGCGCAGCACCTGCCCGAGGTGGTAGTCGCCGTGGACGCGGATGGCGTAGCCCGGGTCGAGCTCGGTCAGCCGGTCGACGATGGCCTGGGCGCCGCGCCGGTCGAGGTCGTCGGGACCGAGGGCGTCGACCTGCCGGGTGATCGCATCGGCCCACGCCCGGGCGTTGGGGTGGTGGCGGCCGAAGGCGTCGGCCAGGGCGACGTGCATGTCGCCGGTGACGGCGCCCAACCTGGCCGCCTCGGCGGAGAAGTCGCCGCCGGCCTGGGCCGGGTCCGGAATCGGGGGCGGGGCGTCGAGACTGATCACCGGTATGGACGCCGTGTCGTGCATCCCGAACAGGTCCCGTACCGACGTGAGGGCCAGGGCCCACCCCTCCACCGCCCCGGCCAGGAAGGGCTGGAGGATCGCCGTGTCGTAGTCGCCCACCCGCTGGGTGGCCAGCGGCTCGGCCACGTTGGTGAACCCCTCGGCGGCCAGGGCCTGGGTGACCTCGACCTCGGGGTTGTTCCCCCTCTGCAGGCGCCGGAACAGCTTGAGGATGATCCGCTCGTCGTAGACGATCGAGCTGTTGGACTGCTCGGCGGCCATGACCCGGGCCCGTTCGGCCTTCTCGTGCGGCGCCACGGCGTCGAGGATGACGAGGGCGAGCTCGGGGTCGAACACCGCGTCGTAGGCGATGGCGTCGCCCTGGTGGGTGCTGGCGTCGCCGATGTAGGCGTTGTCGTGGCCCCGGAGGAACTCGGCGGGGTCGTCCCGGCCCCGGAAGCCGACCACCACCTGGTAGACCGTCCCGTCGGCGTCGACCAGCAGCCGGACCAGGACCGGGAAGCGGTCGCCGCGGATCTCCTGGTCCACGACGGTGAGCGAGGACGGCTCGACCTGGCCGTGGTACCAGCGCTGCCGGGGCAGCCAGGCGGCGAGGGACGGGACGAGGGGGGGAACGTCGATCACTCGGCCACCTCCTGGGGGGCGTGCCCCGTCACTGGCCGGCCGCCGGGGGGTCGACGAGCTCGAACCAGTAGAACCCGTGGCCTCCGAGGGTGAGCAGGTACGGCAGCTCGCCGATGGGCGGGAACGGCACCCGCCCGAACAGCTCGAGGGGCACCTTTCCACTGAGACGGGCCAGCTGGAGCTCGACGGGCTGGGCGAACCGGCTGAGGTTGTTGACGCAGAGGATGATGCAGTCGCCGTACTGCCGCAAAAAGGCGAGGACCGAGGGGTTCTCGGCCGAGAGGACCTCCAGGGTTCCCATGCCGAAGGCGCTCTCGTGCTGGTGGCGGATCTGGAGGACCCGCTTCATCCAGTGGAGGAACGACCCGGGGTCGCGCTGCTCGGCCTCGACGTTGACGGCCTGGTAGCCGTAGACGGGGTCCATGAGCGGGGGCAGGTAGAGCTGGGCGAAGTCGGCCTTGCTGAACCCGGCGTTGCGGTCGGGGGTCCACTGCATGGGGGTGCGCACCCCGTCGCGGTCGCCCAGGTAGATGTTGTCGCCCATCCCGATCTCGTCGCCGTAGTACAGGACCGGGCTCCCGGGCATGCTGAACAGCAGGGCGTGGAGCAGCTGGGCCACGCCGCGGTCGTTGTCGACGAGCGGGGCTAGACGGCGGCCGATGCCGATGTTCCGCTTCATGCGCGGGTCCTTGGCGTACTCGTTGTACATGTAGTCCCGCTCGTCGTCGGTGACCATCTCGAGGGTCAGCTCGTCGTGGTTGCGCAGGAAGATGCCCCACTGGCAGCCTTCGGGGATCTCCGGGGTCTGGGCGAGGATCTCGGTTATCGGGTACCGCTGCTCGCGCCGCACGGCCATGAACATGCGGGGCATGAGCGGGAAGTGGAAGCACATGTGGCACTCGTCGCCGTTGCCGTAGTAGTCGACGACGTCGGCCGGCCACTGGTTGGCCTCGGCCAGCAGCACCGTCCCCGGGTGCGACGCGTCGAGCTCCTTGCGGAGCCGCCTCAGGAACTCGTGGGTCTCGGGCAGGTTCTCGCCGTTGGTCCCGTCACGCTCGAACAGGTAGGGGACGGCGTCGAGCCGGAAGCCGTCGAGCCCGAGGTCGAGCCAGAAGCGGACCACGTCGAGCATGGCCTGCTGGACCTCGGGGTTGTCGTAGTTGAGGTCGGGCTGGTGGCTGAAGAAGCGGTGCCAGTAGTACTGCTGGCGAACCGGGTCCCATGCCCAGTTCGAGCGCTCGGTGTCGACGAAGATGATCCGGGCGTCGGGGTACCGGGTGTCGTCGTCGCTCCAGACGTACCAGTCGGCCTTGGGGTTGGTGCGGTCCTGCCGCGACTCCTGGAACCACGGGTGCTGGTCGCTGGTGTGGTTCATGACCAGGTCGGCGATGAGGCGGAGGCCGCGCCGGTGGCACTCCTCGACGAGCTCGACCACGTCGGCCAGGTCGCCGTACTCCGGGAGGATCGAGAAGAAGTCGCTGATGTCGTAGCCGCCGTCACGCAACGGCGACTGGTAGAAGGGCAGCAGCCAGATGCAGTCGGCGCCCAGCCACTGGATGTGGTCGAGTCGCTCGGTGAGGCCCCGGATGTCGCCCGTGCCGTCGTTGTTCGAGTCGTAGAACCCCCGCACCAGCACCTCGTAGAAGACGGCGCGCTGGTACCAGCGGTGGTCGATGGGGTCGCTCATGCGGTGGTCAGGTGGAGCACGTGGCCCGGCTGGAGCAGCGGATCGAGGCGGACGTAGTGCGCCGCCCCGTAC
The DNA here is from genome assembly GCA_036260295.1 of Acidimicrobiales bacterium. Classification (GTDB taxonomy): domain Bacteria; phylum Actinomycetota; class Acidimicrobiia; order Acidimicrobiales; family AC-14; genus CADCTB01. The sequence continues at coordinate 7,906 of DATAAD010000008.1, read as the reverse complement.
CAGGTCCAGGTGGCGCCGGTGAGCTCGTCGCGCGCGTAGATGGGGCCGTCGGCCGGCAGCCCGAGGGCGTCGAGGTCGAGGGTGATGGTGTCCTCGTGCCACGAGTGGGGGTCGAGGTTGGCGACCATCAGCATGCGGTCGTCGCCGGTCACCTTGGACCACACCAGGATCTGGTCGTAGTTCGACCGGTGGAACCGGATGTTGCGCAGTTCGGCGAAGGCGGGGTGGCGGCGGCGGATGTCGTTGATCTGGGTGACGAACGGGGCCAGGGAGTCGGTCCGCTGCCAGTCCCGCCGTTTGATCTCGTACTTCTCGGAGTGCAGGTACTCCTCGTTCGACGGCGACGCGGGCTCGTTCTCGTACAGCTCGTAGCCGCTGTAGATGCCGTAGCTCGGGACCATGGTGGCGGCCAGCATGAGCCGCAGGCGGAAGGCCGAGGGCGGCCCGTTCCGCAGCGGCCCGGAGAGGATGTCGGGCGTGTTGGGCCAGAAGTTGGGCCGCATGTAGTCGGCCTTGGGACCGTGGGCCAGCTCCTCGAGGTACTCGACGAACTCGTCCCGCGTGTTGCGCCACGTGAAGTAGGTGTAGCTCTGGCTGAAGCCGACCTCGGCCAGCTTGGCCATCATCTTGGGCCGGGTGAAGGCCTCGGCCAGGAAGATGGTCTCCGGGTGGGTCTTCTGGACCTCGGGGATCACCCACTCCCAGAAGGCCAGCGGCTTGGTGTGGGGGTTGTCGACCCGGAAGATGCGCACACCGTGGCCGATCCAGTGGTCGAGGATGTCCTTGCAGGCCCGCCACAGGCCCCGGCGGTCCTTGTCGTCGGCCGGCCAGAAGTTGATGGGGTAGATGTCCTGGTACTTCTTGGGCGGGTTCTCGGCGTACTTGATGGACCCGTCGGGGCGGCGGTGGAACCACTCGGGGTGCTCGCTGACCCAGGGATGGTCGGGCGAGCACTGGAGGGCGTAGTCGAGGGCGACGTCCATGCCCAGCTTCCCGGCGGCGGCGACGAAGGTGTCGAAGTCGTCGATGGTGCCCAGGCTGGGCTCGACCGCGGTGTGCCCGCCCTGCTCGTTGCCGATGGCCCACGGGCTGCCCGGATCCTTCTTGCCGGCCACGAGGGTGTTGTTGGGCCCCTTGCGGTGCGAGCGGCCGATGGGGTGGATCGGCGGCAGGTAGACGATGTCGAAGCCCATGGCCGCGATGTCGGGCAGCCGGCTGCGGGCCGCCCGCTTGAAGCCGCCCTCGGAGCGCGGGAACATCTCGTACCAGCTCCCGAACAGGGCGCGCTCGCGGTCGACCCACAGCGGGAGCGGCGCCGAGCGGGTGAGGTCGGCCGGCGTCTCGCCCGCCTTCTGCCGCTGCTCCTCGAGGGCGACCTCCTGGAGCTCGACGGTGACCGGCTCGCCGGCCGCCTCCTTGACCTCGATGTCGTGGGCGAGGGTGGCCAGGCGGTCGGTCCACGCCTCGACGACCAGCTCGTGCAGACCGAGGGCGGCGGGCTCGATCACCGCCTCCCACCGGTCGTTGCCCAGGTGCTCCAAACGCACGTCGCGCCACTTGGCCTCGCCGGCGGGGCGCCACTGCACGCGCGCGGCGAGGATGTCGTGGCCGTCGCGGAAGATGTCGGCCGAGACCCGGACCGTCTCGCCGATCACCGCCTTGGCCGGATGCCCTCCCGGAGTGCGCGGGCGCGGGTCATCGATGACGATGCGACCGATCACCATGTAGGTGTACCACGGGGTCGGTTCTGCGAACCTCCCTTCGCAAGCAGAGCTTGCTCGGCGAGTTGATCGTGCTCGGTCGGCCGGCACAGCCGGCCTCCCTCGCGGTTCCCTTGCCGCCGGCAGCCGAATAGGCCGCCTCCGGCGGCGCGTGCGGCCGCCGGGCCGAACCCCGGCTCGTTTGGCGATCGCGCCAGCCGCTACCGTTTCGGGCCGATGAGGGCACTGCGCAGCTTCACCGTCCAGCCCCGGCTTCCCGAGCGGCTGCGGCCCCTCCAAGCCCTGGCCATGAACCTCCGGTGGTCGTGGGACGACCGCACCAAGGATCTCTTCCGCTGGGTGGATCCCGACGGATGGGAGACCAGCGGGCACGACCCCATGCGCCTCCTGGCCGTGGTCGAGCGCCGCCGCCTCGAGTCCCTCGCCGCCGACCGGGCCTTCCTGACGTTCATGGAGGAGGTCCACGACGACCTCCGCCGCGACCTCGAGTCCGAGCGCTGGTTCCAGGGCCGGGACACCCCGCTGCGGTCGGTGGCCTACTTCTCGCCCGAGTTCGGCATCGCCGAGGCCCTGCCCCAGTACTCCGGCGGCCTCGGCGTGCTGGCCGGCGACCACCTCAAGGCGGCCAGCGGGCTGGGCGTCCCCCTCACCGGCGTCGGGCTCTTCTACCACCAGGGCTACTTCCGCCAGGAGCTCAACCCCGACGGCTGGCAGAAGGAGCGCTACGTCGACCTCGACCCCCACGTCATGGCCCTGCACCCGGTCGGGGGGCAACGGGTCCAGGTCGACCTGGCCGGGACCCCGCTGCTGGCCCGCGTCTGGCGGGCCCAGGTGGCCCGCATCCCCCTCTACCTCCTGGACACCGACATCGAGGAGAACGCCGACGACTGCCGGGCGGTCACCGACCGCCTCTACGGCGGCGACAGCGAGCACCGGCTGCGCCAGGAGATCCTCCTCGGGGTGGGCGGGGTGCGGGCCCTCGAGCAGCTCGGCCACGAGCCCCAGGTGTTCCACACCAACGAGGGCCACGCCGGGTTCCTCGGCCTCGAGCGGGTCCGGCGGGCCATCGTGGACGACGGGCTCAGCTTCGACGAGGCCATCGAGGCCGTCCGGGCCGGCACCGTCTTCACCACCCACACGCCGGTGCCCGCCGGCATGGACCGCTTCCCCCGGGGCCTCATGGAGCACTACTTCAAGGCGTGGGCCGACGAGTGCGACGTCGACTTCGACCGCGTCATGGCCCTCGGCCAGCAGCCGGGCGAGCCGCCCGACGCCCCGTTCAACATGGCGGTGATGGGCCTGCGCCTGGCCGCCTCGTCCAACGGCGTGTCCAAGCTGCACGGCGTCGTGAGCCGCCAGATCTTCGCCCCCGTCTGGCCGGGCGTGCCGGTCGAGGAGCTGCCCATCCGCTCGATCACCAACGGCGTCCACCCCCGGACGTGGGTGGCGCCCGAGATGCGCGACCTGTTCGACCGCCACGTGCTCCCCGAGTGGAACCAGGCCGGCCCCGACCGGTGGGCCCGCATCGAGGACGCCGGCGACGACGAGCTGTGGCGGGCCCGCCAGCAGGCGCGCGAGCGGCTGGTGGCCTTCGTGCGCCGGCGCCTTCACGAGTCCGCCCTGAGCCGCGGCCTGTCCGAGGCGGACGCCGCCTGGTCCGACGAGGCCTTCGACCCCGCCGTCCTCACCATCGGGTTCGCCCGCCGCTTCGCCCCGTACAAGCGGGCCACCCTCCTCCTCTCCCAGCCCGACCGCCTGAAGCGGCTGCTGCTCGACCCCGAGCGACCGATGCAGCTCGTCTTCGCCGGCAAGGCCCACCCGGCCGACGACCTGGGCAAGGACCTGATCCGCCAGGTGGTGCAGTTCTCCCGCCAGGAGGACGTCCGCCACCGGGTGGCCTTCCTCGAGGACTACGACATGGCTCTGGCCCGCATGCTCCTCCAGGGCTGCGACGTGTGGCTCAACACCCCCCGGCGCCCCCTGGAGGCGTGCGGGACCAGCGGCGAGAAGGCGGCCCTGAACGGGGCCCTCAACTGCTCGATCCGCGACGGCTGGTGGGACGAGTACTTCGACGGGGAGAACGGCTGGGCCATCGCCTCCACCGAGGGCTGGGACGACCTGGGCCGGCGCGACCACGCCGAGGCCTCGAGCCTGTTCGACCTGCTGGAGCGCCAGATCGTGCCCCTGTTCTACGAGCGGGCGCCGAACCGCCCGCCCGTTCGCTGGCTGCAACGGGTGCGGCGCTCGCTGCGTACCCTCGGTCCCGAGGTCTCGGCCAGCCGGATGGTCCGCGACTACGTGGTCGAGCTGTACGAACCGGCGGCGAGGATGGCCGACGTCATGTCGGGTGGGGAGCACGAGCGGGCCAGGGCGCTGGCCGCGTGGAAGCAGCGGGTGGTCGACGGCTGGGGCGGGGTGTCCGTCGACGACATCACCAGCGACACCGCGCCCATCGACCTGGGCCGCGACCGCACCGTCGCCGCCGAGGTCGCCCTCGGCTCACTGGGCCCCGACGACGTCGACGTCCAGCTGCTCCACGGCCCGGTGGGCCCCACCGACGAGCTCACCGACACGTCGGTGGTGTCGATGACCCTCCTGGCCCACCGCGGAGAGGACCGGTACTGCTACGAGGGAACGTTCACCTGCGACCGGGCCGGCCGCTACGGGTTCACGGTGCGGGTCGTGCCCGCCCATCCGGACCTGTCCACCTTCGCCGAGCTCGGGCGGGTGGCCTGGGCCGTCCACGCCGCGCCGTCGCCGTAGTTTTCGCCCTCGTTCGCTTCGCTCCACTCGGGCGAGTTGATCGCGCCCGGTCGGCCGTCGGAGCCGGCTCTCCCTCGCCCTGAATCCTTCTCACCGGCACCCGGCTCGGGGCCGCCTGCGGCGGCGATGACGGCCGCCGGCGGCGAGGCGAAACTAGTGACCGATGTCGATGAGCGGGTCCTCGGCGCCCACGGCCACGATCTCGGTCACGCCGGGAACCCGGTCCTTGAGGATGCGCTCGATCCCGGCCTTGAGGGTCATGGTGGACGCCGGGCAGCTGCCGCAGGCGCCGACGAGCTCGATGTCGACCCTGCCGGTCTCTTCGTCGACGCCGACGAGGGTCATGTCGCCGCCGTCGGCCTGGAGGGCGGGACGGATGACCTCGATGGCCTCGATCAGCTGTTCCTGCATCGTCATGTCACCAACCTACAACCCCGTCTGAGCGGATCTCCTTCCCGCGGCTAGGTTCGGGCCCCCGTGACCCGAGTCGTCGTGCGATCGATCACGGACGACGAGGGCGTGGCCGAGATCCTGCGCCCGAGGACCGACCTGCTGCTCGAGCGCGACCTGGGCGACGGCCGGTTCGAGGCCGCGTCCGGCCCGGTCACCTCGTACTCGCGGACCGTCGAGGTGGTCCGGGAGACGGCCCCCGGCCAGGACGTGGCCGTCACCCAGACCGTCGACTTCCGGCTGGCCGTCCCCTACTTCGGCTGGCTGTTCGTCCTGCCGTTCAAGCACGCCCTGCGGCGGCCCGGCGGCGACCGGGCCCCGTGGTGGGCGCCGCCCGCCCGCCTCGACGCCCGGGCCGCGTCCGTACTGGGCACCCTCGCCCTGCTCACGGTGGCCTCGGGGTACCTGAACACCCTCTTCACCCAGACCGTCCCGTTCGCCGGCGACGAGTTCGGGGCCAGCAACTCGGCCCTGGGCGTGGCCGGCAGCGTGGTGCGGGTGGGCGGGCTGGCGGCGCTGGTGGTGATGGTCCAGGCCGACCGCCGGGGCCGGAAGGCGGTGCTGATCACCGCCGCCGCGGCCGGCTCCCTGCTGGCCCTCACCGGGGCCCTCGCCCCCTCGCTGCCGTGGCTCACCGCCAGCCAGATGCTGGCCCGGGCCTTCGCCACCACCATCCTCCTGCTGGTGACCATCGTCGCCGCCGAGGAGATGCCGGCGGGCTCGCGGGCCTATGCCGTGAGCCTGCTGGCCATGTCCAGCGGCCTGGGCGCCGGCGTCTGCGTCATCGGGCTGCGGCTGGCCGACCTCGGGACCCGGGGCTGGCGGCTCCTCTACGTCATCCCCCTCCTCGGGCTGCCGATCGTCGCCGCCGTGCGCCGGCGGCTGCCGGAGAGCCGGCGCTTCGTCGCCCCCCATGTGGCCGCCCCGGTGGCCGGGCACGGCGGCCGCCTGGCCCTGCTCGCGGTGTCGGGGGTGCTGGCCAACCTGTTCGTGGCCCCCAGCTCCCAGTTCGGCAACCAGTACCTGCGCACCGAGCGGGGCTTCAGCGGGGGGCGCATCGGGCTCCTGTCGGTGACCATCGGGACGCCCGCGGTCATCGGGATCGTCGCCGGGGGCCGGATCGCCGACGTGCGGGGCCGCCGTCTCGTCGCCGCCTTCGCCCTCGTCTTCGGCACCCTGTGCACGATCACCTACTTCTTCTCCTCGGGGTGGGAGATGTGGGTGGTGGCGACGTTGGGCACGGTGATCTCCGCCGCCGCCATCCCCGCCCTGGGCGTCTACGGTCCCGAGCTCTTCCCCACCGGCCTGCGGGGACGGGCCAACGGGCTGGTCGCCGTCTCCTCCCTCCTGGGGAGCGCCGCCGGGCTCATCCTGTGCGGTGTCCTGTCCGACTCCTTCGGACGGATCGGGCCGGCCATGTCCATCCTGGCCGCCGGGCCGCTCCTGCTGGCCGTGCTCGTCCTGGCCGCCTACCCCGAGACGGCGGGCAAGGAGCTGGAGGACCTCAACCCCGAGGACCGGCCACCGCCCGATCCCCCGCTCAACGGGCCGCTCGGGCCCACCGTTTGACCGCGTCGGCCACCGCGGCGTCGTGCCCCCGCAGCCCGTGACCGCCCCCGTCGACCCACACGTGGGTGACCTGGCCGGGGATCGTCTCCGTCGCCGCCTCCAGCTCGTCGGGCGCGGCGAACGCGTCGCGCGTGCCGGAGACGAACAGGCAGGGGACGCTCAGCTCCGGGAAGTGCTCGACCCGGCGCCGGTCGGGTCGCCCGGGCGGGTGCAAGGGGTAGCTGACGAGGATCAGGCCGGCGGCCGGGAGCCCCTCGGCCACCGCGACCGAGCACATGCGCCCGCCGAACGACCGACCGCCGAGGAAGAGCCGGTCGGCCCCGAGGGCGGCGGCGCCGTCGGCGATGGCCTGCAGCACCTTGGGCCCGGGGCGCGACGACGGCAGGTCGATCCGCTTCACCACCATCCCGTCGGCGGACAGAGCCTCGTCCATGGCGACCAGCTGCGAGTGGTCGCGGGTCGCGCTGGCGCCCGGCGTGAGCAGCACACCCACGCTCATGGCAGGAGGATGCGCCGGGCCTCGGTGAGCTCGAGGATGCGCTGGCCCGCCCCCTCGTGCTCGGCGCCGTGGTCGGGGTGCGACTCCCGGAGCAGGGTTCGGAACCGGGCCAGCACCTCCTCGCGCCCGGGTTGGCCCTCGTCGGGCCCGAACCCCAGGACCTCCAGCGCCCAGCGCTCGTCGGTGGAGAAGCGGCGCCACCACGGGGGCGGGACGCTGGTCATGTCGGTCAGGTAGGTGACCAGGTAGGGGGTGAGCCCGCCCTCCCACCGGGCCGCCTTCCGGATGGTGGCGAAGACTCCGGGCCGGGCCGACTCGTGGAGGCGGGCGGCGGCGTAGACCGCGCCCAGGATCTGGGGCACGGGCCGTCCGTCGCCCTCGAGCTCGAAGTGGACGTCGTCGAAGCTGTTGTTCGTCGGATGGCCGGTGAGCTTGTGCCGGCTCCGGTCGAGGCCGACCACGTCGGTCTGGAAGCGGTGGCGGAGGCGGGGCTGGGCGATGCGCCGGCCTGCCTCGAGGTCGTCGACCAGGCTGTGGAACTCCTCTCGCAGCTCCGGGTCGACGTCGCCCGTGTGGGCGGCCACGATCCCGCCCAGGAGGATGCCGCCGTACCCCGGGGCGGGCTCGGTGGGGAGCCAGTGCTGGCCCAGCGCCACCCGCCGTGTGGGGGCGACGGCGCGCGAGTGGCGGATCTCGAGCTCGGCCAGCAGCATCGGCGTTGCTACACCAGATCGCGCAGGTACTCACGCAGCGCCCGAGCGTCGGCCGCCACCGTGTCCTCGTCCGCTGCATCGTCAAGATCGGTGGCCACCGTCGCCGCCAGGTCCTGGATCCGCCGCCAGACCGGGCGCTCCACCCCGTACGGCGGCAGGCAGGCCCGGACGGTGGTGGCCGCCTCCAACAC
>DATAAD010000007.1:0-34818 GCA_036260295.1 Acidimicrobiales bacterium | reverse complement strand
TCCTGCAGGCGTCGACGCTGCGGCGACTGCGCCCTCGGTGTTCTCGCGATCGGAGCGCTTGGCCGACGACGCCAGGCCCTTCTCGCGAAGCCACTGGGAGGCTGCGTCGAAGTCGCCGTCGTTCTCGGTGAGCGCCCGCTTGGCGTCCATCATCCCCACGCCGGTGAGCTTGCGCAGGTTCTGTACGTCCTTGGCGCTGAAGTCGGCCATCTCAGGCATCTCCCGGGTTCGTCGAAGTGGCCTCGTCGGTGGTGCCTACCGCGGCCGGTGCTGGAGGGTTTGGCTCGGGCGAGGCCGCGGGCGCCGCGCCACCGTCGCCTCCCTCCTCGCGGCGGGCGGCGGCCATGCGGGCCTCGCGCTCCTGGGCCTGGAGGGCGGCCTGGCGGCGGGCCTCCGCCTGCTGCTGCTGGCGGCGGGCCTCGACCTCGGGGTCGAGCTGGGCCGGAGACCCGGTGGGGGCCGGACGGGGGGCGGCGGCGGCCGCCTTGGCGTTGCGCCGGGAGGCGATGTACTTGCCCTCCTCCACCGCGTCGGAGATGACCCGGCACATGAGGGTGCCGGCCCGGATGGCGTCGTCGTTGCCCGGGATGACGTACTGGATGAGGTCGGGGTCGCAGTTGGTGTCGACCACGGCCACGATCGGCAGCCCGAGCTTGTTCGCCTCGGTGACGGCGATGTGCTCCTTCTTGGTGTCGATGATGAAGACGGCGTCGGGCATGCGGCTCAGGCCGCGGATGCCGCCCAGGTTGCGCTGGAGCTTCTCGAGCTCCCGGCTGAGGATGAGCGCCTCCTTCTTGGGCATGGCGTCGAAGTCGCCCGCCTCCTTCATGCGCTCGTACTCCTGCATCTTCTTCACCCGGGCGCTGATCGTGCTGAAGTTGGTCAGCATCCCGCCCAGCCACCGCTCGTTCACGTACGGCATGCCGCACTTGCGGGCCGCGTTGGCGATCGGGTCCTGGGTCTGCTTCTTGGTGCCGACGAACAGGATGATCCCGCCGTCGGCCACCAGGTCGCGGACGAACGTGTAGGCCTGCTCGATCCGGACCAGGGTCTGGTTCAGGTCGATGATGTAGATGCCGTTGCGCTCACCGAAGATGAAGCGCTTCATCTTGGGGTTCCAGCGCCGGGTCTGGTGGCCGAAGTGGACTCCGGCTTCCAGCAGTTGCTTCATGGTGACGACAGCCACGCGCGGTTCTCCTCTCCCATCGGTTGGCGAACCCTGCTCGCCCGCGCCCCCGCAGGGGCGACCGTGGGACGGCGGGCAGGGCGGTTGGAATCCGCCTCGAGGGAGGCGGGTGAACCACTGTATCGCTAGCCTCGCCGCCTCATGAGAGTCGACTTCTGGTTCCACCCCGGCTGCCCGTGGACGTGGGTGACCTCCCGGTGGCTGTTGGAGGTGGCGCCCCACCGTGACCTCGACGTCCACTGGCGCAGCTTCAGCCTCACCCTCCTCAACGGGTGCGCCGACGTCCCCCACCAGTGGCGGGCCCGGGCCGAGGGCGCGCACGACGTGCTGCGGGTGGTCGAGGCGGCCCGGGCGGCGGACCAGCCCCAGTCCGCCATCGGCGAGTTCTACACGGGCGCCGCCCGGGAGCTGTTCGGTGGCGAGTGGCCCCTCCACGTGCCCGCCACCCTGGCCGCCGCCGGCCTGGACCCCCGCCTGGCCGAGGCCTTCTCCGACCCGGGCTGGGACCTGGTCATCGAGCGGTCGATGGCCGAGGCCGGGAGGCTGGCCGGCTCCACCGCCGCCTCCCCCACCATCGCCGTCGAGGCTGCCCCCGCCCGGGCCTGGTTCGGGCCCGTGCTCTCGCACAAGCCCGAGGGCCCGGCCGCCCTCGACCTCTGGGACTCGTTCGTCACCATGGCATCGTCCGGCGCGGTCTACGAGGTGAAGCGCGACCGCACCGAGGGCATCGAGCTACCGCAGGCCTGAGCGGTCACCACTTCGGTGTCGCCCCCACCGCGTTCTGCGCCGAGCCCCGTGTGGCGGCGACGAGCAGCCCCCGGGGGCCGGTCGCCAGGCCGCTGATCCGCCCCGGCGCCTGCCGGAGCTCGACGTTGCGGCCGGGACCGGCCAGCATGAGCCGGCCGTCGTCGAGCGGGAAGGCGAAGCTACCCCGCGGGCCGACAACCGGCCCACCTCGGACCGCGATCCCGTCGGCGTCGGTCTGCCACAGCCGCCGTCCGGTGGCCGAGTCGAGCAGGTCGAGCCCGCCCAGGCGGTGGGCCACCAGCACCGATCCGTCGTCGACGACCGCCGGTGGCACCTCGGGCGATCCGGCCCCCGCCAGCTCCGTGCGCCATCGCTCCTTGCCGTCGGCCAGGGCCAGGGCGTGGGCGGCGAGGTCGCCCGCCACCATCACCACCGCCCCGTCGGGCGTGACCGCCGGGCCGCCCACTCCCCCGGGCTCCAGGGCGACCGCCCACCGCCGGCGCCCGGTGGCGCCGTCGACGGCGACCGCACCCGCCGCTCGTTGGTCCTGCCGCTGCCACACGGCCACCGCCGTGGAGCCGTCGCCCGCCGCCGGGGCGATGGCGCCTCCGGGCAGGTCCGACTTCCACACCACCTTGCCGTCGGCCAGGCCGAGGCCGACGAGGTGGCCCTCCCAGGTCGACGTCACCGCCACCGACCCGGAGACCACCGGCGTGTTGGCCCGGGCGGCCAGCGTGGCATCCCACGCCTTCGACCCGTCCGCTCGGCGAAAGGCGGCCATCCCGTCGTCGGTTGCGGCCAGCACCAGCTCGCCCGCCAGCCGGGGCGCGACGTCGCGCAGGCCGAGGCGGGCGGCCTGCCACAGCTCCCGGCCGTCGGCGTCGAGCAGCACCAGGTGCTGGTGCCCGTAGGTGAACGCCACCTCCCGGTCGTCGGCCGCCGGCATCCCGACCGAAGCGTTGGCCGGCGCCGTCCAGTCCCACGTCACGCCGTCGTCCTCCACGGCGGTGGTGGGTGGCGGGGGAGGTGCGCCACCCGTTTGGGGGCCCGAGCGGCACCCGGCGAGCAGGCAGGCCAGCACGGCGACGAGCGCGGCGGTGCGACGGGTCATCAGTCCGACCTCCGGGGAACGGTCGCTTCGAGTAGGGCTTTGATCCGCCTGTCCGCGTACCTGCCGCCCATCCAGGCGGTACCGCCCACCCCGGTCTCGACGTAGCGGATGGCGTCGGACACGATGGCGTCGGCCAGGGCGTCGCCCAGGCTCTGGCAGGTGGGCGCCAGGCCGGCCAGGCCGAGAGCGATCTCGCGGTGGGTCTGGGCCGCGGCCGGCATGTCGGAGTGCTCGTCGAGGGAGCCGGGGGCGGACACGACGACGTTCTCGGCCCCGGCGAGATGGGTGACGCCGGCGGGAACGGTGACGTCGTCCCGGGCGCCGATGGACGTGACGTTCACGTCCTCGGGGAGCGGGCGACGGTTGAGATCCCTCATGAAGTCCGACTGCTCCGCCAGCTGGGTCACGGACGTGCCCTGAGGGTCGATGAGGTCGGGCAGGGCGTGGTGGAAGCCCTTCTCGACGGCGTCGCCCACCTTGGAGTGGGCGAACATGGTGAGGGCGGTGGCGGCCGGCGCGCCGCCGTGCGGGCTGCCCAGGGTGATCAGCGACGTGACCGCCGGGAGCCTCGGATCGGCCCGGTCCACCTCGTCGGTGAGGGCGGCGCGGGCCACGATGCCGCCCTGGCCGTGGGCGATGACGTCGATCGGAACCCCGGGGAGCTGGATCTGCAGGCGCTCGAGGAGGTCCCGCAGGAGCCTGGCCGAATGGTGGATGTCCTGGGTGGTGTCGGTGGCCGCATAGCCGCTTTCCGCGGTGGTGCCGGCGCGGTAGGAGAAGCGGACGACGTCGGCCTTGGCGTAGCCCAGCCCCGCGGTGTCGACCGAGTCGACCGAGTCCTGGTCGCCGTCGGAGCCGAGCCCGGCGACCGTCACGGCCAGCCGCCGCTCCTGGGGCTTGGGCGGGGCCACGTCGGCCGGCGTGCAGGTCTGGCGACTCTTCCACCACTCGTGGGCGGCATTGGCGAAGCGGGTGACGTGGGTGACGGGGTTGCTCTCCATGGCGAAGTGGATGGCGCCCCGCAGCTCGTCGAGCTCGGTGGCGACCTTCCGGGCCGCCTTGTCGCGGGCCCATTCGACGGCCGCCGCTCCCCCGGCCTTGGCCCGGTCGGCCAGCCCGGTGACCAGCCGGGCCAGCCCCGATCGCTCCTCGGCCTCCGACTGGGGCCGGCGCAGGTCGTCGGGGACGAGGTGGACCTGGGGTGGGCCGCCGAAGAGCTTGGCCGGGTCGAGGTAGGCGTCGCCGGCTCGCACGCCGAAGTGGAACCGGTCGCGCGTCGTGCCGAGGGGCTGGCCCTGGCGCACCTTGTCGCCCCGCCGGACGGACACGCGCTCCAGGAACGAGTAGCTGGTGCGCAGGCCGTCGTCGTGAAGGACGACGACGTGGAGCCCCCCGGCGACGGGGCCGGCGAACACCACCTCCCCGTCGGCGGCCGCGCCCACGGCCGTGCCGGGAGCGGTGGCGTACTCGAGGCCCCGGTTGCCGGCGTTCCAGCTCTCCGCCGGGGGCCGGAAGGCGTCGACGACGGGTGCGTCGACCGGTGGCCGGTAGGTGACGGCGGCCGGGCCGGTTGCCGCGGCCGGGCGAGCGGTGGTCGCGAGGAGCGCGACGAGCGTGGCCAGCACCACGGCTGCTGCCGACCGGCGCATGGGACCCCCCAGGGACGGGTGGACTGCTGGGGGGAAGGGAGCGCCGGCTGGTCAGTCCGCCGTACGTGGGATGCTACCTCGGGACGTGAGACAGCGCCAGAGGTATTACGCCGGTTCGCGCTGGGGCTCGGAGAGCTTGGAGCGCAGCTGGATCACGGCCTTGGTGTGGATCTGGCACACCCGGCTCTCGGTGATGCCGAGGATGCCGCCGATCTCACCCAGGGTCAGGCCCTCGTAGTAGTAGAGGGTGAGGACGACCTTCTCCCGCTCCGGCAGGCGGTTGAGCGTCTGGGCCAGGATCTGCTTGGTCTCCTCGACCTCGAAGGCGCCGACCGGGCCCAGCCCGGGGTCGGGGATGGTGTCGCCCAGGGTCACGGACTCGCTGCGGTCGGCCCCGACGGACACCGTCTCCTCCAGGGCGACGAGGCCGAAGAACGAGATTTGGGTGAAGACGCTCTGCAGCTCCTCCTCCGTGGTGCCCAGCTCGTCGGCCACCTCGGCGTCGCTGGGGGTGCGCAGGAGCTCGTGCTCGAGCTTGGTGTAGGCCTTCTCCACGGCCCGTGCCTTGGCCCGCAGCGACCGGGGCACCCAGTCGATCGACCGCAGCTCGTCGATGATCGAGCCCCGGATGCGGGACATGGCGTAGGTCTCGAACTTGTTCCCGCGGGACGGCTCGAACTTGTTGATGGCGTCGATCAGGCCGAACATCCCGTAGCTGACCAGATCGGCCTGCTCGATGCTGTTGGGGAGCCCGGCCGACAGCCGGCCGGCGACGTACTTCACCAGCGGCGAGTAGTGGACCACGAGCTTGTTGCGGTCCTCCATCGAGCCGGTGGCCTTGAAGTCCTCCCAGAGCTTGGTGATGGCGTCAGATTGGGGTTCCACGCGGTTCCTACGCTCGGGGATGGGTGGCGTCGTACACCGTACGCAACCGCTCTTTGCTCACGTGAGTGTACAACTGGGTCGTCGCCAAGTCCTCGTGCCCCAGCAGCTCCTGGACGGCGCGCAGGTCGGCCCCGCCGTCGAGCAGGTGGGTGGCGAAGGTGTGCCGGAGGGCGTGAGGGTGGGTCGGGGACAGGGCGCGGCGGTCGAGGATCCGCCGCACGTCGCGGGGTGTCAGCCGCCGTCCCCTCCGGTTGACGAACAGGGCATCGGCGGGCGTCTCGTCGTTGACCATGGCCGGCCGCCCCCGGTCCACCCATGCCCGCACCGCCTCGGCCGAGGCCTCGCTCATGGGCAGCTGGCGCTGCTTGGCCCCCTTCCCCCAGACCAGCAGCTGGCCCCGGCGGAGGTCGACGTCGGCCGGGCGGAGCCCGCACAGCTCGCCCACCCGCAGCCCGCTGCCGTAGAGCAGCTCGACCACGGCCAGGTCCCGTAGGGCGACCGGCTCCTCGGCGGCGCTCTCCCCGCCGGCGAACAGGACCTCGAGCTCCTCGGCCTTGAGGACGTGGGGCAGCCGGCCCTCTCCCCGGGGGGCGCCCAACCGCCGGGACGGGTCGGTCGAAATGGCTCCGGTGCGCCGGAGCCAGGCGAAGTACCGGCGCAGGGCGGCCGCCTTGCGGGCGATCGAGCGCCGGGCCAGGCGGCGGGTGGCCAGGTAGGCCAGGTAGCGACGGAGGGTCACGTGGTCGACGTCGGCCGGCCCGGCCAGCCGGGCCCGCTCGGCCCAGGTCACGAAGTCGGCCACGTCGCGCCCGTAGGCGACGATCGTGTTCGCCGAGAGTGACGACAGGGAGCGGACGAACGCCTCCTGCTCCCATCCCATGGCAGCTCACGGTACAAGAGCCGGTTCGTCGCAGCCGGCATCCATGTCACGTGCAAGCGCGGAACAAGCCTGCTTCAAGCGGCCGGCGTGACACTCCTCCACGTCACCCACCAAGGAGGAACGGCGATGACCACCCCCCGCCACCCCGCCCGCACCTCGGCCAAGGCCCTTCTGGTACTCGTCGCCGCCCTGCTGGCCGTGCCCACGGCTCTCCTGGCCCCCGCCGGCGCGGCGACGACCCCGCCCGGCGACGTGGAGGCCCAGTTCGCCGCCCTGAAGCACCACCCGGAGGCGCTGGGGTGGCGGTACCCCGAGGACCAGGGGGCGCCGGATCCGACCAACGGCAACCACTTCCAGGGCCTGGCCCGGTACCCCGGCGCAGGCACGCCGGTGTTCTACGTGACCCAGAAGCAGGACGGCGACGAGGTCGCGGACAAGGCCGGGTACCTCCACGTCGTCCGGCTCGGGAGCAGGTCGGGCAACAGCGGGGAGCGGATCGGGTCGAACCTGCAACGGCGGGGGACGCACACCTACGCCACCTACCCGCCCGAGGCCGACACCTGGGCCCGCACCATCCGCTTCGACGACACGCTGATCGTCGACGGGGCGGCCCTGCCGGCCTACGTGCATCCCGGGAGCATGGCCATCGCCGACGACGTGCTCTTCGTGCCCGTGGACACCCCGGCCGACGCCTCGGCGCCGACGGGGATGATCGTGCTCTTCGACCTCAGCGGCGACCGCGAGCGGCCGGTCCCGATCCAGGCCCTCGAGCTCGACCACGGCATCGACAACCTGGGGGTGACGAGCATGCCCGACGGCACCTACCTCATCTGGACCAACGGCGCCGGCGGCAAGGAGATCAGGCTCTACCGCACCACCCTCTCCGACCTCCGGGACGACGACCTGGACATCGACCTCGCCTACTCCTGGGACCCGAACAAGGCCTCGGACTACGACGGCGCCGGCCACGGCTGGCCCCACAACGTGCTCATCCTGGGCGGCGCCCACCAGAGCTCGACGTTCGTCAGCCAGGCCGGCGGGACGCTCTACCTGGTGGCCATGCGCCAGAGCATCGGCGCACCCGACACGGGCGACGACTTCGCCGATCTCTACCAGGTGACGATGAGCGAGGCGCCCTTCTCGTTCAAGCTGACCCGCAAGAGCACCATCCACCAGTTCTGCGAGGACGACGGCAACGGACGCTCCTGCAACTTCGCCGCGGCCAACACCGCCTACGTGACGCCCTCGGGCGAGCTCATCCTCTACTCGGCGCCCCACGACGACGAGGACGACCGCGACCCGGACTACGTGCGCATGGCCGAGTTCCGCCACCAGGAGCTGTTCCGGCCGGGCAGCCCCCTGCGCTCGCCCTCGGCGTCCACCGCGAACGCCAGTGTGGAGGAAGGCCGGTCGGTGACGCTCTCGGGCACGGTGGCCCCCTCGGCCGACCGCCCGTGGGTCGAGCTGTTCGACGACACCGGGTTCCTCGACCGCAGCATCTTCGTGCCCTACGACAGCCGGCACCTCTACGAGCTCGACAACTTCGACGAGCTCGACACGTTCGAGGACAAGCCCAGCGCCGTCCGCTGGCGCCTGCCTGTCGGGATGCGGGTGCGGCTCCACGAGGACAAGGAGTCCCTCGGGGCGCGGGTCGAGCTCGTCGGCACCGGCCGCACCGAGGAGGTCGGCGACCTGGACAACGACGTCGTGCGCCCGGGCGTGGTCGAGCGCCCCGGCCAGCCGGCGGGCGACAAGCTGGCCTTCGGCGACGAGCCCTCGTCCATGGACTTCCAGGGCGCGCCCCCGGACAACAACGTGCGGGCCTCCTGGGACCTCGACGGCGACGCCATCTTCGGCGAGACCGGCGCTGCGGCCGCCCGGGGCGACGAGACCGGGCTCACCCCCACGTTCTCGGCCGCCGGCATCGACGGCCCCTCCACCCGCATCGTCCACCTGCGGGCGTGCGACGTGGGCTGCACCGACACGGCGGCCACGGTGACCATCGACAACGCCGACCCCGTGATCAGCGGCATGTCGAACACCGGCCCCGTCGACGAGGGCTCGAGTGCGACCGTCAGCGTGACGGCGAGCGATCCCGCCGGCGCGGCCGATCCCCTGTCGTACGCCTTCGACTGCGAGGGCGACGGAACGTTCGAGGTCGGACCGGGCACGGCCGCGTCGACCACCTGCGCCTTCGCCGACGACGGCAGCTTCACCGTCGGGGCCCGGGTCACCGACGGCGAGGGGGGCACGGCGACGGCGACCACCGCGGTGAGCGTGGCCAACGTCGCCCCCACCGTCATCTCGGTCACCGGGCCGGTCGACCCCGTCCTGATGGGGGCGGCCGCGACCGTGACCGCCGCCTTCAACGACCCCGGCATGGCCGACGCCCACAGCTGCACATTCGCCTGGGACGACGGCGGAACGACCACGACCGTGCCGGCCCAGGGCACCGGGAACGGGTCGTGCACCGGCTCGCGCACCTTCGCCGAGGCCGGGGTCTACCAGGTGACGGTGACCGTGGCCGACGGCGACGGCGGCACCAGTGCAGCGGCGGTCTTCGAGCACGTGATCGTGGTCGACCCGGCCGGCGGCTTCCTGACCGGCGCCGGCGCCGTCACGACGCCGGAGGGCCGGGCCCAGGTGACGTTCCAGTCCCGCTACGCCGACGGGGCGGCGACGCCCAGCGGGCAGGTGCAGCTCCGCCTCAAGGACGAGGGCCTCGAGATCGACGGCCAGGCCCAGCAGTGGCTGGTGGTGGCCGGGGCCAAGGCTCAGGTTCGAGGGACGGCGAGCGTCAACGGCGCGGGCGGGTTCACCTACCTGCTCATCGTGACCGACGGGGACCAGCCGGGCGGGGGCGGCACCGACCGCCTGCGCCTCAAGGTGTGGAACACGACCACCGGCGCCGTCGCCTTCGACAACGTGCCCGGGGCGCCCGACGACATCGACACCGCGACGCCCCAGGCGCTCAGCGCGGGCAGCGTGGCCGTCCACAGGACCTGAGCCGGCGGGCGTCACCGGGCCCGCTCCCACCAGCCCCCGCGCTCCCCCGCCCAGCCGGCCGCCTGCAGCCGGGCAGGGCCACGCTGACCTGGCCCGGACTGCGGCCGGTGCGGGCGCACAGGGCGTCGAAGGTGGCCGGCTCCCAGCCCAGGGCCTCCAGCACCACCGCCTCGTCGGGGCCCGGCGGTGGCCGGACGTCGGCCGCCGCCGACGGCGCGCTGGACAGGCCGAGGGCGACGAGGACGTCGAGGGGGTCGCGTACCGGATGGCAGCCGTCGGCCAGCAGGCTGTTGGGATAGGCCGACACCGGGCTACGGACCGAGCCGGGGACGGCCATCACCGGCCGGTCGCGCGCCATCGCCGCGTCGACGGTGTGCCGGGAGCCGCCCTTTTCGGCCGACTCCACGACGACGACCAGCTCGGCCAGGGCGGCGATGACGCGGTTGCGGACCGGGAAGCGCCACGGCTCGGGCCGGGCCCCGAGCGGCGCCTCGCTGAGGAGCAGACCGGCCCCGGCCACCTCCTTCCACAGCTCCCCGTGGCTGCGGGGGTACACGACGTCGAGCCCGCTGCCCACGACGGCCACGGGCGGCGCGGCGCCGGCGGCCAGGGCGCCCCGGTGGGCGGCACCGTCGACCCCCAGCGCCAGGCCGGACACGACCCGGACCCCGGCGGCGGCCAGGTCGCGACCCAGCTCGTGGGCCACCTCCCGCCCGTAGCGGGTGCACCGCCGGGTACCAACGATCGCCACCCGGCGGCCGTCCAGGACCCCGGGATCGCCACGGGAGAACAGCACCGCGGGCGGCTCCGGATCGCCCTCCAGGGCGGTGGGGAAGCCGGGCGTCCCGGGCAGGAGGACGGCGACGCCCGCCCGGCCGTGGGCTTCCCACCCGTCGGCCACGTCGACCCGCCGGGCGGCGATCTGCCACGAGGCGGCCACGCCCCGGGGGTCGGGGCGGCAGGCCAGGGCGACTGCCGGCCGGTCGCAGGCGGTGCCCGCCACCACCCGGGCCCAGGCCTCCTCCGCCGGCCACGTCGAGAGCACGGCCCGCAGTCGAGCCGGCCCCATGGCGGGAAGCCCGGCCAGGGCCGCGGCCCATCCTTCGGCAGGGACGGCGGTCACGCCGCTGCTTCGACCGGAGCCAGGTCGGCCCGGAGGCTCAGGGCCAGGCACACGTGCTCCTCGGCCACCGGGCCGGTGGCCCCACTCAGGTCGGCGATCGTGCGGGCCACCCGCCGGGCCCGGTGCAGGCCTCGGGCGCTGAGCAGGCCGGCCCGGAGGCGGTGCTCCAACAGCCGGCCGGCACCGGCGGCCAGGGGCGCCAGGTCGTCGAGCCTTCCCGCCGGCAGCTCGGCATTGCACCGCACGCCTCGGGCCCCGGCCAGCTCCCGCGCCGCCGCCACCCGGGCGGCCACCGGCGCGGTCGCCTCCCCGGGCGGGCCGCCGAGCACCGAGCCCGGGTCGGGCCGGGTCACGACCACGCGAAGGTCGAACCGGTCGAGGAGCGGGCCCGACAGGCGGCGGTTGTAGCGCTGGCGGGCCGCGGGAGGGCACCTGCACGACCCCTCGGCCCCGCCCTCACCGCACGGGCACGGGTTGGTGGCCCCGATAAGCAGGAAGCGGGCCGGGAAGGTCACGCCGGCCCGGGCCCGGCACACCCGGACGACGCCCTCCTCCAGTGGTTGGCGCAGGGCGTCGAGCACGGCGGCCGGGAACTCCGACATCTCGTCCAGGAAGAGGACCCCGCAGTGACTCAGGCTGATCTCGCCGGGGCGCATGGAGGCGGTACCGCCACCGATCAGGGCCACGGCCGAGGCACCGTGGTGGGGTGCCCGGAACGGCGGCCGGTCGACCAGCCCGCCTGGCGGAAGGGCCAGGCCGGCGGCGGAGTGGATCCGGGTGGCGTCGAGGGCGTCGTCGCGCTCCAGCGGCGGCAGCAGCCCGGGCAGGCGCCGGGCGAGCATGGTCTTGCCCGCACCGGGCGGCCCTGACAACAGGAGGTGGTGGCCACCCGCGGCGGCGACCTCCACGGCCGTCCGCCCCACGGCCTGGCCCCGGACATCGGCCAGATCCGGCACCGGCGGCCCCACCGGGCCCACTGGCCCGGCCACCGGCGGGTCGGGCCACGGCACCTCTCCCCGCAGGGCGCCGAGCAGCTCGGCCAACGAGCCGGCGACCCGTACCTCGTGGCGACCGACGACGGAGGCCTCGGCGTAGCAGTCCGGCGGCACCACGACCACCCGGGCCGAGAGCGCCGCCACCAAGGGCACGATCCCCGGCACTCGCCGGAGGGACCCGTCGAGCCCGAGCTCGCCCAGGAAGGCGCAGCCGGCGACCGCATGGGCCCCCAGCTCACCCGACGCGACGAGGAGGCCCACGGCGATGGGCAGGTCGAGGCCGGGGCCACCCTTGCGGGTGCCCGACGGAGCCAGGTTCACCGTGATCCGCTTGAGCGGCCACGGCAGCTTGGACGACTGGAGGGCGGCGCGCACCCGGTCGCGCGACTCTCGGCACGGGGCGTCGGGCAGGCCGACGATGTTGTACGCGGGCAGGCCGTTGGCCACGTGGACCTCGACGGACACGGGTGTGCCCTCGACCCCCAACAGGGTGGCGGACGGGACGATGGCGATCACGGGCTTCCCCCTCGGGCATGGTCCGGAGGAGGGCCGTGCGCCGGCCGCTCGAGCGAGCGATTGGAGCATACCGAGGGCCTGGGACAGAATCCCCCCGTGGGCTTCAACCCGTTCCGCCAGCAGCGCCGGCGATCGAGCGACTACGTGATGGTCACCGCCGCCTTCCTCGTGGTCACCGTGCTCCTCCTCTGGGCTGCCTTCCGGTGAGAATCGCCCTCGCCGGCGACCACGCCGGCTACCCGCTCAAGACCGTCGTGGCCGCCCACCTGGCCGACGGGGGCCACGAGGTGATCGACCTCGGCACCGACTCCGAGGAGTCGGTCGACTACCCCCCGTTCTGCGCCGCCGCGGGACGGGCCGTCGTCGACGGCCAGGCCGATTTCGGCATCGTCATCGGCGGGAGCGGCCAGGGCGAGCAGATCGCGGCCAACAAGGTCAACGGCGTGCGCGCCGCCCTCTGCCACGACGAGTTCACCGCCCGCCTGGCCCGCCAGCACAACAACGCCAACGTCCTGGCCTTCGGGGCCAGGGTCCTGGCCGACGCCTACGCCCTCCGGATCGTCGACCTCTTCCTCGAGACCGAGTTCGAGGGTGGTCGCCACCAGCCCCGGATCGAGCAGCTGGCCGCCATCGAGCGCGAGGAGTGCGAGAAGCGGGGCGCCCCTCCCTCTTGACGCCGCGTGGCGGAACGACGACGCTACGTAGATGTCGATACGGCGGGTAACGGCGCTGACGGTCACCCTGCTCACCCTGTGGCTGGCCCAAGGGGCCGGAGCGCAGACGACCACGACGACCACGTCGTCGACGACCTCCACGAGCTCGACGTCCACCCCCTCGACCACCGTCGCGGCCACCACGTCGACCACCCAACCCAACCCCTGTGCCGGCCAGCCGTGCACCGAGCGACCGCCGGAGGCCTACCTCGCGGGAGTCAACGGCGAGGTCCGCATCGACACCGGAGGTTTCTGCTGGCGGAGCCCCACCCCGAACGCCCAAGGGCAGATCGTCGGCGTCTGCACCAGCGTCGTCCCCGTCGACCCGCCAGTGACCCTCCTCGTGAGGCGGGGCGAGACCCTCACCCTCCGCTTCGACGCCCCCGGCGCGCCCATCGAGGTGACGTTCCGGGAGAACGACGTGACCACACCACGCACCGCCGGCAACCCGGTGCGCTTCACCGCCGACCACGCGGTCGGCTTCCACACCATCGACGTCTCCACCCGCTGGCTGCAGGGCGACGTCAGCTACCGCGTCCGCCTCGACGTGCGCGCCGCCGCCACCCCCAGGACGGGGACGGACATCGCCCTCACCGGCTAGCTCGTCGGGCTCTTCGACGAGTGGGCCGCCGTCGCGTCGTCGGCACCATCAGCGGCACCCACGTGAGGTCGAAGCCCGCCGCGTGGCCGGCTTCCACGCCGCGGCCTCACCAAGCACCTGGCCGTCGGCCCTGACCCGCGGCCACAACCCTCCCACCCCGCTCCGCCAGACGCACCACCGAGGAGGGCGAGCAGCCTCAACAGGCCCAGCGGGTCCGGGACCCGATTCTCGGCGCAGTTTTCCGCAACTGTTCCGGAAAACTGCGCCCAGAACGCCTGGGGCGCCCCGACCCCGACGGCTGGCACCCGTGATCCTCGCTCGCCGACCCGCGTGGGCCGCAATGGTGACTCCCGGCGGACGGGTGCGGTCCCCGCCGCCTAGAAGGCGCCTTCCACCACCTCGATCTTTCCGGCGAGGACGGAGGCGACGTCGAACCGTATCTCCGTGGGGCGCAGGGGGGCGTCCTCCAGCCAGCGGGCGGCCAGGTGACGCACCCGCACCTGCTTGTTCCGGGTGACGGCCTCCACTGGCGCCCCGAAGGCGTCGGACGTCCGGGTCTTCACCTCGCAGAACACGAAGGTCCGCCCCCGCCGCAGGATGAGGTCCAGCTCGCCGGCCTTGCAGCGCCAGTTGCGCTCGACCACCTCGTAGCCGTTGCTCACGTACCACGCGGCCACGGCATCCTCGCCCCTGGCCCCCAGCGCCCGGCGAGCCTGCGTCACCGGCTCACGGTGTCACTGGTCCGTTCGGATCTTCTCGATGTTCACGTCCTTGAACGTCACGACGCGCACCGATGAGACGAAGCGGGCGGGGCCGGGGCGGTAGATGTCCCACACCCAGGCGTCGCGCAGCTCGAGCTCCAGGTGGCTGCGCCCGCCGTCGGACCCCTCGTCGTCGTGCAGCTTCATGTCGACGGCGTTGGCCAGGTAGAACCGGCGCTCGGTCTCCACGACGTAGCCGAAGAGGGGCAGGACGTCGCGGTACTCCTTGTACAGCTGGAGCTCCATCTCGGTCTCATACCGCTCCAGGTCCTCTTCGCTCATCGGGTCGCCTCGATCGATTCGCTCGCCTGCGGCTCGCTCATGCCGCCCACTGTACGGCCTTGCCGGCGATTCAGAGGAATGAGGCATGGGCCAGGGGCCAGACGCGCAGGATGGCCCGCCCCACGACCGTGGAACGCGGGATGGGGCCGAAGGTGCGGCTGTCGGCGGAGTTGGCCCGGTTGTCGCCCAGGACGAAGACCGTCTGTGGGGGGACGACCACGGCGGGGAAGTCCGACGTCACCGTGCCGGCCGGGAGATAGGGCTCGACCAGCTCGAGGCCGTCGACGAGGACCTTCCCGTGGTGGCCCTCGACTCGCTCGCCGGGGAGGGCTACCACCCGCTTGATGTACTCGTCGGTGGACGGGGCGACGACGCCGATCGACTCGGCCAGCCCCCGAAGGGCCCGCTCGGGCAGGGGGTCGGCGTCGTCCTCCTCGCCGTCCCCGGGGGCGTCGAAGACGAGGATGTCGCCCCGGCGGGGGTCGTGGAGGCGGTAGGAGATCTTGGATACGACCACCCGGTCGTTGATCTGGAGCTGGGGCAGCATCGACCCCGACGGGATGTAGAAGGCCTGGGCCACGAACGTCTTGACCACCACGGCGATGACCACCGCCATGCCGACCAGGAACGCCACTTCACGGAGGGCCGAGCCGATCGACCACCGCTGTTCGCCGGCGGCAGTGGCCTCCGACTCACCCACGCTCACCTGACGGTGCGCTTCTCCTTGATCTTGGCCTTCTTCCCCACCCGGTCGCGCAGGTAGTAGAGCTTGGCCCGGCGCACGTCGCCCAAGGTGACGACCTCGATCTTGGAGACGATCGGCGAGTGGACGGGGAACGTGCGCTCGACCCCGACGCCGAAGCTGATCTTGCGGACGGTGAAGCTCTCCCGGACGCCCGAGCCCTGGCGGCGGATGACCACGCCCTGGAACACCTGGACCCGCTCGCGGTTCCCCTCCACCACCCGGACATGGACCTTCAGGGTGTCGCCGGGGCCGAACCGGGGGATGTCGTCGCGCAGGCTGTCGCGATCGACCAGGTCGGTGGGGTTCATGGCGCGCTCGACTCCTGCGACGGTTCTCCGGGGACAGCCCACGTTACTCGTCGCGCCGCAGCTCCTCCACCAGCGCCGCTTCCTCCTCGGTCAGGCCTCCGCGCGCCTCGATGAGATCGGGCCGGCGAGCCTGGGTCCGGGCCAGGGACTGGGCCCGCCGCCACCGGGCCACCCGCCCGTGGTCGCCGGAGCGCAGGACCTCGGGCACCACCCAGCCCCGGAAGTCGGCGGGACGGGTGTACTGCGGCGCCTCGAGCAGCCCGTCGACGAAGGACTCCTCCCCGGCGGAGGCCTCGTTGCCCATGACGCCCGGCACCAGCCGGGTAACGGCCTCCACCACCACGAAGGCGGCCGCCTCCCCTCCTGCCAGCACGTAGTCGCCGATCGACAGCTCGGCGTCGACCAGATGGGCCCGGACCCGCTCGTCGACCCCCTCGTACCGGCCGCAGAGCAGCGAGAAACCCGGCGAGGCGGCCAGCTCGGCGGCCAGGGCCTGGTCGAACCGCCGCCCGCCCGGGTCGAGCAGGAACAGGGGCCGGGGTGGCTGCACGGCCTCGACGGCCCTGAACACCGGCTCGGGCGCCAGCACCATCCCGGCGCCGCCCCCGAAGGGCGTGTCGTCCACCGACCGGTGGCGGTCGGTCGTGTAGTGGCGGAGGTCGTGGACCCGCACGTCGACCACCCCCCGCTCGCGGGCCCGGCCCAGGAGGCTGCCGGAGAGGGCGGGCTCGAGGATCTGGGGCAACACGGTGAACACGTGGATCTCCATCTACCTCCACAGTGTCTACAGGGGACCTCACGTGCGGACCGGCGCCACGTCCGACTCCCGCGAGAGCTGCGGCACGCGGAGCGCCTCCTGAGCGATACCGCACGCGGACTTGCGTCGGCAGGAGGACGAAGTGGCGGGCACGGCGGGGGCGACGCGATGGACGATCCCTGAGCCGGTCCTGCCGATCGACGACTCCGGGGCCCGGGCCTCGATCCGCCGGAGGGGCGACCGGGCCGTCCACGGCTACGACCTGGCCCAGGCCGTCGGCCGGGCCGGGGCGATCGACCCCGACGACGCCCGGCGCACCGTCGGCGGCGTGTTCCCGGCCAAGGCCCCGGTGATCACCGACCCGGAGGCGACCGAGGACGTCGATGTCACCTACGAGATCCGGGTCGAGGGCGGGCCGGCGTTCGGCCTGCGGTTCGCCGGTGCCACCGGCGTGGTCCAGCCGGTCGGCACGTCGTCTCCCCACTGCGGCCTGGAGGGCGACCCCGTCGCCATCGTGCTGTGGGTGTACGGCCGGGTGCCGACCGAGGAGCTGTTCACCTCGGGACGGCTCCGGGCGTCGGGCCCCGACCCGTCGCTCGGCCCGCGGTTCAAGGGTTCCTCCAGGACCCGTAGCGGGCGCGGTCTCCTGCATCCCCG
Source organism: Acidimicrobiales bacterium (assembly GCA_036260295.1). GTDB lineage: Bacteria > Actinomycetota > Acidimicrobiia > Acidimicrobiales > AC-14 > CADCTB01. Next base: position 17,896 of record DATAAD010000007.1, on the reverse strand, counting down.
CGATAGGCCAGAGTGGAGGGGGATGGGCGTCGCCATCACCCTTCGGGGCCTCAGCCACACCTACCGCACCGCAGAAGGCCCCCTCACCGTGCTGGGCGGGCTCGACCTCGACCTGCCTGACGGCGGGTACGCGGCGGTCACCGGGCCTTCGGGCGCGGGCAAGACCACCCTCCTCTCCCTGCTGGGCGGGTTGGAGCAGCCCCAGCGGGGCCGCATCGACGTCGGGGGCCAGGATCTGACCCAGCTGGGCGGCGACGGGCTGGCCGCCTACCGGCGGGCGACCGTCGGCTTCGTCTTCCAGCACTTCGGGTTGCTGGAGACGCTGACCGCGGCCCAGAACGTGGAGCTGGCCGGCACCCTGGCCGGGGCCACGCCGGCCCAGCGCCGGCGCCGGGCCCTCGAGCTGCTGGACGCCGTGGGCCTGTCCGAGCGGGCCGACCACCGCCCGTCACGGCTGTCGGGCGGGGAGCGCCAGCGGGTGGCCATCGCCCGCTCCCTGGTCAACGAGCCCAAGCTGCTCCTGGCCGACGAGCCCACGGGCAACCTCGACGACGACGCCGCGGCCATGGTCGTCCAGCTGCTGGAGGACGCCCGCCGCCGGCACGGCTGCACCCTCGTCCTCGTCACCCACAACCGGGAGCTGGCGGCCCGGGCCGAGCAGCGGGTGGCCCTCGAGCGGGGCCGGCCGGTCACCGTCGCGGTATGAGGTGGCGCGACGCCGCCACCATGGCGGCCACCAGCATCCGCCGGCGCTTCGGCCGGTCGGTCCTCACCGTGGCCGCCGTCGCCCTGGCCGCCACCCTCCTCACCGCCCTGGTCACCATCGCCGGCACGGCGCGGACCAAGGTGCTGTCCGAGCTGTCCAAGGGCGGCCCTTTGTCGGGCATCACGGTGGCCGCCGCCGAGGCCGACCCCACTCAGATCGACAACGACGACCCGCGGCCCGGGCCCCCGAAGGACCTCGACGACGGCATCCGCACCAGGATCGCCTCCCTGCCCGACGTGAAGACGGTGCTGCCCATCGTCGCCGCCGGGGTCAACGTGGTCGTCCAGGAGCCGCCGGCCAACGCCGACGTGCTCACCCGCCTGCCGCCACTGCCGTCGACGGCCGTCACCACGACCATCGACCGGCCGTCCACCACCGACTCGACCTTCCCCCGGGCCACCGTCCCGGGCCTGAAGACGCCCGACCCCTTCCCGGAGTCGATCGTCGGCATCGACCTCGAACGGGCGTCGCTCATGCCCATCACCATCCTGTCCGGGCGGCTGCCGGTGCCCCACTCGCTGACCGAGGTGGCCGTCACCCAGGGCTTCCTGACCCGCATGGGGCTGACCAAGAAGCAGGCCGCCGCGGTGGTGGGCACCGAGGTCCAGGTGGGGGCGCCGCGGGTCTACTCCGACACCGGCCAGCGGAATCGGTTCCGCAGCCGGTGGCAGCGCCTCACCATCGTGGGTGTGGTGGCCCAGGAGACGGCGCCCGGGCAGTTCATCGTGTCCCTGGAGCAGAGCCGGGCCGCTCGTACCTGGACCATGGCCAGCACGGGCGACGCCGGGGGGCGGCTGCAGATCCCCACCTCCCCCTACAGCGGGCTGTTCGTCATCGCCAACGACCTCGAGCGGGTGAACAAGGTGCGGGCCGACATCACGGAGCTGGGCTACTCCACCAGCGCCCCCGAGAACCTGGTGGCGTCGGTGCAGCGGTACCTCCGGGTGGTGGAGATCGTCCTGGGGGCCATCGGCGCCATCGCCCTGGTGATCGCCTCGCTCGGGATCTGCAACGCCCTGCTGGCCGCCGTCCGGGAGCGGCGGCGGGAGATCGGGGTGCTCAAGGCCATCGGTGCCCGCGATCGAGACGTCCAGCGGGTGTTCCTGTTCGAGGCGGGGGTCCTCGGCCTGGTCGGGGGCACGGTGGGCACGGCCGGGGGGTTCGCCGCCGCCCTCGGGGTGAGCGCCATCGTCAACTCCTACCTCACCGCCCAGGGACTGGCCGGCGTGCGCCTCGGCCTTCCTGTCGCCGTCCTCACCTCCGCCGTGGTCGGCTCCACCCTCCTCGCCCTGGCCGCCGGCGCCCTGCCCGCCCGCCGGGCGGCCCGCCTCCCCGCCCGCGAGGCCATGGAGGCCGCGTGAGGGCTCGGGTGTGGAGGATTCGCGGCGCTATAGCGGTCCGAATCCTCCACACTGCGACCGCGACGGTGCTGCTCATGGCCACGGCGTGCGCGAGCTCGCGCCCGGAGGTCCTCCCCCCGCCCGACGAGACTGGGCCCCCGCCCGTGTACGTGGCCGTGGGCGCCAGCGAGACCACCGGCGTCGGCAGCGACCAGCCCCTGCGCGACGCCTGGCCCCGGGTCCTGCACCGGACCGCGCTGCCGCCCGGGTCGGTCTTCGTCAACATGGGGATCCCGGGGGCGACCGTGGCCCAGGCCCTGGCCGAGGAGGTCGACCAGGCCCTGTCGGCCCGGCCCAACCTGGTGACGGTCTGGCTCAACGTGAACGACATGAACGCCGGCGTCGCCGTGGGCGACTACGAGCGCCAGCTCGACACGCTGGTCAGGCGGCTGCGGGGCGACGGCTCCATCCGCGTCCTGGTGGCCAACACCCCGCCCCTCGACACCCTCCCCGCCTACGAGGCCGGCCGGGTGCTGGGCGCCCTGCCCGGCCCCCAGACCGTCCAGCGGCTGGTCGCCTCCTACAACGAGGCCATCGCCCGGGTCGCCCAGCGCCAGGGCGCCGTCCTCGTCGACCTCCACGCCGTGGGCATGGCCGCCCGGGCGGCCGGCACCGAGGCCCAGATGGTCAGCCGGGACGGCTTCCACCCGAGCACCGCCGGCCACGCCGCCGTCGCCGCCGCCTTCGCCGCCGCCCTCCGGGCGAGCGGGCCCCTCACCGTCCCCTCGGGCTGAGGTGACCGCGCTCGACCTCGCCGGCAGCCGCGTGCTGGTGGGGACCTGCTCCTGGACCGACGCCACCCTGGTCAAGGAGACCGACTGGTACCCCAAGAAGTCGATGACCGCGGCCGAGCGGCTGGCCTACTACGCCGGCAGGTTCCCCATCGTCGAGGTCGACAGCACCTACTACTTCCCGCCCACCCCGGAGCTGTCCCAGACCTGGGCCGAGCGGACGCCGGACGGGTTCACCATGAACGTCAAGGCCTGGTCGCTGTTGACCGGGCACCCCACGTTCCCGAACTCCCTCTGGGAGGACATGCAGTCGGCCGTCCCCACCGAGCACCGCGACAAGCGCCGGCTGTACTCGCACTACCTGCCCGCGGACGCCCTGGACGAGGCCTTCGACCGGTTCCGCCACTCGCTGATGCCCCTGCAGCGGGCCGGCCGCCTGGGCGCCGTGCTGCTCCAGTACCCCCGCTGGTTCGGGCCCAGGGCCGAGAACCGCCGGGTCATCCGCGACACCGTCGCCCGCCTGCCCGACCTGCGCCTCTGCGTGGAGTTCCGCCACGCCCGCTGGCTGGAGGGGGGCGACTGCGAGCCCACCCTGGAGCTGCTGGAGGAGCTCGGCGTCAGCTTCGTGTGCGTCGACGAGCCGGCCGGCTTCCCGTCGTCCATGCCCCCGGTCGTGGCCGTGACCTCCGACCTGGCGGTCGTCCGCTTCCACGGGCGCAACACGGCCACGTGGGAGGACCCGGAGATCCAGACCGCGGCCGAGCGCTTCCGCTACCGGTACAACCGGGACGAGCTCGAGGAGTGGGTGCCCCGGATCCACGAGATGGCGGCCTCGGCCCGCGAGGTCCACGTCCTCATGAACAACTGCTACCGCGACGACGCCGTCATCAACGCCGCCGAGCTGGCGGACCTGCTGGCCGGCGGCTGAGGGCCGCCTGTCACCCGACGCCTACCCGGCCGGGCTCACCGGCCGGCCCGCCGGTGGGCGACCGAGCATGACGACCCCGACGGCGGCGATGGCGGCCATGGCGACCACCCAGACCACCGACCCCGGCGCCCCGTAGTCGACGGTTCCGACCACGGAGTCGGCAAGTGCCAGTCCGGCGATCGACAGACCGCCGAAGACCAGCCGGCTCAGGCCGATCGTGCGGAGCTCGACGGGAGCGCTGCGGCCGGCGAGGACCAGCGACCCCGCGCCGAAGGCGAGGAACACGGCGCTGTAGATGCGGCCGTGGAAGGCGTCGATCGGCCACGGCCAGAACTCGGTCAGCGGCTCGGGAGCGACGAGCAGTCCCAGGCCGTAGGCGCAGAGGAGTGCCCCGTCGGCCAAGAACCAGCGGCGCCGCCCGGGAGATGTGGGCGGGGGCTGGGGGCCGCGCCGGAGGCCGCCCAGGTAGAAGGGCAGGATGAGGGTGAACGCGGTGTAGGCCACGAACCAGGCCCACGGCCCGCGCCGGTCGAAGTCGAAGTCCGACAGCGAGATGAACGAAGCCAGGGTCACCACGCCGGTGAACGTGAGGGCGACCGGGATGACCGCCCGGGACGGCAGCTGCCGGCCGATGACGACCATCACCAGCCCCCCCGCCAGCTCGGCCAGGTAGATGGCGCCGAGGAAGCGCGAGTTGAACGGCCCGATGGGCCAGACCCAGCGGGTGGCCCGCTCGGGGAGGAACAGCAGCAGGCCGCCTCCCAGGACGACGACCACAGCCACGGCCATGGCCCAGCGGAGGCCCGGCTCTATCTCGGGGTTGCCCGCCGGCTGGTCCTGGACGTGCTCGTTCACGGCCGGACATGGTGGCACCGGGCGCGCTACTGCTCGACCACCTCCAGCCCGAAGCTGACCTCGTCGTCGACCGCCTTCCGGATCCGGTCGAGCGCGGCCCGGTCGTCGCGGAGGTAGCGGTCGAAGAAGCCGATGACGGTGGCCGTCACCACGCGGGTGTCGGGGAGCGGCCGGTTCTCCGACCCCGCGAACGGGCGGGCGTGATCGGCGCTCGGAGTGTCGCTGGCCGGCACGGTGAGCAGGATCTTGGGGGGCAGGGCCTCGGTGAAGATCCTCCGGCCTTCGGCGAAGGGCACCGTCGGGTCGGCCAGGCCGTGCACCACGAGAAGCGGCGTGGAGATCCCGCTGAAGTACGCGCCGCCCGGGAAGGGTGGGGAATCGGCGGCCAGCACGGCCACGGCCCGGACGCGCCGGTCCACGCAGCAGCTGTTGAGCCCGACCGCCAGGGCGGTGACGCCCCCGGCCGAGTGACCGGCCACGCCGATCCGTCGGGGATCGACGACACCGCCGAGCACCCGCAGCAGCTCGGAGACGACGAAGGAGACGTGGCCGGGCTGTTCCCGGCGGTCGGGTGGGAGCCGGGGAGCGGCGACGACGTACCCGGCGGCCGCCCACGCCTCGAGGAGGACGCGATAGAAGTCGGGGTTGCCGCCGCTGCCGTGGGCGAACACCACGAGCGGCCTCCCGGCGACCTCCCCGCGGGGGGTGTAGATGGTCGTCTCCAGGCCGCGGGGGGCGTCCCCGCGGCTGGCGTCGACGAACGTCTCGGTGCGGACGTCGAAACCCGCCGGTGCCGGGGCAGGCCCGTCACCGCCTCCCCCGCACGCGGCTACGACGACGGTCGTCAGGACTAGGAGCGCCTGCCACCGCCGCCTCATCGGCCGGAGGGTAGCCCCGGCCGGCCGGGGGTCAGGCGGCGGCCAGCGAGCTCGAGGCCTGCTGGAGGGTCCGACGCAGGAGGGGGCCGGCGCCGACGGCCCGATGGAGCGACTCGGCCCGGCGGAAGCACTCGGTGGCCTTTTCCCACCGGCCGCCCGCCACGTGGACCAGGGCCCGGTAGCGCTCGACCGAGCCCTTGCACACCGCGCCCGGTCCGACGACGACGAGCCGGTCCTCCGGCCAGCGCAGGGAGCGGCCGGCGGCGGCCACCCGACGGGGATCGCCGAGAAGGGCGGCCGCGTCGATCAGGTTGGTGAGGACGTCGAGCCAGGCCCGGTCGTTGGCCACGCCGGCCAGGAGGCCGACGGCCTCGTCGAAGGCCCTCGTCGCCTCGTCGGACTTGCCCATGGCGGCCAGCAGGAGGGTGAGGTTGCCCCACCAGGTGAGGTCGTCGAAGCGGTAGGCCCGCGTCCGGCAGTGGTCCAGCACGTCGCCGCGCTCCTCCTGGTCGCCCCACTCGGACGCCCCCCAGAAGCGCTGGCCCCAGTACCGATCGTGCGCTCCCGGGTCCTGGGCCAGCTTGGCGATCCCGGCGGCGGCCGTCTTCTGGTCGCCGTGGAGCAGCGCCCGCATGGTCGTCCAGGTGAGGGCGTCGCGGGGATCGGTGGCGGCGGCGATGGCCACCTCGGCCTCGTCCACCAGCCCCAGCTCGAGCAGCTCGGGCGCGGTCATGGCGACAGCCCGCGCCGGCACCGGGGTGGGCGTCGGCACCGGCGCAGGCTGCTCGCGTACCGGCGCGACGGCTCCGGCCACCGCCGAAGCCAGTTGTTCGTCGATCCGGTCGATGTCGATCACAGGCGGCTCCCCTCCGTGCGCGTCCGTGTGCAAGGGATGTATCGACACCTGCTGCCCCGGCCTTGAGCGCGGGCGGCCTACTCCTCCTGGGGCGTGCGACCCTCGAACTCCGCCCGCGGCGCCTCGACGTCGTCGCGAGTGAGCGGGTCGTTCATAAGTCTCGCCGTCCGAGCCGGCTCCGGGGTGTCCGGGGCGTTCTTGTGGTCTCCCATGCCCCGCTTCTTGCCGGCTCAGCCGTGCAGGCCGCACTCCGTTCGAGAGGACCCGGCCCAGCGCCCCGACCGCGGCGCGGCGCCCTCGGCGACGGGCTGGGTGCACGGCCGGCACCCCACCGAGAGGTACCCCCGGAACACCAGCGGGTTGACGGGGACGTCGTGCTCGGCGATGTAGCCGGCCACGTCGTCGTCGGACCACGTGGCCAGGGGGTTCACCTTGACCAGGCCCCGGCGGTCGAGGCTCACGATCGGCGCGTCCGCTCGCGTGGCCGCATCGGCCCGGCGCAGGCCGCTCATCCACGCCTCCCGGCCGACGAGGGCCCGGTCGAGCTGGAGGACCTTCGTCGCCGAGCAGCACCCGTCCGCACCCAACGGGGCGGGGTCGGGCCCCACGGTGACCAGGCGCAGGTTCAGGCCGTACTTGCGGCGGACCAGGTCGACCGTCTCCAGCGTCTCGGGGAAGTGGTGGCCGGTGTCGATGAAGACGACCTCGATCGACGGCTCGACCCGCACGGCCAGGTCGACCAGGAGCGCGTCGGTCATCGACGAGAGCAGGGAAAGGCGGGGGTGGAAGCGGTCGACGGCCCAGCGCACGATCTTCGACGCCGGCGCCGACTCGAAGGAGCGGCTGAGGTCGGCCAGCTCCTCCTCTAGGTGGACCGCCCGACTGCTCACCGGTGCAGGGCCTGCCACAGGATCTCCACGGTCTGCTCGACGGTGTGGCTCTCGGTCTGGAGGACGGCCTCGGGGCGCAGCGGCGGCTCGTACGGGTCGTCGACGCCGGTGAGGCCGGTGATCTCCCCCGCCCGCTGCTTGGCGTACAGGCCCTTGACGTCCCGCTCGGCGCAGACCTCCACCGGCGTGGCCACGTGGACCTCGAAGAACCGGCCGGCGTGCAGCTCCCGCAGCTCGTCGCGCACGGCCCGGTAGGGCGAGATCACGGAGACCACGACCACCACGCCGTTGCGGGACAGCAGGTGGGCGACGAAGCCGATGCGGCGGACGTTCTCCTCCCGGTCCTCGCGGGAGAAGCCGAGCCCGCGGGTGAGATGGGTGCGCAGGACGTCGCCGTCGAGGACCTCCACCCGGTGCCCATCGGCCAGCAGGCGCTTCTCGAGGGCGTGGGCGATCGTCGTCTTCCCCGCCGACGGCAGGCCGGTCAGCCAGACGGTCAGTCCACCGGCGAGGTCGGCCACGGTCAACGGTAGCAATTCCTGACGAATATGATCTGGTTTTCCGGGATTGGCGGCGCTAATCTGCACAAGTGCGATTGAGAAAGTCGGCTTTCGGCGCCGTCCTCGCCGTGGTGGCGGTGCTGAACGCGGCCTGTGGCGGTGGCGGGGGTTCCGGTTCGGCCGGTGCGCCCACGACCCTACGGCTCGGGTACTTCCCCAACGTCACCCACGCTACCGCGCTCGTCGGCGTGGAGAGCGGCATCTTCGCCTCCGCCCTCGGGCCCAACGCCTTGGAGTTGAAGACCTTCAACGCCGGCCCCGCCGCGGTCGAGGCCCTCTTCTCCGGGGGGCTCGATGCCACCTACATCGGCCCCAACCCGGCGATCAACGCCCACGTGCAGTCCGGCGGCGAGGCCGTCCGCATCGTGTCCGGGGCCACCTCGGGCGGTGCGTCCCTCGTGGTGAGACCCTCGATCACCGGCCCCGCCGACCTCAAGGGCAAGAAGCTGGCCTCCCCCCAGCGCGGTGGCACCCAGGACGTCGCCCTCCGCCACTGGCTCAAGGCCAACGGCCTGAAGACCGATCTCGAGGGCGGCGGCGACGTGGCGATACTCCCGCAGGAGAACGCCCAGACGCTGGAGACGTTCCGGGCCGGCCAGATCGACGGTGCCTGGGTCCCGGAGCCCTGGGCCACCCGTCTGGTCCAGGAGGGAGGCGGCAAGGTCCTCGTCGACGAGCGGGCGCTCTGGCCCGAGGGCAGGTTCGTCACCACCCACCTGGTCGTCCGTACCAAGTTCCTCAACGACCACCCGGATGCCGTCCGCCGTCTCGTCCAGGGCCAGGTCCAGGCCAACGACTTCGTCAACGCCGATCCCAGCGAGGCTCGGCGCCTGGTCAACCAGCGCATCACCACCGTCACGGGCAGGGGCCTTCCCGACGCCGTCCTCGACGCGTCCTGGCGGACGCTGGAGTTCACCAACGACCCGGTCGCCTCGTCGCTGACGGTCTCGGCCGACCACGCCCACCAGGTCGGGCTGCTCGACAAGGTCAGCCTCAAGGGCATCTACGACCTCACCCTCCTCAACCAGGTCCTCGCGGCCTCCAACCAACCCGAGGTAAAGGGATGACCCTCACCGCCCCACCGGTCACCGCGCTGCCCGCCACCACCGCCGTCTCCCTGCGGGGGGTGTCCAAGGCCTTCGGGCACGGCGGCAACGCGGTGGTGGCGCTCGACAACATCAGCCTCGAGGTCACCCGCGGGGAGTTCGTCTGCCTGGTCGGCGCGTCGGGGTGCGGCAAGTCGACCAGCCTGAACCTCATCGCCGGCCTCGACCGGCCGACGGTCGGGGATGTGGCCGTCCAGGGCCGGACCGCCCTGATGTTCCAGGAAGCCTCCTTGTTCCCGTGGCTCACGGTCCGCGACAACGTCGCCCTGCCCATGCGCCTGGGCGGCAGGAGCAAGGCCGAGCGCCAGCGGCGGGCCGACGAGATCCTGGAGCAGGTCCACCTGGGCGGCCAGGGCGGGCGGCGGCCCCACGAGCTCTCGGGCGGGATGCGCCAGCGTGCCGCCCTGGCCCGGGCCCTGGCCCAGGACGCCGAGATCCTGCTCATGGACGAGCCCTTCGGTGCCCTCGACGCCATGACCCGCGACCTTCTCCACGACGAGCTCGAGCGGCTGTGGGCCAGCACGGGCCTCACCATCCTGTTCGTCACCCACAACGTGCGGGAGGCGGCCCGCCTCTCGGACCGCATCGTCCTGCTGACCAGCCTCCCCGGCAAGGTGGCCGACGAGTTCCCGGTCACCATCCACCGGCCCCGCCGCATCGACTCACCGGAGGTCATGGGCCTGGCCGCCATGGTCACCGACCGGCTGCGCGCCGAGGTCCGCCGTCATGGCGACTAGGTCCCTCGGCGGCTCTCCGCCGACGCCGCTCGGCTTCGGCGAGGAGAAGCTCGCCGCCGAGATCGCCGGCCTCGACGCCCTCGAAGCCCATCTCGAGAGCCACCCCAGCCGGGCCCGCCGGGTCTGGTCGACGGTCTGGCCGAAGCTGGCCGCCGTCGCCATCGCCCTCCTCGCCTGGCAGGCTGTCGTGTGGTCCGGATGGCGCGAGCCGTACCAGCTCCCGGGGCCGGGGAAGGTCCTTCCCGCCCTCGCCGACCTGGCCGTGACCGGGAAGTTCTGGAAGGCGGTCGGGATCACCATGCGCCGGGCGGTCAGCGGCTACGCCCTCGCCCTGGTGATCGGGTCGGTCCTCGGCATCGCCGTCGCCCGTTTCCGGCTGCTGCGCACCGCCGTGGGCTCGCTCATCACCGGGCTGCAGACCATGCCGTCGATCGCCTGGTTCCCGATCGCCATCCTGCTCTTCGGCCTCACCGAGCAGGCCATCATGTTCGTCGTCGTGCTGGGCGCAGCACCCTCGATCGCCAACGGGCTCATCGCGGGCGTCGACCACGTCCCCCCGCTCATGCTCCGCGCCGGGCGGATGATCGGGGCCAAGGGCGTCGGCCTCTACCGCCACGTCGTCCTTCCCGCCGCGCTTCCGACCTACGTGGCCGGCCTCAAGCAGGGGTGGGCCTTCGCCTGGCGCAGCCTGATGGCCGGCGAGCTGCTGGTGATCGTGGCCAGCCGACCGTCGATCGGGGCCCAGCTGCAGTTCGCCAGAGACGTGTCCGCCGCCGACGAGATGATGGCCATCATGATCGTGATCCTCGTCATCGGCATCGTGGTCGACACCGTCTTCGGGCGGGCCGACGTGGCCATACGCCGCCGGTGGGGCCTCATCGAGCACGGCACCTGACCTGCGGTGCGCGTCTCGGCCAAGGTCGACTACGCCGTGCGGGCGCTCGTCGAGCTGGCCGCCGCCGAGGGCCGCGGGCCGGTGAAGGGGGAGGCCATCGCCGCCGCCCAGGACATCCCCCTGAAGTTCACCGAGAACATCCTCAGCGAGCTGCGCCGGGCCGGCGTCGTGGGGAGCCAGCGCGGCGCGGTGGGCGGGTACTGGCTCAAGGAGCCGGCGGGGACGATCACCGTCGCCGACGTGGTCCGCTACGTCGAGGGGCCCCTGGCCGACGTCCGGGGGGAACCGCCCGAGGACGTCAAGTACGAGGGCGCGGCCGCCCCGTTGCAGGACGTCTGGATCGCGGCCCGGGCCACGCTGCGGTCCGTGCTGGAGGTGGTGACCATCGCCGACATCGCCGGCGGGGCGCTGCCCGACGTGGTGTGCCGGCTGTCCAGCGACCCGGATGCACGGTCCCGTCGATGACGGGCGCAGCAATACGGTCCCGTCGATGACGGGCGCAGCGACACGGTCCCGTCGATGAGGGTCGGGATCACCGCCGACCGGCGGTGGGAGGAGCAGGCCCGCCTGTTCACGGAGCGGGGGGCAGAGGTGGTCCACGGCCCCACGCTGCGAACGATCGACCTCTCCGCCAGCGAGTCCCTGCGGTCGGCGACCGTCGATCTGGCCGACCAGCCGCCCCACTACCTCGTCGTCACCACCGGCATGGGGCTGAAGCGCTGGCTCGAGGCCGCCGCCCCGTGGGGACTGCACGGGCCGCTCCTCGACTCGCTGGCGCGGGCCCGGGTCGTGGCCCGCGGGGCCAAGGCCAACGTGGCCGCCCGCCGGGCCGGGCTCCAGGTGTGGTGGCAGGCGCCGCACGAGACCATGCAGGAGATCGTCGACCACCTGACGTCGCACGACGTGGCCGGCGCCCGGGTCGCGGTCCAGCTCTTCGAGCCCGAGGGGCACCCGTCGACCGAGGCCCTGCGCGCGCTGGCCGGCGAGCTGGTCGAGGTGCCGGTGTACCAGTGGGCCCTGCCCGACGACCCCGGCCCGGCCGAGGCGCTGGTCGACGCCGCCCTGGCCGGCCGCCTCGACGCCGTTACCTTCACGGCCCAGCCCGCGGTGCACAACCTCTTCCGCATCGCCGGAAGGCGGGCCGGCGACCTGCGGGACGCGTTCAACGACGGCGGCGTGGTGGCCGCCTGCGTGGGCCCGGTGTGCGCCTCGGCGGCCACCGACGAGGGCATCGCCGCGCCCATCTGGCCCGACCCGCCCCGGCTCCCCGCCATGGTCCGTCAAGTCGCGGCGCGGCTCGCGGAAAGTTGATCGAAACGGTCGGGAATTTGCTAGCCTGAGCCCCCAGGAGGGCCGCACATGTCTCAGACGATCGACGTCGAGGTCGGGCCGGGCGCCATCAGCCCCGCCGCCCTGGCCGACATCCAGAAGTTCGAGCGCCTGCTCGCCCTTCACAAGGCGGGCCAGATGGACGAGGACGCCTTCCGCGTCTTCCGACTGAACAACGGCATCTACGGCCAGCGCCAGGGCGGGACCAACCAGATGGTGCGGGTCAAGATCCCCTACGGGCGGCTGCAGCCGGTCCAGCTCGAGATGCTGGGCCACCTGGTCGAGACGTACTCGCGGGGCTGGGGCCACATCACCACCCGCCAGAACGTGCAGATGCACTTCGTCCAGCTCGACGACGTGCCCGCGGTGATGCGGGAGCTGGCCAGCGTGGGCCTCACGACTCGCGAGGCGTGCGGCGACACTGTCCGCAACGTCATGGGGTGCCACCTGGCCGGGGCCTGCCCGTTCGAGGTCCTCGACATCAGCCCCTGGGCCCAGGCCACGTTCGAGCACCTGCTCCGCAACCCCTACGCCCAGCGCCTGCCCCGGAAGTTCAAGATCAACTTCTCGGGCTGCGTCACCGACTGCGGGCAGGCCATGTTCAACGACGTGGGCGTGGTGGCGGTCAACCGGGCCAAGGAGGACGGCACGGTCGAGGCCGGCTTCCGGGTCTTCTGCGCCGGGGGGCTGGGCGCCAACCCCCACCCGGCCCAGGCCTTGGAGGAGTTCACCTCCCGTGAAGACCTCCTCCCCACCATCGAGGCCATCCTGCGGACCTTCGACCACTACGGGAACCGCGACAACAAGCTGCGGGCCCGCATGAAGTGGCTGGTCGACACGTTGGGCGTCGACGAGCTTCGGCGCCGGATCCTCAGGGAGCGCAAGCTCCTCCCCGCCTCGTCCTCGTGGCCGGGCGGCATCCCCCCCGCCGTGGTCGCCGCCGGCGACGAGCCCGCGGGCGTCTCGTCCACCGTCAGCCCCACGCCCATGGGTTGGGGCACCAACGTGGTGCTCAAGAAGTCCGACCCCTACGGCCGCTGGGACGACGCAAACGTGGTCCGGGGCAACGCCAAGGGCACCGTCTCGGCCTACGCCTACGCCCGCCTGGGCGACGTCACTGCGGAGCAGTTCCGGGCGGTGGCGTCCATCCAGCGCGACCTTGGCCTCGAGGTGCGGGTCACCAACCGCCAGAACTTCGTCTTCCGCGGGTTGACGGAGGAGCAGCTCCCCGAGCTGCACCGCCGCCTGAGCGCCATCGGTATGGCCGAGCCCGGGGCCGAGCTGGCCCGCGACGTGGTCGCCTGCCCGGGCGCCGACACGTGCAACCTGGCCGTCACCCAGTCCCGCGGCCTGGCCGACGAGATCGGCCGGGCCCTCGAGGAGGCCGGCCTGGCCGACGTGGGCGGGGTCCGGGTCAACATCTCGGGCTGCACCAACTCCTGCGGCCAGCACCACATCTCCGACATCGGCTTCATGGGCGTCGAGCGCCGGGCCCACGGCCAGCCCGCCCCCGGCTACCAGATGCTGCTGGGCGGCTACGTGGGCCACACCCAGGTCGAGTTCGGCCACAAGGCCCTCCGCCTCCCGGCCAAGCGGGCGGGGGAGGCCACGGTGCGGGTGGTCGGCCGGTTCGCAGCCGAGCGGTCGGCGGGCGAGAGCTTCACCGCCTGGCTCGAGCGGGTGGGCGGGGCCTCGGCCGTGGCCGCCGGCCTGGCCGATCTCGACGCCTTCCCCAAGCCCGAGGAGAACCCGTCGTTCTACGTCGACTACGGCGAGACCGGCCCCTACGTCGCCGAGGTGGGCGCCGGGGAGTGCGCCGCCGGCTAGCCCCTCCCCCAACTGGTGGCGAGAATGGTCGCCCAGGCGGCCGGGTCCGTCACCGGTTCGCTCAGGCCTCGGCCGAGTCGCTCACCGGGGAGGCGTGGTGGGCCACCATCTGCCAGCCGTCGGTGCTGCGGACGAACAGGTTGAGGGCGGCCACCGTGGTGGCGCTGGTGCTCTGGAGGATGTTCTCGTCGACGGTCACCCACGCCATGTCGCCCACCACCTCGGCCGACTCCTTGGTCAGGATGAACTGCAAGTGCTGGCTGGTCTGGAACAGGGCGACGAACGACGCCGCCACCTGGCCCCAGCCCCGCAGGCTCGCCCACCCCGGGTGGGTGCACACGATCCGGTCGGAGTGCTCCCACAGCTTCGACATGGCGTCCAGGTCGCGGGCCTCGAAGGCGGCGTAGAACGCCTTGTTGGCCGCGGCCACGGCCTCGCGATCGGTCACCGCCTGCGACGGTAGCCTCCGCCCGGTGCCCCGCCTGCCCTCCACCGACGGCGTCACCCTGGCGGTGCACGACCTGGGGGGCGACGGCCCTCCCCTCCTCATGGCTCACGCCACCGGCTTCTGCGGCCCGGTGCTGGCACCCCTGGCCGCCCTCCTCGCCGACCGCTTCCACTGCTGGACGTACGACGCCCGGGGCCATGGCGACACCGAGACCCCGAGCGGGCTCGACTGGAACTGGTCCTCCTTCGCCGACGACGCCCTCGCCGTGGTCGACGGCCTGGGTCTGGAGCTGCCGTACGGGTTCGGGCACTCGTCGGGAGGCGCCGCCCTGCTCGGGGCCGAGGCCCGCCGTCCCGGCACCTTCGTCGCCCTCTGGTGCTTCGAGCCCATCGTCTGGCCCGAGATCACCGAGGAGCTGGTCGCCTCCCGCCGGCCTCTCATCAGCGGGGCGCTCAAGCGCCGCGACCAGTTCGCGTCCCGAGAGGAGGCCTACGAGAACTTCTCGTCCAAGCCCCCGCTCGAGTCGCTCGACGCCAAGGCCCTGCGGGCCTACGTCGACTGCGGGTTCGCGCCGGCCAAGGACGGCGTCCGCCTCAAGTGCCCGCCGTTCGTGGAGGCGTCGATCTACCGCCAGGGCCTGCGCCACGACGGGTTCTCCCGGCTGGCGGACGTCCGCTGCCCGGTCACCATCGCCCACGGCGGACGGAGCATGGCCATGGGCCCGTCGGTCCCCCGAGCCCAGGTCGACGCCCTCCCGGACGCCTCCCTCGTCACCTTCCCCGACCTGGGCCATTTCGGGCCGCTCGAGGACCTGGGCGGCGTGGCTACGAGGATCCTCGAAACTGTCGCACCCCCTCGTTAGCCTTCCTGCCGTGGCCCTCCCGCTCCCCACCTCGCTGTCGCCCTCCAAGGTGGCGTCGTTCAAGGACTGTGCGCTGGCCTTCCGTTTCTCCACCATCGACCGGCTCCCCGAGCCCCCGTCACCCTGGGCCACCAAGGGCACCCTGGTGCACCGGGCCCTCGAGCTGCTGTTCTGCGAGGCGCCGACCGACCGCACGGTCCCGACCGCCCTCGCCTGCCTCGATCGGGCCCGGGCCGAGATGGCGAGCGATCCCGAGTTCGTGGGGCTGGAGCTCGATGCCGAGGCCGAGGCCCAGTTCGGGGCCGAGGCCGAGGTCCTGGTCCGGCGCTACTTCGAGCTGGAGGATCCCCGCACGGTGCACCCCATCGGGCTGGAGCTCAGGCTCGAGGCCAAGGTCGGCTCCCTCACCCTCCGCGGCGTCATCGACCGTCTGGAGCTCGACGAGCACGGCGGGCTCGTGGTCACCGACTTCAAGACGGGGAAGACACCCGGCGTCACCTACGAGCAGAACCGGCTGGGCGGCGTCCACTTCTACGCCTTCCTCTGCGAGCGGGTCCTGGGCCGGCGCCCGTCCCGCATCCAGCTGCTGTACCTCGCCGAGCCCGTCGCCATCGTGGCCGAGCCGTCCGACCAGTCGATCCGGGGCCTGGAGCAGCGCACGTCGGCCATCTGGAAGGCGGTCGAGCGAGCCTGCGCCACCGACGACTTCCGCCCCCGCCCCTCACCGCTGTGCAACTGGTGCTCCTACCAGGTCTACTGCCCGGCCTTCGGCGGTGACCCGGCCCGGGCCGGCGAACTGGTGCGGGCCAGCTAGCGTTCCGCCATCGGAAAGGGCCGCCTCCTCGCAGCCCGGAGAGGTGTGGGCCGCTTCGACCTGAAGGCCGAGGGCGCTTTCGACCGCCTCCGGGGCAAGCCGACGGCGGACCGCGTCTTCTACGCCGCCTCGGAGCTCGGCGACTTCGGGCTCATCTGGGTGATCCTCGCCACCCTCAAGGGGCTACGGAAGGGCGACGACCTGGTCACGGCCTTGCGCATGATCGCCCTCATGGGGGCGGAGTCCCTCCTCGTCAACGGGATCATCAAGTCGTGCTTCCGCCGCACGCGGCCGCCCTGGGAGGTCGACCGGCCGATGCGGGTACGGCGACCGCTGACCAGCAGCTTCCCCAGCGGGCACGCCACGTCGGCCACCAGCGCGGCGATCGTGCTCTCGGAGGACGACGAGCTGTGGCCCCTCTACGTCGCCGTCGCCGTCGTCGTTGCCTCGAGCCGGGTCTACGTCAAGATCCACCACGCCTCCGACGTGGCGGCCGGTGTCGGCCTCGGCGTGGTCCTGGGCGTCGTCGGACGTCGGCTGCTGCCGGCGGCCCGCTAGTTGGCGCTGGGGACGACCTCTTCCATCTCGACCAGGTCGATGCCGGCCGATGCCAGGATCGAGCGCATATCGAGCAGGAGGTCGGACACCTCGGCCGTGGAGACGAGCTCGCGGGTGTGCATCACACCAAGGCTCTTGTCGATCATCTCGAGCGCCTGGTTGATCGCCTCGATCTCTAGCGTTTCGCTCATCACTCCACTCCCAACGCTGGGCAGCCGTTCCTGTTCCCGTTACGTCGACCTTTTCGGGTTACCGCTTGAGCGACTACCCAAGATCAACCCTACTCAAAGCGCAAGTCGAAGGGGTCGCGGATTCGTGAAGAGGGTGTTTCCTCCGCCGGCCCTGGAACACCGGCGGCACCGGTGGCGTTGGAGCTGACGACGGGTAAGAACGTGTTGTCTCACCCTCCTGTCATCCTGGAACCATGAACGACCAGCTCGCCCTCCTACCCGACACCTCGGCCTCTGCCGACCGCGTCGACGACACCTCCTGGGAGCTCGACGAGCACACGCGCCACGTCGGCCGCCAGGGCATCGTCGCCGCCCGCCAGGCCCTTCGCCAAGCCTCCGCCCGCCAGGCCGCCTGAGCCGCCCGCATGCCCGGGCGTCGGGGTCGGCTCCTCGCCCTCGCCCTCGTGGCCGTGGCCGTCTCGGCCTGCGGTCGGGCCGCCGAGCCGGCACCCACGCCGGCCCCCGCCTCCGGCAACCTGCCGGCCGGCGTCGACGCCGTCGTCCGCAAGGTGGTCGACGGCGACACCATCGAGATCTCCGGTGGTGAGCGGGTCCGCCTGATCGGCATCGACACCCCCGAGACGAGCGACCCCAACCGCCCGGTCGGGTGCTTCGGCCGGGAGGCCAGCCGGTTCACCGCCGGGCTGGTACCCCCCGGCACCCCGGTCCGACTGGTGGGCGACGTCGAGCAGCGCGACCGCTACGACCGCCTGCTGGCCTACGTGTACCGCCGGGCCGACGGCTTGTTCGTCAACGCCGAGCTGCTGCGGCGGGGCTACGCCCAGATCCTCACCATCCCGCCCAACGTGGCCCACACCGACGAGTTCGTGGCCATCGCCGGCCAGGCCCGGGAGGGATCACAGGGCCTGTGGGGGGCCTGCACCCTGCTCCCCGACGGAAAAGTGGCCCCGGCATCATCCTCGACCAGGGGTGGCTCCGGATAGCCTCGGGTACAACAGGAGCGCACCAACGCGTCACCAAGGAGGAGTCGTGGCATACCGCTTCGCTTGACGGGATGAAGGCCACGCCTGCCGTTGGCAGGCTTCCGGAGCAACCGAGGAAGAGCTGATGGCCAAGCTGGCCGACCACGTGCGCAAGAAGCACAACGTGCAGGTGCCGACCCAGACCATCGTCTCCTACATCAGGGGCAAGGCCCGCCAGGGCTGATCGCCTGCGTCCCGCCGGAGCGTGCGGTTCGTCGCCGCACGTTCCGGCCCCGGTACCGT
>DATAAD010000006.1:0-9243 GCA_036260295.1 Acidimicrobiales bacterium | reverse complement strand
GCAGTTCGAGAACCACGTGCTGCAGGTGGTGATCATGTCGAAGACGGTGCAGATCAACCAGCTCTTCGTCCTGGTCAGCGTGCTCGTCGGTGTCGAGCTCCTCGGGTTCCTCGGCGCGTTGCTGGCCATCCCCGCCGCCGGGGTGATCCAGGTCATCGCCCGCGATCTGTGGGACCACCGGGCAGGCAAGTTCAAGGACGAGCCGACGATCGGGACCGACGAGATACCGCTCTCCAAGGTGGACGACGCCGCAGCCGACAACGAGGAACCGCCCCTGAAGGCCGTGGAGTGAGCGCTTCCGAGGTGGTGGAGGTCGAGGGGCACATCATCGACTCCCTCATCCTGGCCAAGGTCCTCGACGTCATCCTCGATGCCGGGGGCGACTACCGGATGGTCGACGTGGAGATCGGGCGCACGAACGTCGACCCCAGCCGGGCCCGGCTCGAGGTCACCGCACCCGACGACGAGGCCCTGGCCGTCATCCTCGAGCAGCTCCAGATCCACGGGGCCAACCGGGTGGCCCAGGGCGACGCCGAGGTCCAGCCGGCCGATGTCGACGGCGTCCTGCCCGAGGGCTTCTACTCGACCACCAACCTGCCCACCCAGGTCCGGATGGGCGGGCACTGGGTCGACGTCGACAACCCCGAGATGGACTGCGCCATCGTCGTCCGTCCCGACGGCCGGGTGCGCACGGTCCCCATGCACCGGGTGCGGGCCGGCGATCCCGTCGTGGTCGGCCGAGCCGGCGTACGGGTCCAGGCCCTCGAGCGCCCCCGAGGGGCGACCCCGTTCGAGTTCATGAGCTCGGAGGTGTCGTCGGAGAAGCCCAAGCAGCAGCTGGTGGCCCGGGTGGCCGAGCGCATCCGGGCGGCGAAGGCCGCCGGTGGGAAGGTCCTCGCCGTCTGCGGGCCGGCGGTGATC
Source organism: Acidimicrobiales bacterium (assembly GCA_036260295.1). Lineage (GTDB taxonomy): Bacteria > Actinomycetota > Acidimicrobiia > Acidimicrobiales > AC-14 > CADCTB01. The sequence continues at coordinate 8,322 of DATAAD010000006.1, read as the reverse complement.
CACACCGGGGCCGGTCCCGACGTCGCCGCCCTCGTCCGGGGCGGGTGGGTCGACGTGCTGTTCGCCGGGAACGGGTTCCCCACCCACGACATCGAGGCCAACGTGCTGGGGACGTCGCTCGGCGTGCCCCTCGGCGACGGCGTACCGCCCGAAGGCGGCCACAGCAACCACCTGCGGGTCATCAACGAGGTGCGCCGGCGGGGCTCGATCGCCGCCGCGGTGGCCGACGGGTACATCACCGGCGGCGTCATGTACGAGTGCGTGCAGCACGGGGTGCCGTTCGTCCTGGGTGGATCCGTCCGCGACGACGGCCCCCTGCCCGACGTCTACACCGACGTCGTCGAGGCGGCCGACGCCATGCGGGCCGAGCTGCCGGGCGTCAGCGTCGCCCTCATGCTGGCGTCGACCCTGCACGCCATCGCCACCGGCAACCTGCTGCCCGCCGGAGTCGAGACCTACTGCGTCGACATCAACCAGGCCGTCGTCACCAAGCTGGCCGACCGCGGCAGCCACCAGGCCCTGGGCATCGTCACCGACGTCGGCCTCTTCCTCTCCACGCTCGTCCACCACCTGCTCCGAGCGGGGCCGCCGGCCGGGGCCGGCCCAGCCGGCGCGGAGCGGAGGCCACTGCCGGGAGCCCCCTCAGGGCCGGCGGGCGGAGCGACCAGATGACCTTGTGAGCCAGCTCTCGTGGGGGCGGCGCTTCCTCATGTGCCCGCCCGAGCACTTCGGCGTGCTCTACGAGATCAATCCCTGGATGCACGGCGAGGTCCCGGTCGACCTCGACCTGGCCCGCGACCAGTGGGGGACACTGGTGACCACGCTGACCGAGGCCGGGGCCGAGGTCGAGCTGCTCGAACCGCAGCCCGGCCTCCCGGATCTCGTCTTCACCGCCAACGCCGGCACGGTGAACAACGGCCGGTTCGTGCCCAGCCGGTTCCGCCACCCCTACCGGCAGCCCGAGGTCGAGCACGACGTGGCCTGGTTCACCGAGCACGGGTTCGAGGTCGTGCCCTTGCCCGAGGGCACGCGCCACGAGGGGGCGGGCGACGCCCTTCCCTTCCGCAACGTGTTCCTCGCCGGCTACAAGACCCGGTCCGACGCCGCGGCCCACGGCCCGCTGTCGGCCCTGCTCGGGGCGCCCGTCCGCCCCATCGAGCTGGTCGACGACCGCCTCTACCACCTCGACCTGACGTTCTGCCCCCTCGACGACCGACGAGCGATGGTGGCGCCCCGCGCCTGGGACGCCTACGGCCGCAAGGTGGTCGAGGCCCTGGTGCCCGAGCTCCTCGTCCTGGAGGAGGACGAGATGCTGGCCTTCTGCGCCAACTCGGTGGTGGTCGGCACGACGGTCGTGATGCCCGCCTGCCCACCCCGCGTCGGCCGGCAGCTCGAGGACTGGGGGTTCGACGTCGAGGTCGTCGGCGTGGGCGAGTTCCTCAAGGCCGGGGGCGGCTGCCGCTGCCTCACCCTCGCCCTCGACCTTGCTGTCGGGGGATAGTCGGCCATTCCAGCAGGGGCTGCACCCCGACCATCGACGGAAAGCGGGGCGGCTCGCTGAAGCCGAACCCGGCGGGCGGGTCGATGGGCCCCAGCCGGCCGAGGTCGGCACCGGCGATCGACGCCCACCCGGCCACGATCCGCCGGAACGAGACGGCCCGGTACCACTCCTGCACGCCGCTCGGGCTGACACCGTAGGTGCTCACCCCGAGCAGCCGGCGGGCGACCGGCCCCTCCACCCGTCGGGTGAACCAGGCCGGACGGGCCCAAGGCAGCGTCACCGCCCGGCCCGCGGTCAGGTGCAGCTCGAGGTCGAGGTCCCGTGCGAAGAGGTGCAGGAAGCGCCCGTGGAGGACGACCTTGACCGGTCCGACCACCACTTCGTCGAACCCGTAGACCGACGAGACGTAGCCCGCCCCCGCCTCGGTCGCCGCGACCAGCGCCCTTCGGCCGTCCGGCCGGGCCCACATGAGGTCGTCGAGCGGGCCCACCGGCGACGTCCGCCACGTCCCGACCACGAACCGGTCGCCGGACGCGAACCCGGCGCTGGTGATGTGCCCTACGAGTGCGTCTCGACCTTGTCGCGCGCTCGTCTGCGGTTCCTCGAGGCCACCCTGAGGATGGCGATGGCGAAGGCGACCGACACAAGGGCCAGCAGGGAGTGGACGACCTTGAACCCGGTCGAGTGGGCGTCGTCCCCCAGGATGTTCCGGATGCGCGTGACCCAGATGAAGATCGTCCAGACCGCGGCAGTCCGCAGGATCAGGGCGTCGACGCGGCTCACGTCCTCACCATAGGGCCGGTTGCAGGTCCCGCACGAACCGCGTGACCCCGTCCCACGGGAGGTGGTCCATGAACACCCAGGCCCGGCGGTGGATCGACGTGGGCCCGAAGGCGGCCAGCGCCGCCTTGTGGCGGGGACAGGGGTAGCCCTTGTTGAGGTCGAAGTCGTAGGCGGGGAAGTGCTCGGCTTCGGCCCGCATCAGCCGGTCGCGCGTGACCTTGGCCAGGATGGAGGCGGTGGCGATGGACAGGCAGGAGGCGTCGCCCCTGACGATGCGGGTGACGTTCCCCGTACCCACGAAGTTCCACAGGCCGTCGACGAGGATGGCGTCGGGCACCACGCCCAGGCCCTCGATGGCGCGGCGGGCGGCGAGCTTCTGGGCCGCCGACATCCCCAGGTCGTCGCACTCCTGCTGGCTGGCGTGGCCGACGGCCCACGCCGCGCACCACGCGGTGAGGCGAGGGAAGAGCTTCTCCCGCTCGGCCTCGGTGAGCATCTTCGAGTCCCGGACCTTGTACACCCGCCGGTCGCAAGGCAGCACCGCGGCGCCCACCGAGATCGGGCCCGCCCACGACCCCCGCCCGACCTCGTCCACGCCCACCACGACCTGGTGGCCGTCGGCCCACAGCGCCCGCTCCCGAGCCAGGCCGGGGACGGTTCGAGGGCCCGGGCCCTGCGTCCGCTCGCGCCGCGCGGGCTCCCCAGCGTGCAGGACCGGGCCCTTGCTCGTCTTACCCATCCCTGACCTTGGCTATGTTCGCCGCCTCGTCGGCCTCAGGGTCGGTGGAGAGGAAGGCGCCGAGCATCTCCTGGGCCACGGTCGGCGAGGTGAGCCGCAGCCCCATGGCCAGCACGTTGGCGTCGTTCCAGCGCCGGGCGCCCCTCGCCGTCTCGGCGTCGGTGCAGAGGGCAGCCCGCACTCCGGGGACCTTGTTGGCCGCGATCGACACCCCCGTGCCCGTCCAGCAGCACACGATGCCGCGGTCGGCCTCCCCCTTGGCGACGGCCTCCCCCACCCGCCGGCCGACGTCGGGCCACGGCTCGTCCTCCAGCCGCAGGACGACCTCGTGCCCGGCCGCGGCCAGCGCGGCGGCAACCTCGTCGCTCAACGGGGTCCGCTCGTCCGTCCCGAAAGCCACCCTCATCGGCGCCACCGTACCCACCGCCGGCCGGTTCTGGCTGCACCTGGCCGCGTATGCGCGGCCAACTGCAGACAGAACGCCCAAGGGGCTAGGGCAGGCGCGAGCTCCAGAGCAGGGAGCCGGCGGCCGCGGCGAGGGCGAAGGCCAGGGCCAGGCCGACCACCCACGAGGTGACCTCGCGCTGCTCGGTGCGGTAGCCGATGGAGCTGCCGATGTCGGCGTAGACCCGGCGCAGCTCGCGGGCGGTGGCGGCCTCGAAGGCCCGGCCCCCGGTGGCGTCGGCGATCTGGGCCAGGGCGTCGCGGTTCACCGGGACGGGGATGTTGCGGCCCTCCACGGTGACGTAGCCGTCGTCGGTGCCGAAGGCGATGGTGGAGATCTGGACCTTGGCGTCGATCGCGGCCCGAGCGGCCAGCTCGTTCGGGCGGCCGACGGTGGTCTCGCCGTCGGACATGAGGACGATGCGCCCGGGCGGCGGGGGCTGTCCCGGCTCGGCCAGCACCGACGCGATGCTCCCTAGGCTGGCGAAGATGGCCTCGCCGACGGCGGTGCGGGGACCGAGCTGGAGGTTGTCGATGCTGCGCTTGAGCTGGTCGTGGTCGGTCGTCGGCGGGACCAGCACCTGGGCCACCCCCGAGAAGGCCACCAGCCCGAGGTTCAGGCGGGCCGGGACGATGTCGACGAACTCCTTGGCCGCCTCCTGGGCGGCGACCAGCCGGGTGGGCTCGACGTCGGTGGCCTCCATCGACAGCGAGACGTCGATGGCCATGACCACGGTGGCCCGCTCCCGGGGCACCCGCACCGGCCGGGCCGGCTGGGCGAAGGCGGTGACCAGGGCGACCATGGCCAGCATGAAGGCGGTCGCCGGCACGTGGCGGCGCCATCCGGGGCGCTTCGGCGCGACGGAGTCGAGGAGGGCCAGGTTGGTGAACCGGACGGCGTAGTCCTTCCGTCGCAGCTGCATCACCACGTAGGCGGCGATCAGCCCGGCGACCACCAACAGGAACCACAGGCGGCCGGCGGACAGGAACGTGAGAGCGAGGACCATCAGCGGGCGGCTCCTTGCAGACCGGCGCGCCGGCGCCGGGCGGAAAGGACGTAGTCGACGATGTCGCGTAGCCAGTCGCGGTCGGTGCGGAGCACGAGGTGGTGGGCGCCGCTGCGGCGGATGGCGGCGGCGGTCTCGGCCCGCTGGGCGGCGGCGGCCTCGGCGTAGCGCTGGCGCAGGGAGGCCTTGGCCGTCTGCACCTCCATCCGCCGGCCGGTCTCGGGGTCGACGAGGGTGAGGTAGCCGACGTTGGGCAGCTCCAGCTCCCGGGGGTCGATGATCTCGACGGCGAGGACCTGGTGGCGGGCGGCCAGGCCGGTGAGCTTGCGCTCCCATCCCGGCGGCGACAGGAAGTCGGAGATGACGACGGCGAGACCGCGCCGCCGGCGGGCGGTCAGATGGGTCTGGATGGCCGTGCCCAGGTCGCTGGGGCCGGTGCCGTCCAGGCGCTCCCTGTTGGCGAGGGTGTGCAGGAGGGCCATCATCGGCTGGCGGCCGGCACGGGGCGGGATCCGGGTGATCCCGTCGGGGCGGACGATGAGGGCTCCGAAGCGGTTCCCGGTGCGTGTGGTGAGGAAGCCGATGGCGGCCACCGCGGCCACGGCCAGGTCGCGCTTCTCGCAGTTCGCGGTCCCGAAGTCGAGGCTGGCCGAGCAGTCGACGATGGCCCAGGATTCGAGCTCCCGGTCGGCGACCGGGTCGCGCACGTGGGGCACCGTCGTGCGGGCGGTGACGTTCCAGTCCATGCGGCGGACGTCGTCGCCCTCCATGTACTCCCGGCTGTCGCCGGGCTCGCTGCCCAGGCCGGGCAGGATGGCCTGGTAGTCCCCTTGGAGGAGGCCGTCGAGGCGGCGGGTGACGGTGAGCTCCAGGCGGCGGAGGACCTGCTCCGGCCGCCGGTCGCCCACGACCGGCAAGAGGCTCACGCCGTTCGCTCGGTCGGCGGAAAGCCGCCGGACTGTGCAGCTACGTTCGGGACCTGGACGCCGTCGACCGGCGTGTTGTCCTGGCTCGGCGCCAGCCGCGGCGCAGGCACGGTGGACAGGATCTTGCGCAGCAGGTCGTCGATGGCGATGCCGTCGGCCAGCGCCTCGTAGGAGAGGACGATCCGGTGGCGGAGGACGTCGGGCGCCACGTCGACGATGTCCTGGGGCAGGACGTAGTCGCGACCCCGGAGCAGGGCCAGGGCCCGGGCCCCGGCGACGAGCCCCAGGCTGGCCCGGGGGCTGGCCCCGTAGTCGATGGCCGTGGTGATGTCGGCGAGGCCGTGCTCGGCCGGGACGCGGGTGGCGTGCACCAGGCGGACGGCGTAGTCGACGACCGCGCGATGGGCGAAGACGGCGTCGGCCGCATCCTGGAGGCGGACGAGGTCGTCCAGGGACAGCACGCGGTTGGCGTGCGGCGGGTGCACGCTCATCCGCTGGACGATCTCCACCTCTTCGTTGCGGTCGGGGTAGGAGACGACGACCTTCATCAGGAACCGGTCGCGCTGGGCCTCCGGCAGGGGGTAGACGCCCTCGGACTCGATCGGGTTCTGGGTGGCGAGGACCAGGAACGGCTGGGGCACCTTGAACGTCTGGCCGCCCAGGGAGACCTGGCGCTCGGCCATGACCTCGAGGAGGGCCGACTGCACCTTGGCCGGGGCCCGGTTGATCTCGTCGGCCAGCACGAAGTTGGCGAACACCGGGCCCAGCTGGACGTCGAACGTCTCGCTGGACTGGCGGTAGATCCGGGTGCCCACCAGGTCGGACGGGATGAGGTCGGGCGTGAACTGCAGGCGGACGAACGACCCGCCCACCACCTCGGCCAGGGTCTCCACGGCGAGGGTCTTGGCCAGGCCGGGGACCCCTTCCAGCAGGCAGTGGCCCCGGGCCAGCAGGCAGGCCACGAGGCGTTCGATCACCTGGTCCTGGCCGACGATGACCTTCTTGACCTCGAACAGGGCCTGCTCGAGCTGGGCGGAGGAGGCGGCGACGTCAGTCATCCCGGAAAGAGTACGACGGTCACGGGGGCAAGAATCAGCGGCACCATGCTGCCAGCATCGGGCCCCCACCTTGGAGTGGCCTGGGAGGAAGCTGCGAGCTTCTAGCCCAGTCCGTGGAGCTCGGGCTTCATCATCCTCCCCATGAGGGCGGCGACCACCTCGGCGGGTGGGGTCGTCCCCGAGAGGACGGCGACCACCTGGTCGGCGATCGGCATCTCCACGCCGGCCCGGGCGGCCAGCTCGACGACCGCGGCCGACGTGCGCACCCCCTCGGCGACCATGCGCGTGCCCGCGGTGATCTCGGTCAGGGGCCGGCCGCGGGCCAGCTCCACGCCGACCCACCGGTTCCGGCTCCGATGGCTGCAGCAGGTGGCCACCAGGTCGCCCATCCCGGTCAGGCCGCCGAAGGTCAGCGGTTGACCGCCCAGGGCGACCCCGAGGCGGGTCAGCTCGGCCACCCCTCGGGTGATCAGCGCCGCTCGCGTGTTGTCGCCGAACCCGAGGCCGTCGGAGATGCCGGCGGCGATGGCGACCACGTTCTTGAGCGCCCCACCCAGCTCGCACCCGACCACGTCGGGATTGGTGTACACCCGGAACGTCGCCGTGCTGAGCAGCCGTTGCAGCTCCTTGGCCAGGGACGGGTCGGTGGCCGCGATCACGCTGGCCGTGGGGTGGCCGGCCACGATCTCGCCGACCAGGTTGGGCCCGGTGAGCACCGCGTACGGGTGGGTGGGGGCGACCTCGGCGATGACTTCCGTCATGCGGGCCAGGCTCCCCTGCTCCACCCCCTTGGTCAGGCTCACGAGCGGCACCGCCCCGGCCAGGTGGGCCCGGGCTTGGCCGAGGACGGCGCGGAAGCCGTGGGACGGCACGGCCATGACGACGACGTCGGCGCCCTCGACCGCCTCGGCCAGTGACGACGTGGCCCGGACGCCGCCCGGCAGCCTCAGCTCGGGCAGGTAGTCGCGGTTGCACCCCTCGCCGGCGATGGCCCGGGCCAGCTCGGGCCGCCGGGCCCACAGCGTCGTCGGGACCGAGCGGGCGCACATGGCGGCCATGGCCGTCCCCCACGAGCCCGCCCCGAGCACGCAGACCTTGCTGGTGGTCGTCGAGGGCCGCGCCGGCACGGTCGGGAACCCTACCTGGCAGGCTCCCGTACACTCCGAGGCGAATGGCTCGGGAAGAGTTCGTCATCGCACAGCTGTCCGACCTGCACTGCGGCTCCCCGTTCTTCGACCCCGAGCTGCTGGAGACGGCGGTGAACGAGACCCTCGGGGTGAACCCCGACCTCGTGGTGATCGGCGGCGACCTCACGGCCGAGGGCTACGCCGGCGAGTTCCGGACCGCCCAGCGGTTCCTGGAGCCGCTGTTCGACGCCGGCTTCACCGTGCTGGTGATCCCCGGCAACCACGACTCGAAGAACGTGGGGTACCTCCACTTCCGCGACACCTTCGGCGTGGGCGACGTGGCCGACAAGGGCGACCGAGTGCTGTCGCTCACCCTGCCCGCCCCGAGCAACGGAGAATCAGGCCCGTTCCGGGTCCAGGTCGTGGCCATCGACTCGTCGAAGCCCGACCTGGCCGAGGGCGAGGTCGGACGGGAGCGGTACCGGTGGATACGCGACCAGTTCGCGGCCGAGGCCGACTTCAAGATCTTCGTGCTCCACCACCACCTCGTGCCCGTGCCCGGGACCGGCCGCGAGCGCAACACGGTGTGGGACGCGGGCGACGTGCTCGCCCTGCTGGCCGAGCTCAAGGTCGACATGGTCCTCTCCGGCCACAAGCACGTGCCCCACGTGTGGCTGCTCGACCACGTGCTCCTGGTCACGTCCGGGACCGTGTCGTCCCACCGCGTGCGGGGCTAC
>DATAAD010000005.1:0-35745 GCA_036260295.1 Acidimicrobiales bacterium | reverse complement strand
CGGCCAGCTGCTGGACCCCGGCCAGCCCGTCGACGTCCGCGGCGAAGCCGGCCTTGAGCAGGCGCATGGCCAGCGGACTGTGTTGGAGCATCTCCCGGCACCACTGCACCGTCTCCGCCTCCAGCCGGTCGAGGGGGACGACGGTGTTCACCAGGCCCATGTCCAGGGCGGCCTGGGCGTCGTACTGCCGGCAGAGGAACCAGATCTCCTTGGCCTTCTTCTGGCCCACGGTCCGGGCGAGCAGGCCGGCGCCATACCCGCCGTCGAACGACCCGACCCGGGGGCCGGTCTGGCCGAAGCGGGCATTGTCGGCGGCGATGGTCAGGTCGCAGACCAGGTGCAGGACGTGGCCACCGCCGATGGCGTAGCCGGCGACCATGGCCACCACCGGCTTGGGCAGGCGGCGGATCTGGATCTGGAGGTCGAGGACGTTGAGCCGGCCGATCCCCTTGTCGTCCTTGTACCCGTCGTCGCCCCGCACCTTCTGGTCGCCGCCCGAGCAGAATGCGAGCGGGCCCTCGCCGGTGAGGACGATCACGCCGACCTCGGGGTCGTCGCGCGCCGTGTCGAACGCCTTCGACATCTCGAAGAGCGTCTGGGGCCGGAAGGCGTTGCGGACCTCGGGCCGGCAGATGGTGACCTTGGCCATGCCCTCGGCCACCTCGTAGCGGATGTCCTTCCAGTCGCCGCGCTGCTCCCAGTCGGGGATGTCGTTCATTGGCGTTGCTACTCCTGGAGCGATCACTCCTACGGACGTTCAGGCTACCCTTGCGCCAGCACCTCGTCCGGAAAGGCAGCCATGGAGGCCAACGTCGCTTGAGAGCGGCCCACGCCGCCTCGCACTCGCGCCCTGGCTCACCCTCTGACGAGGAGATTCCACGTGTTCCCTGATCGCTCGTTCGACGCGCTCGTCCCCCTCGGCTGGGACGAGCGGGTCGCCACTCTCTATGCGTCGATTGCCGAACCGGACCACCAGCCCGCCCGGGTCGGCCGGGTGGACCGCGACCGCTGCACCGTCTTCGCCCCCGATGGAAAGGTGCGGGCCCGCGCCGACGTCCTGCCCGTGACCGGGGACTGGGTCGCCCTCCGCACGGATCCGGAGCCCGCCGTCGACGCCGTGCTCCCGCGCTGGTCGTCGCTGGAACGGGAGGGCCAGCTCCTGGCCGCCGACGTCGACATCGTCTTCGTCGTGGCCGCGCTCGACCGGCCCCTGAACCTGAACCGCATCGAGCGGGAGCTGGTCCTGGCCTGGGACAGCGGCGCCCGGCCGGTCGTCGTGCTCACCAAGGCCGACGCCACGCCGGACGCCGGCATGCTGACCAAGACGGTGGAGGCCCGGACCGTAGGGGTCGACGTGGTGACGACCAGCGCCAGCACCGGCGAGGGCATCGACGAGGTCCTGAGCCACCTCCGCCCCAACCGGAGCGCGGTGCTCCTGGGCCCGTCGGGAGCGGGGAAGTCGACGCTGGTGAACCGCCTCCTCCACGACGAGGCCCAGGCCGTGGCCGCCGTCCGCCAGGGCGACCACAAGGGCCGCCACACCACGACCTCGCGCCACCTCCTCGTGGTCCCGGGCGGCGGCGTGCTGATCGACACCCCCGGCCTGCGATCCGTGGGCCTCGCCGGCGCCGAGGGTGGCGTGGCCCTGGCGTTCCCCGACATCGAGGAGGTCGCCGAGGACTGCCGCTTCCGGGACTGCCGCCACTCGGGCGAGCCCGGGTGCGCCGTCGTCGCCGCCGTCGAGGAGGGGCGGCTCGATCCGGACCGCGTGGCCAGCTACCGGAAGCTGCAAGCGGAGCTCGAGGAGTCGGCCAGGGAGCCGTGGGCCAAGGCCGCCGACAACCAGCAGGCCCGCATCGTCCACCGAGCCATGAAGAAGCTCCCCAAGAAGAAGCGGTAGCGGCGGCGCGGCGAATGCGGCGCGCGTACCTCCTCGTCGGCTGGTCGGCGCTGGCCCTGCTGCTCGGTGCCTGCGGCGGCGGCGGGTCGTCGCAGGAAGACAGGGCCGGCTCGGGGGCGCCCACCACCCCGGCCCCTCTCGCCTCCACGGCCGCACCGCCCACGAGCGCGTCGACCACCGCCCTCCCCCCGTCGACGACGACCACCACCGCCCGCAAGGCGCCGCCGCCTCCCGGCCTGATCGACGTGCAGGAGCTGGAACCCTCGATCCTGGTGGCGCTGAACAAGCTGACGGCGGAGAACTTCACCGGCCGGCCCCTCCCGGGCTACGAGGCCAACCGGGCCTTCCTCACGGCGAAGGGTGCAGAGGCGCTGGCGGCCGTCCAGCGTCGCCTGGCCACCCAAGGCCTCGGCCTCAAGGTGTACGACGCCTACCGGCCGGCGCGGGCCACCCGGGCCATGGTCGCCTGGGCCCGCGGCCAGGGCCGCGCCGACCTGGTCGGCCCCTACATCGCCTCCGTCAGCTACCACAACTCCGGGCAGGCGGTGGACCTCACCCTGGTCGACCGGGCCACAGGTCGGGAGTTGGACATGGGGACGCCGTACGAGACCTTCGACCCCGCCGCCCATACGGCCAACGCCACCGGCGTCGCCGCCCAGAACCGCGCCGTTCTCGTGGAGGCCATGCACGCCGAGGGCTTCGCCAACTACGAGGGCGAGTGGTGGCACTTCAACTACCTCGTACCCGGCGCCGTCGTCCTGGACGAGCCGGTCCGGTGACCCGGGCGACCCTCGCAGGCAACGGCACGCAGTGATAGAACCGTGGCAGGGGGACGACCAGGGGGGGTTCGGTGGGGGGCACCAGGAAGTTCGGAGTGGCGGTCTTCGCGGTCATGGCGCTGTCGTGGGGCGTGGGCCCGGTGGAGGTGGCCGGGGCGGCCGTCGTCTCGTGCGGGCAGACGATCACCCAGAGCACGGTGCTGGACGCCGACGTGGGGCCCTGCCCCGCAGGGGCGAACGGGATCGTCATCGGCGCGGACAACATCACGCTCGACCTCAACGGCCACCAGGTGCTGGGCACCCCGAACGTGATCAACGACGGGGCGGGCGTCTACGTGTTCCGACGGACGGGCGTCACCGTGAGGAACGGAGCCGTGCGCGACTTCGACTGCGGCGTAGCCATCGAGGGCGGGTCGGGCAACACGGTCACCGGTATCCACGCCCAGGACAACATCGGCGTGGTCGGCGTGACCCGCTGTGGCGAGGGCGTCGCCGTCCTCTCCTCGCAGGGGAACCGCATCGCCGGCAACCGGATCGTGCACAACGGGCCCTTCGGCGGGATCGGCGTCTACACCCGGCAGGACGCCGAGCACCCCCGCTCGACCGGCGGCGTGTCGAGGGACAACCTCATCGACTCGAACAACGTGGTCGACAACAACCTGCCCCGCAGCGCGCAGGTGAACGACTCCGACGGCATCCGCATCGAGACGATGTCGGTCTTCAACACGATCAGCAACAACAACGTGACCGGCAGCGGGTTGGACGGGATCGCCATGTTCAGCTTCGCCCCGGACAACGTCGTCCGGTTCAACTCCGTGCAGAACAACGGCTTCCACAACACCTTCCGGAGACGCGGTGACGGCATCCGGGTGTTCGGCGGGGCCAACCGCACCACCGTCGAGGGCAACCGGATCACCGGCAACGCGGCCAACGGGATCATCTTCCACGGCGTCTTCGACACGCCCTCCGGACCGCGGCCGCCGGCCACCGACAGTCGGGCGGTCAACAACTTCGCGGTGGGGAACAACGTCCTCCCGCCCATCGAGCAGAGCCAGCTGGGCGGTCCGACGTTCGACCTGAACGACGGCAACCCCAACTGCGATAACAACCTGTGGCGGGGGAACTTCTACCGGACGGCCAACCCGGCCTGCACGACGATCGGCGGCACCCAGGTCTAACGCCGGGCGAGCAGGAGCGCGGCTCCGGCCGCCAGGGCGACGAGGTTGACCGGCGACACGAAGTAGGTCGGGGTCGCGGCCGACAGCAGGAGGAGCACGCCCGCGGCCCGTGGACGGCCGTGGACAACGGCCACGCCGGCCAGCAGCGCGCACGTCGGGAACACCACCGAGGCCACGCCGACAAGGAGCCGGGCGTCGGCGTTCACTCGGGCCAGCGACGGCAGGGCGATGGCGAAGCCCACCATCGCCCACGCCGTCGCCGCCAGCTGGACCGTCCGACTGTCGAGCACGGGCCACCGTAGGCTCCGTCCAAATCGCGAAGCACGTCGAGCTGCGGCGGCACACGGACAGCGAGGACGACGCCCTGTCGACCGAGGGGGTCCGCCAGGTGCTGGATGTCGGCCACGGGCTCCACGGCGACTACAGGCAGTTCCAAGGTACGCCGGTCTGAGGGCCACCGCCGCGGCCGCGGCTTCTCGCGCCGCCCGCCGGCGAGCACGGCGACCACCGCCGGCGCCGTCCCCGTGCGCCCCACACCGCCGCCGAGGCCGGCGGCCCCCGCGTTACCCGGTCAGTCGCCGCGCCGCAGGTACTTCTTGATGCAGTGCACGACGCCCAGACGGCGGGCGAAGTCGTTGAAATCGCCGAGCATGTGGACGGTGAAGCCCCGCCGTTCCCACAGCGCCTTCATGGCCTGGTCGACGGGCTCGAGATCCTGGTTGGGCCCGTGACCGAAGGTGGGCAGGTAGACGTGGCGTCCGACGGCGCCGTTCTCGACGAGGCAGTTGTTCCACGTCACGTGGTGCCAGCTCCGGACCCCGACCGACGTCGTGTCCTGGGCGCCGGCGGCCACGAGCTCGTTGACCGCCTGGAGCAGCGCGTCGGCCCCCGGCTGCCCGGCGATGTCTCGGAGCTCGGCCACGGTCAACGTCCGGCCCCGGGTGGCCCGGTGGACGAGAGGGTTGCGCTCGACCCTCATCCCCCGGGCCGCCAGCTGGTCGGCGAGGGCGTCGTAGACGTCGTCGAGGGCGAAGGGCGAACGGGTCCCCAGGATCTCGTCGCCCAAGGCCGGGCTGCCGAGCAGGACGTTGAAAGTACCGGTGTCGTCCGGGCCCACGAGGGTGACGAACATGTCGATGTGGAAGATGGGCTGGTACGTGCCGGCACCGTCGCTCGCGATGTCGAGGTAGTACTCGTCCCCCTCGCTCGTGCCATAGAACTCGCGCAGGGGGATGGGCCGGGTGGTGCCGACCACGACGAGGTCCCGCCCGGCGTCCACGTACTCGGCGAAGAGCCGGGTCACGAAGACCTCCGACGTCGTGCCCGCGGGAACCTCGACGGGCGGGAAGTCCCCTTCGACCAGGGCCACGCTGTCGGCGAAGTAATCCTTGCCGAGGAGCCAGAAGCGGTCGCCGATGAGGCAGTTCCCGCCCTGGAAGACGAGGGGCGCCTGGGCCGACGTGATCGGCGCGTGCTCCTGGACCGACTCGGAGATGAGGGCGTCGCCCGCCCGGGGGAACTCCCAGGGCTCCATCAGGTAGGCGGTGTCGTCCGAGGCGTCGAACAAGGAGACGTAGGCGTCCTCGGCCCAGTCGGTGAAGCTGACGTAGTCGGGAAGGTCGACGTAGGTGACGTTGTCCTGCGGGTGCCCGGCGGCGGCGAACCACTCCTCGACCTCGCCGCGGGTCGAGCGGTGGTGGACGACCACGAACCTGGTCCCCTCTCGCAGGGCGCCGATCAGGGACCGGTAGGCCGCAGCCAGACCCGGGCTGAAGACACCGTAGGTGGGGAAGGCCAACAGCACGGTGTCGATCGCGCCTCGCCACGAGGAGACGAGGGCCGGCTTCTGGAGCCCGGGACGGGCGGGCCTCGGGGCCAGGCGGCCGGCCAGCTTGACCCGCAGCTCGGCTTCACGGGTCGGGTAGACGTCGCGGTCGGTGTGGCGGTGCTGCGGAGCGTCGGGGACGAGCTGCCGGTAGAGGCTGGAACTGACCACGGCGAACCCCCTTCGACTGGGTCATCCTACCTATGGACGTTCGCGGGCCCCGGCCCGTACTCTGGTCCCACAATCACGACGGGGAGATGTCCGATGAAGAGGATGGTTTCCCTCGCGGCGGCAGTGATCGTGGCGCTGGCGGTGCCGGCCCACGCCATCACGTACGGCACGCCGACGGGGACGAGCTACGGCAACGTCGGCGGGTTGGTCGCCGTGTCGCCCACCAACGGCGAGCTGTTCGTGTACTGCTCCGGGACGCTCATCTCGGAGACGGTCCTCCTGACCGCCGCGCATTGCGTCGAGGCGCCCTTCGTCGGCGACACGGTGTGCGTGACCTTCGACCCCGTCTTCGTCGAGGGAAGGTCGAAGCTGTACTGCGGCGAGGCCATCGCCAGCCCGCTCTACACCCGGTCTCAGAACGACCCGAACGACCTGGCCGTGGTCGTCTTCGACAAGCCGATCAAGGGCGTAGAGCCGGCGACGCTGGCGACCGAGGGCTACCTGGACAGCGTGGGCCTGACCCAGGACACCGAGTTCGTCTCCGTGGGCTACGGCGACACCGAGTACGTCAACGCGCCGGGCGGGCCGGTCAACGAACATCCGTGGACGCGCATGTACGCCACCGGGCGGTTCAACGCCCTGGGGCCCGGCTACCTCCGGCTCACCCAGAACCCGGCTACCGGCGACGCGGGCACGTGCAACGGCGATTCGGGCGGGCCGATCTTCCTGGACGGCGTCCTCGTCGCCATCACGACCACCGGCGACATGTTCTGCAAGGCGACCAACGTGGCCCAGCGCCTCGATACCGCCGACGCCCAGGCATTCCTGAGCCAGTACGTCTGAGCCGGAGCAACAGAGCGGGAGGGGGTGGCGCAGCACACGCGTCGTCCCTCGACGCTGGGGGACCGGCAGCCCGAGTCGTGCCCGTCGACGACGGCAAAGATCAGAAGGATCCCCCGGGGGGACGAGCTCCACCCTTGGTCGCCGAGCCGTTGCACGTCGGCAAGACCGGGCGCAGCGGTCCCTCGTCGGTGTCAGCCATGCCGCCAGCCTGGGAAGTGCCAGGCTCGGGCGAGCATGCTCCTCGTCGACGCGGCCAACGTGGTGGGATCCCGCCCAACCGGGTGGTGGCGCGACCGGGCCGGCGCCGCCGCCGCGCTGGTCGAGCGGATCCGTGCGGCCGCGGCAGCCGGCGCCCTCGACCCCCCGGTGGTCGTGGTGCTGGAGGGCGCGGCCCGGGGCGGGGCCGAGGAGGGCGAGGTCGGGGGTGTGACCGTGGTCCACGCGCCCGGCGAGGGAGACGAGACCCTCGTCGCCGTCGCCGTCGCCGCCGCGGCGACGGAGCCGGTGACCCTGGTCTCTGCCGACCGCGCCCTTGGCGACCGGTGCCGGGCGCGTCGCGTCCGGCTCGTCGGCCCGGGTTGGCTGCTCGAACGCCTGGCGGACTAGGCGAAAGGGCGGCGTCGAGCGCACCGACCCCGCTCGATCGCGAGTACGAAGGAGGGATGTGCGATGGCTCGACGACCTCCTCGGCGTAGCAGGCGAACGCGGAACGGGCGCCGGACATGACCGCGGCGTGGCCCGACCTGGTCACCGTGCGGCGCCCGGCGTCCGAGGCGGCCACGGCGATCCGGGCTGCCTGGGACGCCGGCGACGCCGTGCTCGTGCTCGACCCCCGGGCGCCCGACCCCGAGGTCGAGGCGGTCCTCGGCCGCCTGCGACCGGAGGAGGGGGTAGACCCGGACGTGGCCGCCGTCGTCGTCACCTCGGGCACCGAGGGAGTGCCGAAGGGGGTGGAGCTCACGTGGGACGGATTGGCGGCCTCGGCCGCGGCCGTGTCCGACGCCCTCGAGGTGGAGGCGGAAGACCGGTGGCTGGCCTGTCTGCCTCTGCACCACGTGGCCGGGCTGGCCGTGGTCGCCCGGGCCTGGTCGACCGGCGTCCCTGTCACCGTGCTGGACGGGTTCGACGTCGCCACGGCGGCAACCGCCGAGGGCACGCTCGTCTCGCTGGTGCCGACCATGGTCCGCCGCCTGCGCGCCGCGGCCGTCGACCTGGGGCGCTTCCGGCGCATCCTGCTCGGTGGCGGGCCGGTCCACGAGCAGGGGCCGAACATCGTGGCCACCTACGGCCTCACCGAGACGTGGGGCGGAGTGGTGCACGACGGCCACCCCCTGGCCGGGGTGGAGCTGTCGATCGGCGACGGGAGCGAGATCCTGGTCCGCGCCCCGATGGTCATGAAGGGCTACCGGTTCGCGCCCCAGGAGACCGAGGCCGCGTTCACCTCCGACGGCCGCCTGCGGACGGGTGATGCCGGAGAGATCGACGCCCGCGGGCGGCTGAAGGTGGTCGACCGCCTGCGGGACCTCATCATCACCGGAGGGGTCAACGTCGGCCCCAGCGAGGTGGAGGCCGTGCTGGCTGAGCACCCGGGCGTGGCCGACGTCTGCGTGGCCGGGGCGCCCGACCCCGAGTGGGGCGAACGGGTGGTGGCCCACGTGGTACCCCGGGACCCCGTGGCGCCGCCGCAGCTGGCCGAGCTGCGGGCCTTCGCCGCCGATCGACTCTCGGCGCCCAAGCTGCCACGCGAGGTCGTCATCACCGGCGCCATCCCCCGCACACCAGGCGGCAAGGCGCTGCGCCGGCTCCTCGGTGGAAACGGATAGGTGGGAATTCCCGGTAGCCGGGAACGATCCTGGCGAGGATCGGCCTCAAGCCGGTCAAGCAGCGCGTCCGGGAGATCGCCGACCTGCTGGTCGTCGACCGGCTGCGCAACAAGTTCGGGATCGAGTCGACCCGCCCGACGCTGCACATGTCGTTCACCGGCAGCCCCGGCACCGGCAAGACCACGGTGGCGTGGCGGATGGCCGAGCTGCTGAACAGGATGGGCTACCTGGCCAAGGGCCACCTGGTGAACGTGACCCGCGACGACCTGGTCGGCCAGTACAACCGCGACGACCTGGTGGTCATCCTCGCCGGTTACAAGGACAAGATGGACAACTTCTTCTCGTCCAACCCCGGCATGGGCTCCCACATCGACTTCCCCGACTACACCCTCGACGAGCTCATGGGCATCGCCTGCCTCATCCTGGAGGAGCAGAAGTACTCCTTCTCCGAGGAGGCCGAGGCCGCCTTCCGCGAGTACCTCGAGCGGCGCATGAAGCAGCCCCGCTTCGCCAACAGCCGCAGCGTGCGCAACGCCCTGGAGCGGGCCCGGCTCCGCCAGGCCACCGGCATCGTGGCCAACAGCCATAGTCTCGGCAAGGCCGACCTGATGCGCATCGAGGCCGAGGACATCCTGGCCGGCCGGGTGTTCGACGGCGACGACGAGGAGGAGCGGGGAGGGGCGCCCGAGGAGAACGTCCAGGGGGACCGGTCCGGCAACAAGGACGGCGAGTAGCGGGCCTCAGTACCGCTGGAGGATGGCGTCGTCCCTGAAGTCGGCGAACAGGGTGGGCGCCGACCCGCCCGCGAACACCACTGACTGGTTGGCCGCCGAGCCGGTCGATCCGGGCATGGTCACGTTGCGCACGTTCTCGGGGTCGATCGACAGGGCCAGACGACCGAGCCGGTAGAGGTCGCCCAGGCCGACCCCGTCGAAGCGGGTGTGCCGGGCCAGGACGGCCATCCACCTGAGCGTGTTGGTGGCGGTGGGAGCCGAGTCGCGCAACTTGGACAGCCCGGCCAGGATGAGGATGCCCTGGTCCTCGGTGCGGGTGAAGTCGCCCCCCGAGAGGTTGCGGTTGCGGGCGAAGGCCAGCGCGGCGCCGCCGTCCATGCGCACGGTCCCGGCGGGGAACACCGCTCCCGAGGCCCTGTCGTTCATGGGGACAGGCACGTCGACGTTGATGCCGCCCAGCTCGTCGACCATGTCGGCCAGGCCCTGGAACCCGGTGCTGAGGACGATGGGGATGTCCACCCCGACCAGCTCGGCCACCGCCCGGGCCTGCAACAACGGGCCGCCGTAGTAGTTGCCGGTGTTGATCTTGTCCATCCCCCGCCCGGGGATGTTCGTCCAGGTGTCGCGGGGGATGTTGAGGATCGTCGCCTGGCGGGCGGCGGGGTTGATGCCGATCACGTGCAGGGCGTCACCCCGGGACCGGGTGTCGCCGGGGCGGGCGTCGTGGCCCATGACCAGGACGAAGACCGGCTTGTCGGGGACGGGATTGAAGCGCCCCTCGTCGACCTTGATGATCTCGAGCGCGGCCTCGCCTCGGTACCCGCTGGAGGGGGCCACACAGCCGAGGGCCATGGCCAGGACGGCGGCGGCGACGACGAGACGCCTCACGAGCTGGCCTCGGTCGTCGTGGTCGTCTGGGCCAACCGGCGGATCACCCTGAGGTCCCAGGCGTCGATGCGCCAGGTGCCGCCGTCGGGGACGAGCACGAGCTCGCCTGCCCGTTCGACGAACATCGGGGCGCCGTCCACCCGGCCCGAGAGCCGCAGGTCGAGGACGGCGGTGATCACGCTCATGGCACCGTCGGCTCCGGCCAGGGCGGTCAGCCGGGCCACGGCGGCGTTCTTGCGCAGGTCGGTGGCCGGGGCCAGGCCCTCGTCGATGAACGCGGCGCGGTCGGCGCCCGCGGTCATGACCTCGGCGACGGACAGCGGGGTGAACAAGGGGGTGAGGTCGCCCGCCGGGCCTCCGGTGCGCAGCGGCTTGAGGACGGCCTCCTCGAGGTACTGGTTGAGGGTCTGGAGGACGCCGGCCCACGCCGCGTCGAACGCGGCCTGCCCCACCCGCCCGGCGGTGTGGAGGTCGTAGCCCGCGCCGGTGATGACGATCGGCTCCTCGACCCCCGGGGCCTGGGCCGCGGCCACGGGCGCGGTCGTCGTCGGGGCCGGGGCCTGCGTGGGGGTCGTCTGGGTGGTGAAGGCGTGGGAGACGGGCTCCGAGCAACCGGTGAGCAGGACGAGGCCGGCGACCATCAGGATCAGGTTCCGTCGCGGCATCCGGCGAGAGCATACGAAATCGGCCGGCCAGTGGCGGGGACGGCACTAGGCGTGAGTTAGCTGAACCGCTCGGCGACCACGTCGACGATGCGCCGGCCCGCCTCGACAGGCGAGGTGTCGTTGCGCTCGAGGGCGACGCCGAGGCCCAGCAGGAGGCTCCCGCCCAGCGTCAGCCATCCCCAGGTGGGCACGCCCGCCAGCGCGGCCAGGGACTCGTGGACGGTCACGGCGACCAGGAGGGCGGTGCCGACGAGCATGGGACCGGCCAGCCGCCGCCACCCGCCGATGGCCACCGCCGCCGTTCCCACCGTGCCTGCGACCACCCCGTGCCAGCCCGGCCCCCCGGTCAGGCGCTCCAGCAGGGCCGTCCCGCCGAGCAGGGCGACGGCCGGCACGTAGGCCTCCCAGGACGTGGTCTCCGGGCGGCGGCGGCGGGCCGACCAGCCGGCCACCAGGAGCTGGGCCGAGACCGGGGCGAGGTAGGGCTCGGCGGCCTGGACGCCTGCGCTGTGCAGATGGAGGGCCGCGGCGACCGTGCAGAGGACCCCGCCGAGGTGGCCGACGTCGCGGCGTCTGGTCGCCACCCCGGCACCGAGGACGAGGCCGCCGGCGACCAGGAGGGCGTTGGCGAAGGTGGAGGGGTCGCCGGATGCCCCGAGCAGTCCCAGGGCCAGGCCGGCGCCGGTGGCCGCGAGGAACGGAGAACGCCACTGCTCGTCGACGACGAGGCCCAGCCCGGCCCAGGCCACGGCGGCCACGCACAGGGCCAGGCCCAGGGCCGGACCGGTGATCCCGGCGGCCAACGCGACCTGGAGGACAACCGCCTGCACGGCGAGGGCGGCGCCGGTGCCCACCTCCGGGCGGCCGAGGCGGACGGCATCGGCCGCATAGAGGACGGCGGCGCCGACGAGGACGGGCAGGGCCCGGCCCGGGGGCAGCGAGAGGGTGGCGGCGACCGGGGCCAGCAGGGCCAGTCGGGCCACGTCGGACGGCTGTCGGTCGCCGGACCGCTCCAGCTGGACGGCCACCAGCCAGCAGGCGGGCACGGCGGCCGCCACCGCGGCGGTGACGCCGACGACGGGCGAGGCCACGGCGAGGGCGGCCAGGGCGGTGCCGGCGGCCGCGGCGGCGAGGAGGACGTCGACCGGCGAGGTGCCCAGCCGGCGGGCGCGGCGGACGGCGGTCTCGGCCACGAGGCCGGCCCCGGCCAGGCCGGCCACCGCGGCGAGCACCGGGCGGCCGGCGGTGGTGGCCACGGCCCAGGGCGCGAACCCGGCGGCGACGGTCTCGCTCCAGGGCCGACCGGACAGCATGGCGAGCGCGGCCACGGCGAGAAGGGCGACGCCGGTCGCCGCCGCCGAGCCGGTGCCGATCTCCACCGCGACCACGGCGGCCACGGCGACGGGGACCGTGGCCGACGGCCACCCACTCCCCCGGAGGAGGGTGAGGCCGAAGGGCCGGGGCGTGCCTCGGTAGCGGCGGATGTCGGCGGTCAGGAGGCCGGCGGCCAGCAGGGCGGAGGCGGTCGCCCAGACGGGCTGAGGGTCGAAGCTTTCGGCGAAGGGTGCGGCCAGCAGCACGCCGCCGGCGCCCAGTACCGCCGTCAGGGCGGCGACCTCGGCCAGGTCGGCCAGGGTGGCAAGCGGCCGGCGCCAGAAGGGGTCGGGGACGCTAAGCAGGGCGGCCACCTCGACGAGCACGAACAGGGCGGCGACGCCGAGGGCGGTGGCGCCGGCCGAGATGGTGGCCCCCGCCCAGGCGTGGACGAGCCCCACGCCGAACGAGGCCAGGGCGAGGAAGGCCAGGCGCAGGTCTTGGCCGCGACCGGCCTGGCGGGCGAGGACGGCTGCGGCCAGCGAGCCCGAGAGCGCAGAGGCGAGGCCGGTGCCGGCCAGGCCGAGATCGGCCATGGTGCCGTCCCCCACCCCCAGCACGCCGGTGACCGCGGCGCCGAGGACAGGTGCCATCCCGGCGGCCGCGGCCCACGGCCAGGCTGCGGCCCGCAGCCGGCGGTCGCCGGACAGCTCGGCGGCCACCGCCGCCCCGACCAGGAGCAGGGGGGCAGGGACGGGCGAGAGCGCCGCCATCCCCGCGGCCAGGACGGCGACCGACGCCATCCCGCCCCAGGTGAGGACGACCGAGCCGGTGACGGCGGCCAGGCCGCCGAGGGCCACCATCCCGAGCACGCCCTCGGCCGTGACCAGCGTCCGCCACTCCATCCCCGTGCGCAGCCCGATGCCGGCCAGGTCGACCGGTAGGAGGAAGGCGCCCAGGTGGAACAGGACGTCGCCCGTGGCCGGCAGCGTGCGGCGCAGCACCCGGCCGCCGATGAGGAACGCGCCGGTCAGGGCGCCGACCAGGCCCAGCTTCGCCGTCTCCGGGAGCCGGTCCCACTGCACGGCCACGAAGACGGCGGCGCCGGCGAGGAGCAGGAAGGCGCCGGTGGCGGCCACCCACGTGGCCCCGGTCCGGCGCCCGGAGGGTTGCATTGCAAGGGTCATGGGACCAGCGTCGGGCCAGGCGGGCCCGGCGGCCATGCGGCCCCGCCCCCATATCAGCGTGGGGCAGCCCCCGAATGCCGGGAACCGGTGGGGAATCTGGTCGTTCGGGCGACCAGCTCCGCCACCGGTTCGGCCGACCACTCGATGCCGGATCGGCTGGGCATCGACTACTCGATGCCGGATCGGCTGGGCATCGACTACTCGATGCCGTGCTCGAGGGCGTAGCGGATGAGCTCCTGGCGGCGGCTGAGGTGGAGCTTGCCGAGGATGTTGCGGACGTGGTTCTCCACCGTCTTCTCGGCGATGAAGAGCTTGGCGCCGATCTCCTTGTAGGAGTGGCCCCGGGCGACCAGCTGGAGCACCTCGCGCTCCCGCTCGGACAGGGGCGACACGCCCGACGACTTCTTGGCCAACTTGCGGAACTCGCCCAGGACGAGGGCGGCCAGGGCGGGCGAGAAGACCGGCTCGCCGTGGGCCGCCTTCCACAGGGCGGCCCGGAGCTCGGGGCCGGGAGTCGACTTGACCAGGTAGCCGACGGCACCGGCGGCCACGGCGTCGAGCAGGTCGCGCTCCTGCTCGGAGACGGTGAGGATGACGATCCGCGTCTCCTCGCCGCACTCGCGGGCGACCTTGATCCCCCCGCCGCCCGGCATCTGCAGGTCGCAGACGGCGACGTCCGGCTTGTGCCGGCGGATGGCGGTGATGGCCTCCTCGGCGTTGCCTGCCTCGCCCACCACCCAGAAGCCGTCGCCCAGGTCGGCCCGGACGCCGTCCCGCCAGATGGGGTGGTCGTCGGCCAGCACCACCCTTATGAGGGGAGCCACAGGAGAACCTCCGTTCCGTCGCCGGGGGCGCTCACGATCTCGACCCGCCCTCCGGCCTCCGCCACTCTGCCCCGGATCGACCGCGACAGCCCGATCCCCTCCACCGTCGTCGCCGGGTCGAACCCCACCCCGTCGTCCTTCACCGAGCAGAAGACCCCACCCGCCTCGTCGGGCTCGACGTAAACCTGGACCTTCGACGCCCGCCCGTGCTTGCCTGCGTTGGCCAGGGCCTCGCCCACCGCGCCGGTGAGGGCAGCCACCGCCGCCCGCTCCAGTGGCGGCAGGTCGTCGGCCACCAGGACCTGGGCCCGGCCGCCGAAGGCGTCCTCGAACCGGGCGGCGGCCGCCCGCAGCGCCGTGCCGACGTCGGCCACCACGCCCGCTGGCTGGGCCGAGCCGAACAGCCAGTCCCGCAGCTCGCGCTCCTGCTCCCTCGCCAGTCGGGAGAGGGCCGGATCGGTGGCCCGCCGCTCGACCACGGCGAGGGTCTGCAGCACGCCGTCGTGAAGGGTCCGGGCCACCTCCTCGCGCGCTCGGGCGGCCGAGATCTCGGCCTCCGCCTTGCGCAGCAGGCGGGCCAGGTAGCCGGCCGCCGCTCCGCCCAGGGCGTAGAACACCGTGGTGTTGACCACCGACAGGATGCGGCCACCGCTGTCGAGCGACGCCCCGTTCAAGAGGACGGCGCCCACTCGGGCCAGGCCGATGAGCACGCCCGAAGACGCGGCCACCAGCGGGCCGAAGGCGATCCCCGCGTTGAGGATCCCGGTCAGCGGCCAGACCGAGCCGAGCGACTGCGAGGTCGAGAAGGCGTGGCCCGGCCCGTAGGCCACGCCGTCGCACAGCACGAGCGTCGCTCCGACCGCCAGTTCGGCGGCCACCGGTCCCGGGCGGCACAGCGCCGCCGGGTTGGTCCGCAGGAGGACGGTGTGGGCCACCGTCACGGCCAGGGCCAGGCCGACCAGGCTCAGGGCCAGCCACGCCCGCTCCAGGTCGCCCCGGGACACGAG
Source organism: Acidimicrobiales bacterium (assembly GCA_036260295.1). Classification (GTDB taxonomy): domain Bacteria; phylum Actinomycetota; class Acidimicrobiia; order Acidimicrobiales; family AC-14; genus CADCTB01. The sequence goes on along the minus strand of DATAAD010000005.1, from coordinate 20,607 downwards.
CAGGACCGTCGCCATCCACAGCCAGGCCCCCCACCGGAAGGCGGCCAGGCCCTGGAGAGCGGAACGCTCCATCCCGGAAGGGTACGTTCGCCGCATCCCTCACGAGTACGACGACCGCGTGGTGGTTGGCGGGCCGGAAGACGGCGCCCACGGTCGACCGGCAGCAGTGAGAACCGAGGTCCTCACCCGCCGCGCCCTCAACCGGGCCACGCTCGAGCGCCAGCTCCTCCTGCGCCGGGCGGCCATGCCCGCCCTCGACGCCGTCCACCACCTGGTCGGCATGCAGGCCCAGGTGCCGCTGAACCCGTACACCGGGCTGTGGTCGCGGCTCGAGGGCTTCCGGCCCGACGAGCTGGCCCAGCTGCTGCTCGACCGCAAGGTGGTCCGCATCGTCGTCATGCGGGGGACCATCCACCTGGTCACCGCCGAGGACGGCCTCCTGCTCCGCCCCCTGTCGCAGCCGGTTCTCGACAAGGAGCTGGCCCGCCACCCCGAGTACGGCCCGGCGCTCCGGGGCGTCGACCTCGGGCCGGCTCTCGACTTCGCGCGCGCCCTGCTGGCCGAGAAGCCGAGGTCGGGCGCCCAGCTGCGGGCCGCCTTCGCCGAGCGCTTCCCCGACCTCGACCCCGCCGCCCTGGCCTACGCCTGCCGGAACCACCTGGCCTTGATCCAGGTCCCGCCCCGAGGCGTCTGGGGACGCCCCGGCCAGGTCGCGTCGACGACGGCCGAGGCCTGGTTGGGCCGGCCCGTGGACCCCAGCCCCTCGATCGACGGCGTCGTCCTCCGCTACCTGGCTGCCTTCGGTCCCGCCTCCGTCGCCGACGCCGCCACCTGGTCGCGCTTCACCGGGCTGCGCGAGGTGTTCGAGCGCCTCCGCCCCCACCTGCGCACCTTCCGCGACGAGCGCGGCCGCGAGCTGTTCGACCTTCCCGACGCCCCCCGCCCGGATCCGGAGACGCCGGCACCTCCCCGTTTCCTCCCCGAGTACGACAACGTCCTCCTGTCCCACGAGGACCGCAGCCGATTCGGGTTCGGCTCGCTCGCCGGGCTGGGACCGGGGCCGGTGCACGGCACCGTGCTCGCCGACGGGCTCGTCTGTGGCACGTGGGCCGTCGAGGGCTCCACCCTCAAGGTCACCACCCGCGAACACGCGACCGAGGAGCTGGAGGCGGAGGGCGCCCAGCTCCTGCGGTTCCTCGTCCCCGACGCCGGGGACTACGACGTGCGGGTGCATTCCGCGTCGTAAAACCGGGCGCTTCGGCGCTTCGGCCCCGATCACGATGCCGTATGCACCAGAGCACGTGGTCGTCGGCGGCTAGGCGCCCCGCACCGTTGGGGGACCAGGCCGGGCTCGGCGCCCACCACGTCGTGTGGTCGGTCACCACGGTCTCGTTGCCCCCGTCGAGCGCGTTCACGACGACCACTTGGCGCCCACCGTTGATCAGCTCGACGTAGGCCACCTTCCTCCCGTCCGGCGAGAAGACGGGGTCGTTGCCCGCTGGCCGCCGGCTGGACGAGGTTGCTGCCGTCGGTGTTCGACCGCTGGATGGGACCGGGCGAGAAGTCGCTATCGGCCACGAAGACGATCTCACCGGCACCGACGACGGTCTCGCCCTGGGCGTCCTCCTGTCTCGGTGGTGCCGACAGAGGACGGCGGGGCGCTTGCAAGGCGCTTCACGCCCGCTTGGACGCCCGGTTGCCAGCGGGCCAAGCGCCGGCCAAGGGACCTGCAAGGGGGCCGGACGAAGGTGTCCCTGTCTCCCGCCGGGAGCACCAAGCGCAAAGGAGCGTCAGATGAGCGTCCGTAGTCGAGCCGTCAAGATCACCGCCGCCGCCACCCTCTCCATCGCCGCCCTTGGCGTGGGAGCGTCGGCGGCCATCGCCGGCGACCCCAGCCAGTGGGGTCGGGCCCGGGCCGAGGTCGACGGTGACCCCAGCCAGTGGGAGTCACGCAAGGTGAACGAGTACGAGGGCCAGCACCGGAAGGTGAACGAGTACGAGGGCCAGCACCGGTAGCCGCGCGCCTACGAACGCCACCGGGTGGCCTTCACGCTGGCGTGGGAGCGCCTCGGGCCGATCCGGCGAGCACAGCCTACGTCGGGGACGACGCAGGGCCTCGATGTCGAGGGAGCCCGGCGAGCCGGGCTTCCGTCCATCTGGATCAACCGCGACAACTCCTCTTGGCCGGAGGCCCTGCCCCCGCTCGGCGCCGAGACGGCGTCGCTCGACGGCCTGGAGGACGCGCTCAGGCGGGAGCGCCCGGCCCGCCCCCGCTGACGACTTCCCAGGCGAATCCGCCGCGGGCCGCCGTGCTCACGTTCTCCCGGAGCATGAAGCAGAGGGGTATGAACCCCTGGGCGACGGGGTCCCCGGTGCAGCGCGGGTCGAGGTCGAAGAAGCCTCGGCCGAGCACTCGGCTGGCCGCCCGGCTCCCTCCCTGGCACGCATCCACCTTGGGGCAGGCGGTGCAGGTCGGGTTGAGCTCGCGCATCGACCAGTAGAAGTCCCAGCCGGCGGGGTCGTGGAGGACGTCAGCGAGCGGGCGGTCGAGGATGTTCCCCAGGGGTGGCGCGACGTCGATGAAACACACGCACGGGTAGACGGATCCGTCGGACAGGATGTTCACGTAGTCGCATCCGTTGAGGAACCCGAGGCATCCCCCGCCCCGGCCTTCGCCTCGCGGGCCTTCTCCGGACCACTCGTCCTCCCACCAGAACACCTTCTCGACCGCCACCTCCATCGAGGAGGGGGCCACTGCCGCCCCAGCCTCCCGCAGCTCCTCGATCATCCGGCGCCACCGGGCGGGCGGCACCATCAGCCGGCCGATGTCCGCCCCACGTCCGACAGGGATCAGGTAGAAGACGGTGAAGATGTGGACGCCCATCCGGGCGAGCATCACCAGGAGCTCGGGCATCTCTTGCACGTTGAGGGTCGTGGCGGCGGCGTTCACCCGCACGTTGAACCCGGCGGCAAGGGAGCTCTCGATCCCCCGGAGGGTCTGGGCATACAGGCCCGGCCGCCCTCTGTGGTGGTCGTGGCTCGCTTCCAACCCGTCGAGGCTGACGAAGATCTTGCGGAGGCCGGCGTCCCACAGCCGGGCGAGCCGTTCGGGCGAGAGGAGGATGCCGTTCGAGAGCACCCGCATGCCGAGCCCGAGCGAGGAGCCGTGGGCCACCAGCTCGTCCAGGTCCCGCCGGATGAGCGGCTCCCCTCCTGACCAGTGCACGGCCCGCGTGCCCAGGTCGGCCGCCTCGTCCAACAGCCGGTGAATGACACCTCCCGGCAGGCTGGGCTCTCCCTTGTCAGGCGTCGAGGCGTAGCTGCAGTGGATGCAGGTCAGGTTGCAGAGGTTGGAGACGTTGACGTCGACCTCGCGCAGCTTGATCGGAGGGACTTCTCCTCCACCCACACCCTGACCTCGAGCTGGCCGTGACTGCAGCCGGAGTGTCTGTTCCACGTCTCCTCCCTTCACCGGCACGACGGGCAGGGGGTCTCCGCTGACCCGGCGGGGGCGACGCCCGCCGAGGCAGCGGAGCCCGCGACCAGGAACTGGGTGGCCTGGCAGCCGTCGCGGTACACCGTGATTCCCTTGCACCCCAGCCGGTGGGCGAGCAGGACGAGCTCCTCGACGTCGGCCGGGGTGGCGTCGTTGCGCAAGTTGACCGTCTTGGACACGCCGAGGTCGGTCGAGGACTGGAAGGCGGCCTGCACCCGCACGTGCCACGCCGGTTCGATGTCGTGGGCGGTGACGAACAGGCGTCGCAGCTCGGGAGGGACGCCGGGCACGTCCTGGACCGACCCGCCGGCCCGCACCCGGTCGAACACATCCTCGCTGCCGGCCCCCCGTTCCTCCATGGCGGCGACGAAGGCGGGGTGGAGCTCGCGGAGCCGGGCGCCGTTGGCCAGCTGTCGCTCGTACCCGACCGCGAAGAGAGGCTCGATCCCCGGCGAGCAGCCGGCGATCGTGCCGATCGTCGAGTTGGGGGCGTTCGATGTCGTGGTGGCATTGCGCAGGGCCGGGCGGCCCGTCGCCCACGTGCTCTGGCCGAAAGCGGGAAAGCTGCCCCGCTCGAGCCCCAGCTGCTCCGACATCGCCCGGGTGGCGTCCGAGATCCTGCGCATCAACGCCCGGGCCAGCGTGACGGCGTCGTCGGAGTCGTAGGGGATACCGAGCCGCAGGAGCAGGTCGGCGAACCCCATCACGCCGATCCCGACCTTGCGGGTGCGGCGGGTGGATGCCTCGATCTCGGGCAGCGGGTAGCGGCTGACCTCGATGACGTTGTCCATCATCCGCAGGGCGAGTGCAGCCGTCTCCTCGAGCTCGGCCCAGCGCACGCCCTCCCGTCCGTGGGCGAAGGCAGCCACGTTCAGGCCTCCGAGGCAGCAAGCCTCGTACGGGAGAAGGGGCGCTTCCCCGCAGGGGTTGGTCGCCTCGATCGTGCCGAGGGCGGGGGTGGGGTTGTGGCGGTTGATGGCGGTCAGGAACAGGACGCCGGGATCACCCGTGCGCCAGGCTTCCTGGCACAGGTCGGCGAGCAGGCGGCGGGCCGGCACCCACCCGACACCGTCGCCCGTGCTCGGGTGTCGCAGCACCCAATCCTCGTTGCGCCCGACACAGTCCATGAAGGCGTCCGTGCAGCCGACCGAGAGGTTGAAGTTCCGCAGCGCTCGGCCGCCAGCTTTCGCTCGTACGAACTCGACCACGTCCGGGTGGTCGCAGCGCAGCACGCCCATGTTGGCGCCCCACCCCGTCCCACCTGCCTTGAGCACCTCGGTCTCGGCGTCGAAGACGGAGAGGAACGGGACGGGGCCGTTGGCACGACCACCGGACGCGATCGGGCTGCCCCGGGGCCGCAACGCGGAGAACGAGAAGCCCGTGCCGCCTCCGCGGGCGTGCACCACTGCCGCGGCCCGCAGGGCGGCGAAGACCTCGTCCACGGAGTCGCCCACCGGAAGCACGAAGCAGGCGAAGAGCTGCTGAAGAGGACGCCCCGCGCCGAGGAGAGTCGGTGCATTCGGGAGGTACCGGAAACTCGTCATCGCCCCGTAGAAGCGGCTGGCCCAGGCGGCTACGGCCGAGTTGGACAGGCCGGGGTCGAACCGGCGCTCCGCCTCGGCCAGGTTCCGGGCGACCCGCCGGAACATCGACGCCGGCGACTCGAAGTCACCGTCCGGAGTCGGCGCCAGGTACCTGAAACGCAACAAGTAGCGCCCGCTGTCGGTGAGCGCCTCGTCGATCTGGTCGCCGACCTGGAGGGACATGGGGGGCTAGGTCACGACCGACCGCTCGAGCGCCTGCTCCGTGCTTCCCCCGAGCAGGCCACTGCGGACGTTGAGCTTCATGATCGGGCAGAGGGGGTAGTAAGGCGGGGTCTGCTCCGAGCTCGGCTCCTTCTTCGAGCATCTCGGGTCGGTACGAAGCCAGTCGCCGGTGTACAGGTAGGCGTAGCCGCGGCAACCCGTTCCGCAGTCACCGGAGTGCAGGCAGCCCGAGCATCGATCGTTGGCGACGGTGAACGGGCGGTAGGTCGCCACGTCAAGGGCGTGGTGGAGCGTGGCCTCGAGGGGCTGGTGGCGGACGTTGCCGATCGGTGGTCCCTCGGTCATGAAGAACACGCATTGGTACAGGTTCCCGTCGCTGCGGACGATCAGGTAGTCGAAATCCTCGAGCAGCGTGTTGCAGCCGGTCCCGCGTCCCTTCAGCTGGGAACGGTCGACCGCCGGCCGATCGACCCACGCAAAGCCCTGTTCCATGACGACGGAGAAGTCCGGACGCATGGCGTGGGTGGCGGCCGTGACCTCGTCCTGCAGCTCCCGCCAGGCCAAGGGGTCGACCACGCGGTCGAGCATGGTGTGGCCTCGGCCAAGGGGAGAGCCGAGGAACACCGAGAAGATGTGCGCCCCCATCCCCTCGACCAGCCGCATCAGGTCGAGGATCTCCTCGCGGTTGTCTATATAGGCGACGGTCGAGACCCGGGTTCGGAGGCCGGCGGCGATCGCCTCCCGGACCGTCGCCATCGTCGTCACCCAGCCGTCGGGCCCCGCTCGTCGGAGGCGGTTGTGGGTCGCCTCCAGGCCGTCGACGCTGATCATGATCTCGTGCAATCCGGCGTCTACCAGGTTGCGAAGGCGCGAGGCTGGCAGCCGCATGCCGTTGCTGATGATGCGAGTGTGCAAGCCGAGGTCGGCGGCGTGGGCGATCAGGTCCTCCAGGTCCCGCCGGAGCGCCGGTTCGCCTCCGAGGAAGTGGATCTCCCGCAGTCCGAGCCGGGCGGCTTCGTCCAGCATGGAGCAGATGCGCTCCGCCGGCAGATCTTCGTGGTCGTACTCACCCGCCCGCACGTTGCAGAACTGGCACCGGATGTTGCAGCGCATGGTGACATACAGATCGATCTCGTGCAGGCGGATGGGAGGACGGCCTGAGGGCGGTTCGTACCCCTCAGGCAGGGGTGGGGGCTGGTGCTGGTACACCGGGGGGTAGACGAAGCCGCGGTGCTCTGGCTGGTGGTCCTCGCTCCCGCAGGGGTCGGAATCGGTCAGCCGGGCGATGAGGCGACGGGTCATCCGGGCGACCCGTCGGCGGGTGCTCCCGCGGCTCGGCCGGGTGCCGGCGCCGGCTTCCGCCCGAGCTTGACCGAGACCAGGCTCGACCGGCTCTCGCCCGCGGCCTGCGCGTGCCCCGACAGGTGGATGGGCTCCTCGCTGCCCACCGCGCCTCCCGTGAACTGGTCGAGCGAGACGTAGCGAGTGTCGGAGAAGTCGGGGTCGACCTCGCCGATCCACGTGCACAGGTAGTTGTCGTGGACCCTGATGCCGTCGTGGCACCCGATGTCGGGTTTGTGCGGGAGACCGGGCCGGACCGATCCGTTCTTGGCGAGGTAATCGGACGGGCAGTACGGGTCCTTGGCGTTCAGCGTGCCATTGACGAGGTAGGCGCGGGAGGCGCAGCCGCCCCGGCACCGCTCGACGAACTCGCAGCCGGAGTCTCGGCAGACCTGGGGGATGTGGCGGCGGCGATCCCCGAACGCCTTGAACTGGGGGCTCTCTATGACGTCGAAGATGTCGTCGGTGAGGAGGTCGCCGGCCTTGTACTCATGGGCATAGACGCACGGGTTGATCGGGATCCGGCCGTCCTTGGTCTTGGCATTGATCCGGAATGACGAGGTGCCGCACGGGCACCCCTCGGTCCCGGCCTCGGTGAAGGAGACCAGGCAGGACTCGCCCAGCGTCACACAGTGCGAGTTGCTCATCAGGAAGGCGAAGCCCTCGTAGAACTGCTCCGGTGTCGGCATTTCGTCGATGAGCGTGGGCTCGACTGGCTTGAGGGTGTTGATTCGGAACTCGGAGCCCAGGAGCTGGGTGAGGGCCAGGAACGTCGACAGGTACTCCTTGTTGAAGTTCTGGCGCATGCCGCAGGTGATCACGCTGCAGTCGATGCCGAGCTCGAGCGACCGACGTATGCAGCGCACGACGAGGTGGAACAGGCGGGCCCCCCGGTTGAGGTCGTGCTCGGCCGCGAAGGGGGAATCGAGCGAGAAGTCGATGTCGTTCACCATCAGGAGCTCGTCCCGATGGTGCTTGTCGAGGTACCAGAACGTCATCCCGTTGGTCGTCAGGCCGACGGGGATGCTCGCCTCGGTGAGCGCGCGGATGATGTAGGGCAGGATGCTCTGCCGGATGTCCGGGCCGTGGGTGTAGATCGGCTCGTTCCCGCCCACATTGACCGTTTTGATCCCGAGGCGCACCAGCTGCTCCACCACTCGGTCGACGTCGGCCTCGGTGAGGAACTCCCGGCTGTCCTTCCGGACCTTCCAGCTGTAGCAGTGGCCGCACGTGGCGTTGCAGTGGTTGCCCACGGTCCAGCCGATGTTCTCGAACGCGTAGTCCGCCATCCCGCCTCCCGGTCGTCCGAACCTGACCCGGCGCACCGACCGTAACCGGGGGCGGCCGCGGGGGGCAAGGGTCGATTCAGACCAGCACGGCCGACGCCGCACGCGGTCCGCTGACCGCCTATGACCGGAGCGAGTAGACCTCGCCGAAGACGGGCAGGACGTCAGGAAACTCTCCCCGCTCGAGTTGGCGGGCGGCAGCCTCGAGTGAGCCCGCGGCACGGGGCGCCGCTGCGCACCACTCGAGGATCATCCGGTTGACACCCCGGTGCAGGACGCCCGCCGGGACGTCCACGTCATAGGTCTCCCACCGGCTCGACGCCCTGACCCGGGCGACGGCCCGACCGGCGAGGACGAGCCGCACATCGACCCGCTCGCCGGGACCCGCCCCCGGCACGCGAGCCGTGAGGGAGAGCCGCACCGGCCCGGGCTCCGGCGAAGAGACGAGGTAGAACATGGAGCGCACGTCGTTGGCCCGGACGTAGGTCGGGCCGGGGATGCCCTCCTGCACCCGCTCGCCAGCCGTGGTTCGCCGGTACCGGCGGTCGACCAGGTCCCGGCCTCCGCCAGCGCCGTGCTGAGCGATGAGGGCGTCCTGCACTCGCGGGCGAAGGGCTGTCCCGCTGGCCTCCAGCGCCTCGACCATGCTCTCGATCAGGGCGAAGTCGGCCAGGCGGGCGGTGCGTCCGTCCTCGGGATGGAGGTAGCGGGCAGCCAGTGGCCGGCTGAGGAAGCGCTCGAAAGACGGGGCCAGCCACAGCTCGCGGCGCCCGCACTGGGCATGCAGGAGCGCCTCCATGTCCTCCGCGATCCCGGGGTCGCAGGCCAGCGCCATCTCGCAGTGGTGGCGAAGGATCTCGTCGGGCTGGGCATGGTGGGCGTTGTGGACGGCGGCCAGCAGGTGGGCGACGGCTTGTGTGGCCGCGGGTGGCTGCTTCCGTGCGCCCACCTGGCCGTTGGCACGGGCTGCGCCGGACAGCAGGCCCAGCACCTCGGAGGCGATGGCTCCCGCCGCGGTGGCCATGCCATCGAAGCTCAGGTGGCAGTAGTCGAGGAAGAACCGCCGGCCCGGCAGAGCCCCGGCGGCGTGGGCGAAGACCCTCGGGAGGTCCACCAGCGCGAAGCCGTGCTCCGCCGCGCCGGCCCGCAGTGCCTCCTGCAGGATCGTCGGGCAGCGCGGCGTGTGGGGGACGAAGGTGCCGCACGGTGCGTCCCGGGCTCGCTGGAACCAGCGGCGGGCGGCGTCTTCGTCGCTCAGAGCGACGGCGGCCCGGGCCGCCAGGTGGGCACTGGCCGCGCTGGTGCCGCCGTCGAGTCGAACCAGGTCCTCCGCCAGGCGGGCTGCCGTCCTGGCCTCCCCCGCGGCCAGCGCCTCGACCACCGCCTCCCGCGAGCTCGTCCACGCCGCGCCGGCCGCGCCCGCCTCGGGCAGCAAGGGCGCCCCCACGGTCGGGTCCGGCCGCCAGTCGGAGAGGTTGAACTCAGGGACGACGACGACGAGCTTGGCCCCGGCGGGGCGGAGGCACTCCCGCAGGAGCAGGAGTAGCGAACGGCACTGCCGCGGGAGGCGCTCGTCCACCGCCAGCCGCCTGGCCTCGGCCACACCCCCTCGGCGCAGGGCCCCGGCGAAGAGGTCGAGATCCTCCAGGCCGACCTCGAAGTTCGCCCAGTTGTTGCCCGCGAACAGGACGACCACGTCGGGCTGGAAGCCGGGCAGGGCGGGCGCCAGGCGGGCCAGCTGTTGAAGGGTCAGGTCGGAGCGAGCCAGGTCCACGACCTCGAGCCCCATCCGGGGAGCGGCGGCCTCCAACGCCGACTGGAGGACGGCGGCGAAGCTGAGCTCGGGGTCGAAGAGGTAGCCCCGAGCGGTCGACTCCCCCAGCAGGACGACCCGGACGGTGCGCTTCGGGCCGATGGTGTCGACGTCGGCCCAGAACCGCCACTCGCGCCCGGCAGAGGGCGTTCGTGACCAGGCGATGCCTCCGTCGACCCGGCGCGGCTCCCACACGCCGACCCGCAACCGGTCCCGCCGAGGGCTGGGGTCGGACCGCGCTCCCGGCTCGTCGGCGAGGACGGCGAGGCGCTGGAGGTGAGCGAGGACGCGAGCACCGCGCTCATCGCCCAGGAGCTCCGCCAGCCCGTCCGCCAGCGGACCGAGCCCTTCGTTCATAGAAGGGCGTACACCTCGTGGGCCGTCCTCGGGGTCGGGGGGGGCCGGTCCCGGAACCACTCGAGCCACGAGGAGGGCAGGGCTGACCGCTCGACGAGGACGTCCCCGAGGACCAGGCAGTCGAGGTCGGTTCGCACGAAGCACAGCAGCGCGTCGAGTGGCGTGCACACGATCGGCTCGCCCCGGAGGTTGAAAGACGTGTTGAGCAGCACCGGGCAGCCCGTGGTCGCCTCGAAGGCGGAAAGCAGCCCGTGGAACCGCCGGTTGTCCTCGGGAGAGACGGTCTGGACCCGGGCCGAACCGTCGACGTGGGTAACGGCCGGCAGCTCGGCCGGGTGGCGGACGGTCACGGTCTCCACCATGAAGGGCGCCGGGCGGCCGAGGTGGAAGTGCTCGCTGGCCCGCTCCGCCAGCACGGCGGGGGCGAAGGGCCGGAACGCTTCCCGGCGCTTTACCTGAGCGTTGATCCGGTCACGCATCGCCGGCTGACGAGGGTCGGCCAGGATGGAGCGGTTCCCGAGGGCCCGGGGCCCGAACTCCATGCGCCCCTGGAACCAGGCGACGACCTCCCCCCGGGCCAGGCGAGAGGCGGTGGCGGCCAAGAGGTCGGGCTCGCGGCCGGCGAAGTCCTCGAACCTCACCCCCGAGCCCCGCAGCAACCCGTCCGCCTCGGCCTCGAAGCCCGGTCCGAGGAACATGTCGTGCAGGGGTGCTGGTCGCCGCCCGGTGAGCTGGACATGGGCAACGGCCGCCGCCCCCAGGGCGCCGCCCGCATCCCCCGCCGCCGGCTGCACGAACACGTGCTCGAACGGACCACGGGCGACGATCTTGCCCACCGCCACGCAGTTCAGGGCGACGCCGCCGGCGAGGCACAGGTGGTCGGAGGGAACCCGATCGTGCAGCCACACGACCTTCTCGAGCAGGATCTCCTCCAGCACGGCCTGGAGGCTGGCGGCGACGTCCTGGGCGAAGCCGTCGATCTCCGACTCGGGCTGGCGTGCGTCCCGTCCGAAGAGCTCGCACAGGGCCGGCGAGAACATTCGCTCGCCACCAAGGAAGTCGAAGTACTTCTGGTCGAGCCGGAACCCGCCTGCTTCCTCCACCGTGATCAGACGGCGGATCTCGTCCATGAACCTCGGCTGACCGTAGGGGGCGAGACCCATCACCTTGTACTCGGCCTCGTTCACCTCGAATCCCAGGTAGGCCGTGATCGCGCTGTACAACAGGCCCAGGGAGTGCGGGAAGCGGACCTCGTCGAACAGGTCCATCTCCGCCCCAGACCCGCGGCCGTAGGTCGTGGTGCTCCATTCGCCGACGGCGTCGACGGTCAGGATGGCTGCCTCGGGGAACCCCGACAGGAGGTAGCTGCTGGCGGCGTGAGAGAGGTGGTGGCTGGAGAAGACGAGCCGCCCGTCGTAGCCCAGAACGTGGCGGATCTCCCGCTCCGGCCGGGTGGCGTCGAGCCGGAACAGGGCCGCTGCGCTGGTGGACGGGAGGCTCGGGAGGCCCATCCAGAGCTGGCGGCCGAGCTTCGCCACCGGCTCCTCGTAGTAGGCCACGCAGTCCACGTCGGCGATCGTGAGGCCGGCGGACTCGAGGCACCAGCGGAAGGCGGCCCTGGGGATCGCCCCGTCGTGCTTCCGTCGGGAGAACCTCTCCTCCTCGGCCGCCGCCACCACCACCCCGTCCTGCATCAGGCAGCACGCCGCGTCGTGGAAGTGGCCGGAAATGCCCACGATGGTGAGCGGCACGGAGTCAGCGTAGCCCTGCCGCCGCCTAGCCCTGAGCCCAGGCGGCGACCCGGTTGGAGAAGGCGATCACCTCCTCGACGTAGCGGTGCCAGACGTCGCCATCGTCCCTCAGGGCGACGGCTGCCGCCGGGTACTGGAGGCGCCAGTAGTCGGCCTGGAGCTGGCGGTGGCGGGCGGAGTCCGGCAGCTCCTGCAGGTACCGAACCCGCCACTTCTCGACCGGATCGGTGTTGCCCAGGCTGTGCAGGTAGGCCTCGACCGACACGTCGAGCACCTGGCGGGCCACCCACAGCGCGCCGTCCCGGTCGCCGCCCTTGCGCATGCCGACCAGGTCCTCGAGCTCGGCGTCGAGGTGGCGGATGGCGTCCTCGGTCTGGAAGGCGGCAAAGCGGTCGAAGTCGAACCGGGCCTGCAGCCGGGCGAACCCCGCTTCATCCAGCAGGGGGACGCCGATCCGCAGCCGGTGGATGAAGATCTCCTCGATCCGCAGGAATGTCGCCCCCTGGATAGAGGTACCGGACGCCAGGTCGTAGGCGTCCAGCCGCCGGGCCAGCTCCTCCACCGCCGCCGGGCGCCAGAACTCGTAGTCCACCCGCCGGTCGCCCAGGAAGTGGGGGGCCACGGCGTTGGTGGTCGCAATGCCGTGGACCGCGCCGGAAGGTCCCCGATCGGCGACGGCGAAGACGTCGATGTCCGACCAAGGGTTGGCATGACCAGACACGATCGAGCCCGACAGGTAGACGACGGCGCGGGAGTCGTCCGGGAACCCCTCGGCGGCAAGGAGCTGGTCGACGGTGAGCCCGGTGGGCGCCAACAGCCGCTTCGCCTCCTCGCGAGCCGCCCCGGCGGCCTGACCCTCGGTGCAAGGGCTCACCACCACCGCACCTCCAATCGCCGGAGGCCGCGGCGCGGCGCGGTCCACTCGGGAGGCTGTGTCACCTCGATCCACCGCGCCCGCTCCACGAGTGAGGCGAGCGCGCCGTGCAGCACGGCACGGGCCAGGGCGGCGCCGACACAAAAGTGCGGTCCCGAGCCGAAGCTGACGTGACGCCGGGCACCGGGCGGGCGGTCGAACGAAAGGGTGGCCGGCGACGGGAAGGCTTCCGGGTCTCGGTTGGCGGCGGCCAGCACCAGCGCTACCAGCGAGCCGGCGGGCAGGGTGTGCCCGTCGAGGGTGACGTCGGTGGCCAGGATCCGGCGGGTGAGGTGGACGGAGCCGTCCCACCGGAGCAGCTCCTCGACGGCGGCAGGGAGCAGGGCGGGTTGACGCCGGAGCCCCTCGAGCTGCCGGTGGTGGCGGGCGAGGGCGTACACGGCGAGGACGAGGGCCTGGGCGGTCGACCGGTGGCCCGACGTCAGCATGTGGATGAGGTTTGCGGTCAGGCCCACGTCCGAGCGGGACGGATCGTCGTCCGCCGTACGCACCATGACGTCGACCGGCGTGTTTCTCGGGTCGGAGCGGACCTGCTTCAGGTGCAGGGCCAGGCCTTCGTGCAGCGCGAGGAGCCGGGCCGGGGCGTCGGCAGCCAGGCCGCCTTCGGGCCGGTCGACCGACGCCGCAACCACGCCCCACTCCGAGCGCACGCGGTTGCCGGTTCCCGGAGGGAGCCGGAACACCTCGTCGAGCATCTCGGCGAGGAGGGGCTCGGCCACCTCGGAGACGACCTCCACACCGGTGCGGCCGACTCCTGCGGCGCGGGCCGAGGCCCGGTCGAGCAGCTGCGCCGCCCGTGCCCGCGCCCGGTCGCGCCACGGCGCCACCAACTCGGCGCCGAGGCCGCGGTGGAGCGGGCGGCGGGCGCGCTCGTGGTCCGGAGGGTCGGTGAGCGTGGCCATCCGAGCGAGGGTGCGGCGGAGGGGCGTTCCGAGCACGGGGTTACCGCCGCCCAGCTCGGCCGGCGCCGGAAGGTGGGCCACCAGGCCCCGCGAGTCGCGCAGCAGGGCAGTGACGTGCCGGTGGCCAGTGGCAACCCAGATGCCCAGCTCGGGTACGGGAGCCAACGGGGCGGAGGCTCGCTGCGCGGCGTATGCCGGGTAGGGGTCGTCGATCGGCTCCGGGGGGGACAACCAGGAACAGGGCGACGTCATGACATGCGACCGGGCTCTCCGGTTAGCGTCCGCGTGTGGGTTCCGAGACTCCCGGCGTCCTTCCGGACCAGGTGCCCGAGCCGAGCTGGGAGGTCCGCCGGCGCCGGTACGGCGAGCACCGGTGGCTGGTGCGCCACAACGAGGTGTACGAGATCGACGACATCACCGACGCGGTGTGGCTCGGATGCGGCGAAGGACTGACGATCGGCGTCATCGCCCAGCGGGTAGCGGCCGACCACGGCTTCTCGCTGCCGGAGGCGATGGGAATGACGGCGAGGGCCGTCCGCGCCCTCGCACACCTCGGGCTGGTCAGGCTGAACCAGGTGCAGGACTGAAGACGCCGCCCCGGACCGACGCGCGCTCGCTGGCCTACTGGGGAATCAGCAGTGCCCCGACGACCTTCGCCGCGGGGAAGCGGACCTGCGGCCCTCGACCCCGCGCCAGCTGAAACTCGAGCTGCTCCGGCATGTCACGAACAGGGAACTTCGCCAGGTCGAGGTACTCGGGAATGGAATCCACGTCGTCGACCTCGAGCTCGCGGGCGATGCGCTCTCGTTCCTCGTAGCTGAGCTCGATGCGCGCCTTCGCGACCGGGCCCCTTCCCTTTTCCACGCGCGTCCTCCCGCCTTAGGTGGTGGCCTTTCTCGGTTGCGACAGTAACCACGCGTGCGTTGGAGGGTCAAGGGCTGGTGGTCGCGACGCCGCCGAACTCGAGCGGCAGCGATCGGAAGCTCCGCACCACCGGGTCGCCCGACCGGATCGGCGACCCCGCCGGCTGGAGCCCCGAGAAGCGGTGGACAATGGCATTGAGGGCAGCCAGCCCCTCCGTCCGGGCCAGGGAAGCACCGATGCAGGCGTGGACGCCATGGCCGAAGGCGAGGTGCCGGTTGTCAGCCCGGGCGACGTCGAGCCTCTCGGCGTCGGGGAAGCGGCGATCGTCCCGGTTGGCCGATCCGAGGACGACGAGGGCGGCGGCCCCGGCCGGGATCGTCGTGCCGGCGACCACGACGTCCCGCACCGCGAACCGTCCGACCATCTGCAACGGGGAGTCGTACCGGAGCAGCTCGTCGACGGCCCTCATGTCGAGCCCCGGGCCCGCCCGCAGACGGGCGAGCTCCACCGGGTGGTCGAACAGCGCGTTGATCGCGTTGCCGATGAGCCCGACCGTCGTCTCGTGCCCGGCCACGAGGAGGAGCCGGCAGGTGAGGATCGCCTCGGTCTCGCTCAATCGCCCCGCGGTGACCCCCTGGGCCAGCAGTGAGATCACCGGCGGAGCCGACGAGAGGCGACGGGATGCCGCCAGCAGATCCCGGAAGTAGTCGCTCAGAGACCGCTGCGCGGCGCGGCGCCCTTCGAGGGCGGAGGTGGACACGGTGATGCCGCCGTCCGCGCCGGCGCTGCGCTCTCCCTGCATCGCCTCCTGCCTCGGTCGCCGTTCCTCCTCGCGCCAACCCAGCAGCAGGCCGTGGTCTTGGCGGGGGACGCCCAGCAGGTCGCCGATGGTCGCCACCGACAGGGGAAGGGCCAGGTCGGCGACCACGTCGAACCGACCGGCACCGGCGAGGGCGTCGACCAGGGCGTGGACCACCTCGTTCACCCGGGCGCGCCGCCGGGCGACCGCTCGGACCGAGAAGGCGGGGGCGACGACCGCCCTGAGGCGGTCGTGGTCGGGAGGGTCGAGGAACAGGAAGGACCGCTCGGACAGCTCCTCGGCGAGCGGCGATCCCGGATCCGCCTCGACAAGCGAGCGGTACGCCTCGGAACGACGGACGTCGTTGCTCCAGCCCGCTCCGTGCAACACCTCCAGGCAATGGTCGTACCGGGTGATCAGCCAGTTCCCGGTCGAGGCCAGGTGGACGGGGTGGTGCTCGCGCAGTCGCTGGTAGACGGGGTAGGGGTCGTCCAGGCCGAATGGATCCAGATGGTCCGGGCCGTCGACTTCTTCCACCCGCGCCACCAGGGCTACCGTCTCGGCGCAACCAGCAGGACGCCCATTCCTGCCCCCAGAAACTCGACCGCCACGGCGACCTCCTCGTCCGTGCACCCGAGGAGCAACTTCACCTCCACGTCCCGCTTGAGCAGGTCGACCGTGCACGCGAGCGCCCGTACCCGCCCGTCACCGGCGGTCCCGATGAACGCATCGACGGCGTCACCGTCGCCGCCGCGGGTCCCGACCAGATACCCGTAATCGAGCGGGTAGACCACCGCCGGGTGCCGGGGGTGGCGGGATCCCCGGGGCCGTTCGACGACCACTTCGCTCGTCGCCACCAGCTCGGCGATGGCACCCCAGAAGTCGGAAGTAGGGGCCACGACCGCCGAGCGTAGGCGGCGGGGCGACGGCGGCGTACCCATCGCCGTGTAGCTTCGGTCCGCGGAGCGAAGGGGAGGGCGACGGGAGGATCGTCACCCGATGACAGGATGCTGATAGCGGTCGAGGGTATCGACGGCGCCGGCAAGACGAGCCTGATCCGGGACCTGGCCCGTCACCTGGTCGCCGGTGGCGCGCCCGTCACTTGCGTACGGAGGTATCTCCTCCAAGAGGTCACCGCGCTCTGGTGGCGGCTCATCGAGGCGGACGACCTCGACCAGCGGGGCTCCGCTCATCTGGCCGCGGCGGACTACCGCGTGGGCGTGGAGCGGGTGATCAGGCCGGCGATCTCGGGCGGGAGCGTCGTCTTCGCCGACAAGTACTACTACTCGCACCTGGTCTACTTCGCCCTTCGGGGAATCGACCTGGACGCCCTCCGCTCCTACTTCGGCGACCCTCTCGTGCCTGACCTCGTCCTCCACGTGAGAGTGCCGGTGGAGACGGCGCTCGCCCGGCTCGTCGACCGGAAGGGGAAGCCCGACCTGCTCGAGTGCGGGCTCGACTATCGGGTCGGGCTGAGCATCGGTGCGGCCTTCGCCCGGTGGGGACTCGGCGGCGCACCCCTCGACCTGCGACTCGCCCACTTCCGCCAACATCAGGATGCGGCCTCCACCCTGCTCCCGTCGCTGCTCCCGGAGGGGGTGACCGTCACCCTCGACGCTACTGCC
Organism: Acidimicrobiales bacterium; assembly: GCA_036260295.1. Classification (GTDB taxonomy): domain Bacteria; phylum Actinomycetota; class Acidimicrobiia; order Acidimicrobiales; family AC-14; genus CADCTB01. Next base: position 3,673 of record DATAAD010000005.1, on the reverse strand, counting down.
GACCCGGCCGACGTGCTCGCCGCGGCGCTCGCAGCCATGTCGGACGCGGCCGCGGCTACCGGGCTCTCGCGGTCGTGACGGCCAGGGCCGGTCCCCCGACTCCCGCCAGTTGGGCCGCAGTCGTGGCCCGGGCCGAGGGCGAAGTGCGGGAAGGCCTCCCGCTGGCCCAGCTCCTCGAAGGCCTCCACCCTGCGAATCGGGCCGCGCTCGACCGGCTGAGCCTGGTCGTCCTTCGACCTGACTGCCTGGCCGCGGGGGCCGGCCCGGCCGTCCTCGCCCACCTGGAGGAGAGCCACGGGGCCGTGCCCGTGGCCATGCAGGTCCGCACCATCCCGGCCGCCCTGGTGGACGGTCTGTACCGGCTCCAGTCCAAGATCCCTCGCGACACCCTGTGGCTGCACCACGCGGTCTTCGACTCCGGTCCGAGCGCGTTGGTGCTGGTGGCCGGGGTCGCCGACGACGGTTCCTCCGGCCTCAGCGGACGCCTGTACCGCACAAAGGGCCCCACGCTCGCCCTGACCCCGGCCCCGGGCTCGATGCGCGAGCGCTTCGGCCGCACCAGCTCGTTTCACGCCGTGGTTCACGTTCCCGAGGACACGAGTGCGTTCGTGGCCGAGAGCACGCTGTTCTTCGGATGGACCGCACTCTGCGCCCACGCCGCCGCCGTCACCCGCGGGGCGACGACGCCCATCCCCCCTGCCTCGGCCGCCGATCTGGTGTCCCTGGAGCCCGGCCCACGGCGCCTCGTGTTCCAGGCCGTGCTCAAGGTCAAGCGCCGGATCGCGTCCTCGCTCCTCATCCGGACCGGACCCGTCCCCCCGCCAGTGGCCATCGAGCTGGCCGACCTGACCGCGGCGGCCGATCGCGACATGGACGGGGCCGGCTACCTGGACCAGCGTGAGTGCTTTCTCGCCTTCGCCCAATCGGAGCGCCCGCTCCTCGAGTCGGCGATCGAGGTCTTCGCCCACGCCCAGCCAGGCGTCCGGGGCCCCAGTGGGCCGGAGACCGCCCAGCAGCTCTGGCGCAGGGTGCGAGACGAGACGGCCCCGCTGACGCTCCTTCTGTGCACGTGGCTGCTCTCCGGGCACGAGCCCTACGGGCAGGACGGGGGCGAGCGCCTCTTCTCCGCCCTCGCCGAGGTGGACGTCCCTCTCTCCGACGGCCAGCGGACGCTCGTGGCCGCCGCCCTCCGGCACGACCTCAACCCCGCAGCGGGCAGCGAAGGAGAGGTTGTGTACCCACTGAAGCCGGGACCTCACGGCTCGTGAGCGGGGACGGCACCGAGCACGACCTGCGCCGGCTCCACGACCACCTGAACCAGGCCGTGGGCCTCATCGCCACACGCCTGACCACCGCCCGCCCGGAGGTGGCCGGCCTCCTGGAGCAGTACACCGCTGGGCGGGATCTGGTCGCCGCGCTCCGCGAGCGCCTTCCGTTCCTCTCGGCCGCCGAGCGCGAGCGCCTCGAGCTGGACCCCGACCTCAAGCAGCTGTCGTTCCACCTGGGCGAGGAGGTGCGAGCAGCCCGTCGGCGAGAGGCGGGCTCCGACGCGGACCTGGCCCGGTCCCTGAGCTTCCTCTGCCGCCACCTCGTCCGCCTCGGCCAGGAGCATGTCGAACCCCGACACCCGCTGCTCGCGCCCGACGCGGCCCTCGTCACCGGGCTCGCACGGCTGACCCGGGCCGTGTTCGACGTCCAATTCGCGGCGGCCTACGCCTCGATGGGCCACCGCGGCCCGTTCGTAGACAAGATCTACCGCGACTACCGGCTGGAGGGACTGCCCGAAGGGCTGGTGGCGGCGATCGAGGAGATCGCCCTGAGCGGGACCTACGACCTCGTCGTCTGCGTCCTTCGCGGAGGTCTCCCCCTTGCCCTGCTCCTCGAACTGTGCGGCTACCCGACCGGAAGGCTCCGCCACGTCGTGTGCACCCGCCCGTCCGGGTCCCACCTCGACCCGTCGCTCGTCTACCGCCCCCTCGACCTCACCCTCGAGGACGTGCGGGGGCGATCCGTCCTGGTGGTCGACAACAACGTGGCGCGGGGCAGGACGCTCGCGCGGGTAACACGGGAGTTGAGAGCCGGTCGGCCGGCCCGGCTCGACGCCTTCGCCGACTACATGTTGCAGGACCTGGCCGGAGTGACGCCGGCCAGCCTGGTGACGGAGGCGGGGCTGGACGCGCTCATTCACGGTCCCTTCGAGAGGAGACTCACGGGCCGGAACGAGGCGGGGGCCCGGACCCGCGCCCTCGCTGAAGCGATCGCACGAAAGCTTGAAGTGGTGGCGCCCCCCGGCGCTCGGGTGGGAGAGTAGGGGACGGACGGGCCGCGGCAGCGACCGTGGCGGAAGGAGGCGGACGATGACGGTGACGCCGGTGACGCTGGGAAAAAAGCCGGCGGGCTTCCGCCGGAGCGACGCCACGCTCGAGGCCCCGCCTGCATCGAGCGCCGGGCAGGTGGAGACGGTCCGCTATCTCGACACCCCCGTGGAGCTCGAGGTCGACGGCCGACGCTGCCAGTACGCCCCGATGCGGATGGAGTGGTCCTTCGATCCCGACCGTTCCCCGCTCGACGAGCAGGAGCTGGTGTTCGAGCTCGGTCCGGAGGAGCCAGCCGTGCTCCAGATACATGTCACCGAGGGCTGCAACCTCCGCTGTTCCTACTGCTCGCACTTCCTCAACCCGAAGAAGGGCGCGGGCACGCTGGCCGAGCCCGAGATCGAGATGTTGCTGGAAGAGGTCCGGGCGATGCCGGCTCACGGCGTCGTGATCCTCCACGGAGGCGAACCCCTGACCGTTCCGGACATCGTCTTCCGCTTCGTCGAGGCGTCGCCGGTGACCGTCGTCATCTACACCAACGGGACGCTTCTCACCGATGACGTGCTGTCCCGCCTGCGGGGGACGAAAGCGGTGCTCCTGCTCTCGGCCGACGGCGACCCGGAGGCCACCGGCGAGGCGCGCTTCGGGCCCAAGGAGCGGGCCGTGACCGACCAGATCTTTGCCGCCCTCGACCGTTTGAAGAACAGCGGTGTGCCCTTTGGCATCGCCATGGTCATGGCCGATCACAACATCGACACCATCGAGGATCATGTCCGCTACCTGATGGAGCGCTATAACCCCGACAGCTTCGGGGTGAACCCCAAGCACTACCTGGCCAAGGCTCCCATGGAGGACCTCCAGGTCGGGCCGATCACGGACGCCTTCGTCCGCCTCCTGCGCTTCAGCATCGAGACCGGGGTGTACATCGACCAGATCGCCCGCCGCCTCACTCCGATCATCCGCGGCAAGTCGCTGATCAAGGACTGCAGCGCGTGCGGCACCAAGCGCGTCTACCACCCGGGCGGCCGGTGGATGAACTGCACCAACAACGTGGAGCCCGACACGTCGATCGACGCCTGGTCGCGCTACCTCCCCGTCCTCACGCCGTCCTGCCACGGCTGCATCGGCATAGGGGTGTGCGGTGGGGGCTGCATCGCCGACGCCAAGGCTCTCAACCCGGGAGGGTTCGACGACCGCTTCTGCGAATCCACCCGTGCTCTCGTGCGCAGCGTCCTCGAATACTGCTCCAGCCGCCCGGAGCTGGCGTCCACGAACCGTCAGGCGTTGGCGGCTCACCTCGGTCACCTCCTCCAGCGGGGGAAGCGCGATGCTGCAGGAGGAGGCGGCGAGCTGCGCCG
>DATAAD010000004.1:0-29361 GCA_036260295.1 Acidimicrobiales bacterium | reverse complement strand
CCTCCGTCGACACCTCGGCCGGCACCGTCGAGCTGCGCCATCCCGATGCCAGGGGCGTCGCCGCCTCGGTGGAGGGGCGCACCGCCTCCTACCGGGGCGCTTTGGGCCGCCGGGACCTCACCGTGGCCCTGACCACCACCGGCTTCGAGGAGACGGTGGTGGTCCCCGACGCCGCCGCGGGCACGACCTACCTGGACGAGCTGGTCCTGCCCCCCGGCGTGAGCGCCCGCCAAGCCGGCACCGGAGTGGACCTCATCGACGGGACCGGGGCGGTGGTGGCCTCCTTCGGCGGCGGCCTGGCCTTCGACGCGGCCAACAGGGCCGGCTCGGTCACCCCGGTGAGCCTGCGCCTGGGCGAGACCACGGCCGGCGCCGGGGGGACCAGCGTGGCCACCGTCGAGGTGGGCGTGGACCAGGCCTGGGCCGCCGCCCCCGAGCGGGCCTACCCGGTGCGCATCGACCCGGTGTTCACCGCCAAGACCGCCGATGCGGGCGGCATCGACACCACGGTGACCAACCTGGAGCACGCCAACTCCCGCCAGGACAGCTCCTCGTGGATCACCGTCGGCAGCTGGGACGGCACCCACACCTCCCGAGGGCTGCTCAAGTTCGACCTGGGAACCCTGCCCAACCCCACCACGGTGGTCACCGCAGCCAAGGTCTCGGTCTACAACGCCTACTCCTTCACCTGTGCCTCCCGGAGCCTCAACGTCGCCGGGGTGGGGGCGGCGTGGAGCGCGGCGGTGACCTGGAACACCCAGCCCGGCCTCGACGCCGCCGGCGCCTCGCCGGCACCGGGCTTCGGGCACGGCAACGCCTGCCCGGCGGCCTGGGTCGACGTGAACATCACCGCCCTGGCCTCGCGCTGGGTCGGCGATGGCGCCCCCAATCACGGCATACAGCTGGCCGCACCCGCGGCCTCGGAGTTCGACACCTCCTACTACGCCGGCATCTACGCGGCCGAGGCCGGGGCGGCCACCGCCCCCACCCTCACCATCACCTACAACCGCCCCCCGCCTACGGCCGCCCTGGCCGCCCCGGCCGACGGGGCCGTGGTCCCCACCCCCGGGCCCCGGGTGGCGGTCAACGCGGTCGTCGACCCCGACGGCGACGCCGTGCGCTACTGGTTCCGGGGCACGACCGACTCCGACGGCGAGACCGGCCGCCAGGCCATCGACTCGGGCTGGGTCTCCGAGCCCTTCTTCGACGTGCCTCCCAGCGCCCTGACGGCGGGCGTGACCTACCACTGGCACGCCTGGACCTGGGACGGCAGCCTGTTCGGTCCTCCCGCCGCCCCCCGGTCCCTGCGGGTGGAGCCCGGCCTGGGGGCGGCCCCGGCCACCCCCTCGGATTCCGTGGGGCCCCTCAGTGTGAACCTGGCCTCGGGCAACCTGACCGCCGGGGTGGCGGGGCCGAAGATGGCCACCGTGGGCGGCCCGGTGGGCGTCGACCTGGCCTACAACTCCCTGGCCACCCTGACCCAGCCCGGAGCCGGGCTGGAGGGCGCCTACTACAACGATCCGACAGACAGCCGCAGCTTCGCCAACAAGACCCCGGTGCTGGTGCGCCGGGACCCCTCCTTCGGCTTCCGCTGGTATGGCACCGCCCCGGCCCCCGGCGTCGACGCTGACCACTTCCTGGTCCGCTGGAGCGGCTTCGTCACCGTGCCCAAGGCCGGCAGCTACACCTTCTTCTTCGCCCGCGACGACGGGATGAAGGTGTGGCTCGACGGGGCCCTGGTCGTCGATCAATGGCTCGACGGCAGCGCCGAGCCGGTGATGACCCCGGCCCGGAGCCTGGGCGCCAACCAGAGCGTGGCCCTGACCGTGGAGTACTACGACCGCGTCGGCGGCGCCACCGCGGGCATGGCCCTCACCGGGCCCTTCGGGGCCAACGACGCCCCCCGCAGCATCGCCGTCCCGCCCTCGTGGCTGTCGGTGGAGCGCCCGGTGCTGCCCCTGGGCTGGACCATGTCGGCCGGCGGGGCGCCCCTGGGCTACACCGCGGCCCTGGTGGGCGACACCGCGGTGCTCACCGATCCCTTCGGGGGCACCGAGGTGTGGACCTGGACGGGCTCGGGCTGGCGGCCCCCGCCCGGGGTGGAGGCGGTGCTGGCCCGTGACGGGGCCGGCAACCTCACCCTGCATGACGCGGACGGGGCCACCTACAGCTTCGACGCCGGCGGGCGGCTGATCTCGGCCACCAGCCCCATCGACGAGGCCAACCCCGCGGCGGTGGTCTACGGCTGGCAAGGCAGCCCCCTGCGGCTCAAGACCATCAAGGATCCGGTCTCGGACCGCAGCCTGGAGCTGTCCTATGCCGGCAACGGCATCTGCCCCAGCCCGCCCCCCGGCTTCGACGCCGGCCCTCCGCCGGGCATGCTGTGCAACATCCGCTACTGGAACAACACCGACACCCGGCTGTGGTACGCCGCCGGGCACCTGGCCCGGGTGGAGAACCCCGGCGGCGAGGTGACCGACTTCGCCTACGGCCTGGATGTCAGGAACCTGCCCCGGCTGGCCAAGGTGCGCGACCCCCGGGGCGCCGACGCGGTGGCCAGCGGCGCCCCCGACGACGACCGCACCCGGACCCTGGTGGCCTACACCGACACCCGGGTGGGATCGCTCACCGCCCCGGTGGCCAACGCCGGGTCCTCCCCCGAGGCCCCCCGCCTGGCCCACAGCTACGACTACGCCGGTCCCAACCAGACCCTGGTCCACGTGGCCGGCCTGAACCAGTCGGCCCAGGGCTTCGCCCGCAAGGTGACCTTCGACGCCGTGGGGCGCCTGCTCAGCGACACCGACGCCACCGGCCGGGTGGCCACCGCCACCTGGGAGGGCGATCCCTTCGCCGGCGCCGTGCCGGACCGCCAGCTGTCGTCCACCGACGCCGCCGGGCGCATGTCCACCACCCTCTATGACGGCGCCGGCCGGCCCATCCACGCCTACGGCCCGGCCCCTGCGGCCTGCTTCGGATCGGACCGCCAGCCCAACGGGAGCTGCGCCCCCATGGCCCACACCGCCACCGCCTACGACGAGACCCTGGCCGGGGCGGCGGCCACCTACTGGAACAACGCCGCCATGGCCGGCGCTCCCCGCCTGCACGCCACCGTGGGCGACGCCGGCGGGGCCCTGGTCGCCTCCTGGCCCTCAGGATCTCCCGATCCGGCGCTGGGATCGACCTGGTCGGGGCGCTTCAGCGCCGAGGTGACCTTGGCCGCTCAGTCCAATTTGCGGATCTCGGGCTCAGGCACCTCGACGCTCTGGGTCGACGAGGAGGCCGTGGCCGCCACCGCGGTGGTCTCCCCCGGCCGCCACCGCATCCGCGTCGACTACCGCCCCGGCCCCTCTCCGTCGCTGTCCCTCGAGCGCTCGGCGCCCGGGGCGGCGGCCTGGAGCCCTCTGGGCGGCCTGACCCCCCGCTACGGTCTGGCCACCACGACCACCGTGGCCGATGCCTCCCCGGGCGCACCGCCCCTGGTGACCACTGCGGCCTACGCCCGTCCGGAGACCGGACTGCCCACCGCCGTGACCCTCAACCCCGGCACCGGGCAGCTGAACCTGACCACGGCAACGGCCTATGAGGATCCGGGGGCGGGCAAGTTCTTCCGCCGCCTGTCGCGCACCCTACCCGCCGGCAACGCCACCACCTACGCCCACTACGGGCCGACGGAGAGCCGGACCAACCCCTGCCCCGGCGGGGCGGCCGCCAACCAGGGCGGGCTGCCCAAGACGACCACCGCCCCCGACCCCGACGGTCCCGGCCCGCAAAGCCCGCGGGTCACCGAGGTGGTCTACGACGCCGCCGGGCGCCCCGTCGCCTCCCGGGTGGGCAACGAGGCCTGGAGCTGTGTGACCTACGACGCCCGGGGCCGGCCCCTCACCCGCAGCGTCCCCGCCTTCGGGGGCCAGCCCGCCCGCACCGTGACCTACAACTGGGCGGTGGGCGGCAACCGGCTCAAGACCTCGGTGGCCGACCCCGCCGGCACCATCACCACCACCGTGGACCTCCTGGGACGCACGGTCTCCTACACCGAGGCCGCCGGCAACACCACCACCTCCACCTACGACCAGCCGGGACGCCTGGTCTCCACCTCCGGCCCCGGCCTGCTGCAGAGCACCGAGACGACCTACGACGCGGCCGGGCGGCCCACGGCCCAGAAGGTCGACGGAGCCACCGTGGCCACCCCGGCCTACGACGCCGCCGGCGAGCTGGCCTCGGTGACCTACGGCAACGGCACGCGGCTGTCGGCCGTGGGCCGGGACCAGGGGGGGCGCACAACGGCCCTCACCTGGGTGAATCCGTCCAACCAGACCATGTCCACCGACGCTGTCACCCGCTCCCAGTCGGGGCGGGTGCTGACCAACACCGTCGACGGCGGGGCGGCCAGCACCTTCGCCTACGACCCCGCCGGGCGGTTGATCGCCGGCAGCGTGGGCGGGCACAGCCTGTCCTACGATTTCGGAGATGCGACGGGCTGCCCGGTGGCCAACGCCGGGCGCAACACCAACCGCCGGGCGGTCACCGACAACGGCGCCACCACCACCTACTGCTACGACGCGGCGGACCGGCTGGTGTCCTCCTCGGACCCGGCGGTGGGCACCCCGGCTTACGACGCCCACGGCAACACCACCACCCTGGGCACCCAGGCGCTGGTCTATGACGGTGCCGACCGCCACGTGGCCACCACCGACGGGGGAACGTCGGTGACCTACATCCGAGACGCCACCGATCGCATCGTCGAGCGCAAGGTCGCCGGCAACACCGTGGCCCGCTACGGCTACGCCGGCCCCGGCGACAGCCCGGCCGTCGTCAACCACGGCCTGCTGCTGGTCGGCCAGCAGCGGACCTTCTCCCTGGTCGGCGGCGTGCTGTATGCCAAGGGCGGGCCCAACGGCGACCGCTGGAGCTACCCCAACATCCACGGCGACGTCATGGCCACCGCGGATGCCACTGGGGCCAAGGTGGGGGCCACCGCCACCTACGATCCCTTCGGCCGCTCCCTCACCGCCCTGCCCGACAACGAGGCCGGCGACTTCGACTACGGGTGGCTGGGCCAGCATCAGCGACCGCTCGAGCACGAGGGGTCGCTGGCCACCATCGAGATGGGGGCAAGGCCGTATGTTGCGTCGCTGGGGCGGTTCCTCGAGGTCGATCCCGTGGAGGGCGGGTCGTGCAACGCGTATGAATACGCGTGCGGGGACCCTGTCAACGCATACGACTTGGAGGGGACGGCCGTTTCCGGCATATGTGGAAACGTTGAAATCGTGGGGATCTATGGCGGTGAAGCCGGGGCTTGCTTCGTGACGGACGACGCCGGCAGTAGGGCCGTCATCTGGTGGGCTGGCTTTGCTGTCGGTGCCAACTGGGGTGCTTCGTTCGGATACTATTACTCCAATGCCCCAACCGTCGGTGACATCGCCGGATGGTCAGCTTGCGGAAGCGCGAACATCCCACTGCCGCCAGTGGCGATTGGACCATCTGTCTCCGGATGCCTGTGGGATGGCGCGAATGGAGATCAGTATCACAGCATCATCGGTGGCCTTGGGTTCGGAGTGGGTGTGCACGCGAGTGCCACCTACACGTGGGTCAACAAGTTGCGCGGGCTTTCCGGCAGGACCATCTCGTACGCAGCACGGCGCCTACTCCATCGTGCGTGCGGTTCCTATCGTGAAGCGCTTTCGAGCACGTCAAGCTATTCGTCCCATCGTGGCAGGTTGGGATGCTGAGCAGCAGGCCACGGCGGCAGACCAACGCGGGCCAACGGAGGTGCACATGGTAGTTCTGCTGTTCGGCCTCTTGGGCATTGTATTGATCTTGGTCCGGCGGCCACTGGGTCAGGCCATGCTGATTTGGCGGCAGGCGTTCCCCCTTCGTAACCAGAATACTAAGGCAGGAGAAATTATGGTTGCCCTGGTCGGTGGCTTCTTCGTCCTGGCTTCGATCGCCGCCTTGATCTGGGGCTGACTGGCTCAACGAATCGGGGATAATCAGACTTACACCACCGCGAAGTTGGCCTTGCACATTGCGGTGAGTGGCGGGCAAAGGCCGGGATCAACCAGCCGTGAAGAGCAGCTGACCCGCATCGAGGTCCCGGGCGGGGTGCTGACCGACTTCGGGTACTCGGCCGCCAGCGGCGGCCGGCTGGACTCGGTGCGCTCCCCTCTGGCCAACGACGCCGTCGCCCCCGCGCCCACGGGGGTGACGGGACGGGTCAACGACGCCTCGATGCAAACCGTGTGCTGACCTTCACTCGCACGGCCAGCCCTATCCACCCCGAGGCGATTCCCAGGAGCCTGGCCGACAGAATCGCCAAGCTGCCCGACAGCAAGCGAGATGCGGTCGAGCGCCTGGTCGACGAGATGCTGGCCGACGAGCCGCCGACCTAGAGGCTCCCCACTCTGAGGACCGGCTCCTAGGCTGAGGCTCCCCTGATCGGGAAAGGCCGGGGATATATAACGGGGAGATGCCTTACTACGTCAGATTCGAGGACGAACCGAGCCCCCGCCCATCGCCGCACTTAACCGAGGACGCTGCGCGTGACTGGGCTGAGGCTGCGAAGCCCGGAACGGCCTATTACCTCCACGAGGTGGAGAGTTCCGTTATAGGGCGGGGGAGGAAGGTTCAACCGCGAAGGCGCTAGCCATGCCCGAATGGTGTTTACGAGAGACGACGAGCGTCGTCTTCCCGCGCCGTTTGAACCCACGATGGCCAGGGAGGTGCCCGCGGCCACGGTGAGGTCGAGGTGCTCGAACACCAGCGGACCGTCGGGATACGCGAGGTCGACGCCTCGAAACGGATGGTGTGTCGGGGCAGGCCCTTCGCTCGGCGGTGGCCGCACGGTTCGGTTCGGCCGGTCGAGCGCCGAGCGAGCGCTGCTCGAGTTCGGCCAGGGCTGGGGAGTGACCCAATCTTGCCTTGCGAGGCGACTGTCATCTTGCTGGCGTCACCACTGTCAGTTTTCTGTCGCTCTACAATCGCGCGTGCCGAGTCTCACCGCCGTTGGCGGTCGGGCTCCTGCGGCACCCGTTGATGCCCCGCCACCACCGCAGCATCGAGGCGGGTCGAGAGGTCTTCTGCCAGGTAGCGCTCGATGGCCTTGCCGATCAGGTCGGAACGAGAACGGCCAGACCTGGCGGCCCCTTCGTCGGGCGTCGCGAGCAACTCCTCGTCAAACTGCGCGAGAGCCGGTTGGCGACGCAGGCCATACCGCCATATGGCCTCACTCCACAAGGCCGAAGGCGAGGGCCGAAGCGGGCGGCTCCCGTCGAAGACGACGTCCGGGCCCTGGTCGAGGGTGTGGACCGGTCGGCGCTTCGCGGCTGGCACCTGCCCGGCGCGACGCGGGTGGCGGTCCTACCTCTGGCTCGAGCAACCGGCCGGGTACGACTCCCGCCCGGCACGGGCGACGAAGGCGGCGGCCATCTCGCATGCCCCCGTGGTCAGGGCGGTGGCGGCCATGGGAGCGAGCAGGGCGGCGATCGGCAGCCGGGTGGGATCGGACCCCGTGACCATCTCGGGGGCGAGGATCGCAACCAGCGCGGCGACAGCCCACACGCCGGCGATGAACCCGACGAGCTGTCCCCGCAGCTGGTCGCTCCGGGCGTCGGAGAGCCGGACCAGCGTGGTCAGCACTGCCCGGGAGGCGACCACGCCCCAGATCCACGTGGTCAGTGCGGCGATCGGGAGGTGCTCGTGCTCGCTGCCCGACACCAGGTCGGGGGCGAACAGGCTCATCGCCACCACCCCGCCCCATATGCCGACCAGCGCGCCGCCGCCCGGTACGGTCGTCGACCACTCACCTGCCGTCGTCCTCGGCATCGGTCCTCCTTTCACAGGTCGTCAACTACGACGACCGTACGGAAAGGGCGGACGGGCGTCGTCCCCCCCGGGGCTGATCTCGGTCTCCCCCGGTCGACGGAGGCGCGCCGCCGGACGCGCCCGTCAGCGCCTCTTGCGCTTCCTCACCATCGATCGGACGAGCAGCAGGACGACCACGACGAACAGCTGGCTCCCTACAACGACCCGGTTCACGTCGACGGCGGGCTGCCACATCACGTCGCCGCCCTTGATCACGAAGGCACCGACCGGTCGCGCCCTCAGCCCGTAGCCGCCGCCGCCCCCCGTTTCCTTCGGTCCGCTCCCGCCACCTCCACCTCCCTGGATGGATGCGACGGGGATCAAGGTCACCCCGTCCCTCTCGCACGGCTCGCCGAAGACCTGGCTGGACATCTGTTGCCGGGCCGAGCTCAACCACTCCTGCACGTCCATGCCCACATGATCCCCCTTCATACGCGTGCACCGGCAACTCGTCGCCGTTCTCGTCCAGTCCGTCGTGAGCTGCTTCTGGGCGAGATTCCGAATCCGCATTGCCGCCGGTGCGCCGATTCCCGGGTACGGGGACCGACGGCCGGTGCACGCGTCCCGGCCCGGGCGGCCTACGGTCCGCGCGTGTCGGTCCAGACGAGGGGCACGAGCTTGGCCTCGGCGACTCGAACGAGGAGTGGCAACGACGTGGCCTGGATACCCAGCCGGGAAGCGATCTCCTCGTCCGAATCCCCGTCGTCCCGCCACCTGAGAATGTCGGCATAGGCCTTCGGCAGCTCTTGGAGGGCGAGGGCCCGATCCATACCGCCGAACATAGGGACGGGAGCCCGTCCTGTCATGAGCAACCGGGTACTCAAAACGGCCCCGGCTGTACTCGCCGTGACCGCCGCTCCTACCATCGCCCCGACCGACAGGGAGGTAGGGGTCGCCGAATGAGGGCAAGCCGCATCGCCGGCGTCGTCCTGGCCGCCGCGCTGCTGGCCGTGTCCTGCGGCGACGACGGCGGGGACGGGGGGCGCAAGGCGACCCTCGTGCTCGCCTATCCGTCCGAGCCGGTCGTGCTCGACGGCGCCCGGACCCGTGACGTGTCCGCCTCACGGGTGGCGTCGCAGATCTTCGAGACGCTGGTGAAGCACGATCCCGGCACCACCACCATCGTCCCCGGGTTGGCCCAGTCGTGGGAGGCGTCGCCCGACGGCCGCACGTGGACGTTCCGGCTCCGGACCGGCGTGCGGTTCCACGACGGGACCGCCTTCGACGCCTCGGCCGTGTGCGCCAACTTCGACCGTTGGTACAACGCGCGCGGCATCCTCCAGGCCGAGTCCTTGTCGGGGCCGTGGCGGACATACTTCGAGGGCTTCGCCACCAAAGACCTGCCGGACTCCCCCGAGCAAAGCGTCTTCCGTTCGTGCCAGCCCCGCGCCGTCGACACCGTGACGCTCAGCCTCACCCAGCCCCTCCCCCGCATGCTCTCGGCCCTGGCCGCCTGGGGTTTCGGGATGGCCAGCCCCGACGCCCTTCGGCGCTACGAGGCCGACAAGTGGTCGGGGACGCCGCCCCGGTTCGAGGGCACGTTCGGCACCGAGCACCCGGTGGGAACAGGGCCCTTCCGGTTCGAGAGCTGGATCCGTGACGACCGCCTGGTCCTCGTCCGCAACGACGACTACTGGGGCGGCGCCCCGACCCTGGAACGCCTCGTCTTCCGGGCCATCGGCGACGGGGCCGCCCGCCGGCAGGCCCTGGAGAGCGGCGAGATCGACGGGTACGAGCCCGTCGACCCGGCCGACGTGGTCCCGCTGCGCCGGGCCGGCTTCCAGGTCCACATGCGCCAGCCCCTCAACGTGTCGTACGTGGCCCTGAACCAGGCCACTCCCCTGCTCCGCAACCTCGAGGTCCGCCAGGCCATCGCCCATGCCATCAACCGGGAGGCGTGGGTCAGGGCCAAGTACCTCCCCGACACGCTGCTGGCCACCGCGTTCGTCCCGCCGTTCGTCGCCGGCTTCGCCGAGGACGTGCGGACCTACCCGTACGACCCCGACCGGGCCCGGCGCCTACTGGACGAGTCGGGCGCAGACGATCCGACCTTGGAGCTCTGGTACCCGACGGGTACGAGCCTCCCTCACCTCGTCGATCCTGAAGGGGAGTTCCAGGCGGTCAAGGCCGACCTCGAGCGGGTGGGGTTCCGAGTGGTGGGCAGGCCCGCCCCTTTCCAGCCCGACTACGTGCGGGCCGTCGTCTCCGGTACGGCCCAGATGTACTTCGGCGCCGTCTACTCCGACGTCGACCCGGACGGCTTCCTCGGCCAGTTCGCCAACCCGAGGCCGGCGTTCGGTTTCGAGCACCAGAGGCTGTTCGACCTCCTGCGCAGCGCCCGGGTCGAGGTCGACCCGGGTCGGCGGACGGCGATGTACCAGGAAGCCAACCGCCTGCTGATGGAGCAGCTCCCGGCGGTGCCCGTCCTCCACGTCCGGCCGCTCATGGTGATGTCCCGTGCCGTCACGGGCTACCAACCCCACCCCATCGGGCCCATCGAGAGCCTCGCTACCGCCGGCTACGCCCGGTAGCCCCGAGGGCGGCGCCGGGTACAGTCGTCCCCGCGTGATGCGGACGTGGCCGCTCGTCGGGAGGGAAGAGGAGCTGGCCGTCGTGGCCGAGGCGCGGGCCACACCCGGCTGCAGCGGGGTGGTCGTCGCCGGCGCGGCCGGGGTCGGCAAGTCGCGGCTGCTCAAGGAGGCCGTCGCCCGCGCCGCCCGTGACGGCTGTGCCACCTCGTCGGTCGGCGGCTTCGCGGCGACGTCCGGCATCCCTCTCGCCGCCTTCGCCGCCTACCCCGTGTCGGTTCCGAGCGACGACGAGGCCGAGCTCCTCCAGGCCGCGGCCGCCTCGGTCGTCCGAGCGGCGCGCGGTCGCCGGCTCGTCCTCTCCGTGGACGACGCTCACGTGCTCGACCCCCGGTCCGCGGCTCTGGTCCACCGGCTGGCGGTGGCCGGCACCGCCTTCCTGATCGTCGGAGTGCGCAGCGGGGAGCCGGCGCCCGATCCGGTCGTCGCCCTGTGGGAGCACGGGCTGGCCGCCCGCCTGGAGCTGCAGAGCCTCTCGAGGGGCGAGGTCGCCCGGCTGGTGGCCGACGCCCTGGGCGGCTACGTCGACGTCCGGACGGCGCAGGAGCTGTGGCGGGAGAGCGAAGGGAACCCGCTCTTTCTCCGGGAGCTGGTGCTCCAGGGGGTCGAGTCGGCGACCCTCGTGCACGACGGCGACGTGTGGCGCCGCACCGGAGCGGTCCCGGCCGGCAACCGCCTGGTCGAGGTCATCGGCGCGCGGATCGGGCAGCTCGACCCGGCCGAGCGGCGCCTGGCCGAGCTCCTCGCGGTGGCCGGGAGCCTCGACGTGGCCACCGTGCACCGGCTGGCGACGGACGGGGCGGTGGCGTCGCTCGAGGCCAGGGGGATCCTGACCACCGAGACGGACCGCCGCCGCACCCAGGTGCGCCTGGCCCACCCGCTCTACGCCGAGGTGCTGCGGCCCCACCTGGTGCTACGGGCCCGGGCCCTGCGCACGGCGCTGGCCGACGCCCTGGAGGCGACGCCGCTACGGCGGGCGGGTGACCTGCTCCGGCTGGCGACCTGGCGCCTCGACTCCCTTGGGCAGCTCGACCCAGCTCTGGCCGTGGCCTCGGGGCGCCAGGCCGAGGCCCTCCTCGACCACGAGCTGGCCGAGCGGCTGGCTCGGGCCGCGGTCGACGCCGGCGGTGGGTTCGAGGCCGAGCTCCTCCTGGCCGAGGCGCTGACCGGCCGCCGCGACGGTGAGGCGGCCGAGTTCCTCCTGGCCCGGCTGGGCGAGCAGGCGGTCGACGACGACCGGCGCACCCGTGTCGTGTTGGTGCGGGCCCGCAACCTCCTGTTCAACCTGCACCGTGCCTCCGACGGCCACGCCGTCCTCGCCGCCGCCAACGAGACCGTCACCGACGTGGACTGCCGGGACGAGCTGGCCCTCCTCCAAGGGCAGCTGGCCCAGTACGACGGGCGCTACGGCGCGGCGTTGGCCGCCGTGCTCCCGGTCGTCGAGCGTCCGGGGATCTCCGACGGCCGCCTGGTGCGGGGCATGGCGGTGGCGGCCAACGCCTTCGCATCCAGGGGCGAGCGCGACAGGGCCGAGGCCGCGGCCGACCGGGGGCTGCAGGCCGCCACCCGCCTGGGGCGGGACCTTCGCCTCGTCGAGGCCAGCCTGCTGAGCTGCAAGTGGCGGATGCTGATGCGGGAGCGCATGGTCGATGCCGAGGCCCTCGCCCTGGAGACGTTCCAGCGGGCCCTCGACGAAGGGTGCTACGAGGTGGCGGTGCAGTTCGCCATGCCGGTGGGCACCAGCGCCCTCTTCCAGGGGAAGGTGCGCACCGCCCAGCGGCGGATCTCGGAGGCCCTCGCCCTGGTCCGCCGCCACGACGTGGCCGGCCAGGAGCGGCCCGTGCTGTTGGCGCTCACCGAGGCGACGGCACTGGCTGGCGATGTGGCGGCGGCGGCCGACCTCTACGACCAGGGCCTCGGGCTCGGCGCCTTCGAGACGTTCGAGCCGTGGCTGGCACGGGCTCGGGGGTGGGTGGAGGCGGCTCGAGGTGCGGTCGGCGAGGCCCGCCGGCTGTGCCGGGAGGCGGCCGACGTGGCCCGCAGCCAGGGCCAGATCCCGGCCGAAGCGTCCGCCCTGCACGACCTGGTCCGGCTGGGCGGGGTGAGTACAGACGTGGCCGGGCGGCTGTCCGAGCTGCCGCCCGACCCGCTGGGGGACATTTACGCCGCCCATGCAGAAGCGGCGCTCAGCGGCAGCGGGAGCTGCCTCGACGGCGTCGCCGCCTCGTTCGCGCTGATCGGGGCCAACCTGTGGGCGGCAGAGGCGGCCGCCATGGCCGCCTCTGCGCACCGTGAAACTGGCCGACAGGCCTCGGCGCGGGCGTCCGCCGAGCGGGCCCGCTCGCTGCTCGCCCACTGCGAGGGGGCCCGCACCCCCGCCCTGGCCGCCCTCGACGGCGACCACGTCCGACGGCTGACCGACCGCCAGCGCCACATTGCGGGCCTGGCCGCCGTAGGCCTGCCCAGCCGCGAGATCGCCGAGCGCCTCGGTCTCTCGGTCCGCACGGTCGACAACCAACTGGCACGCGTCTACTCCGCTCTCGGCGTCGCCGGGCGCTCGGAGCTGGCCGCCGTCCTCGGCCCTCCGGGAGCCGCCTGACCTACCACCGGTCCCCGTTCGTGGCCATGGCGGCCCGCCGCCTCCTTCAGCTCGCCGTCGTGCTCGTCGGCCTGTCCCTGCTCCTCTTCGTCTGGGTGCGCGCCCTCCCCGGCGATCCGGCCGAGGCCCTCCTCGCCCCCGCCGACCAACGGACGGCGGAGACGAGAGAGTCGGCTCGGCGCGCCTTCGGCCTCGACCGGCCCCTCGTCAGGCAGTACGCCGACTACGTCGTGCGGTTGGCGCGGTTCGACCTCGGGGACTCGTTCACGTCGCGCCAGCCGGTCACCACCGAGCTGCGCCGGCGCTTCCCGGCGACCGTCGAGCTGGCCGGGGCCGCCCTGGTTCTCGCCATCGCCGGCGGCGTCCCGCTGGGGTTCGTCGCCGCCCGCCGGCGGAGCCGCTGGCCCGACCACCTGTCCCTCGGCGCGTCCCTGCTCGCCGTCTCCATCCCGTCGTTCCTGCTGGCCTTCCTCCTCAAGTACCTGTTCTCCGTCGAGCTCGGGTGGCTGCCGAGCACGGGGCGGCTGGACGCGGCTCGTGACGTCCCCCACCCCACCGGCTTCTACCTCCTTGACGCCCTGCTCGACCTCGACGGCGCCGCCTTCCTCGACGCCCTGCGGCACCTGGTGCTGCCGGCCGTGGCCCTGGCCGCCGCTCCCCTGGCGTTCGTCGCCCGCATCACGCGCGCGGCCATGCTCGACGTCGCCGGCGAGGACTACGTGCGCACGGCCCACGCCAAGGGCCTGGCCGCCGTCGACGTCGACCGCGGGCACGTGCTCCGGAACGCCCTCCTCCCCCTCACCAGCGTGACCGGGCTTCTGGCCGGCGCCCTCCTGTCCGGCGCCGCCCTCGTGGAGATCGTCTTCGCCTGGGGTGGCCTGGGCTCGATGCTCCAGCAGGCCATCGTGGCCCGGGACTACCCCGCCCTCCAGGGCGGCCTGTTCCTGGTGGCCCTCGTCTTCGTCGTGGTCAACCTCGCCGTCGACCTGTCGGCCCCCGCCCTGGACCCGCGGGTGCGGGAGGCACGATGACCGCAGCCGCCCGCCGCCGCGGCCGGACCGCCCCTGCCCGGACGCGCGGCCGGGAGACGTCGTGAGCCTGGCCCACGTCGAGGTGCTGCAGCCGCAGGTGTCGACCGGGCCCGCGGTCGCCCTCTGGAGACGGGTGCGGGCCAGCCGCTCGGGGATGGCCGGGCTGATGATCGTCGGCGGGTTCGTGCTGGTCGCCGTGTTCGCGCCGCTCCTCGCCCCCTACGACCCGCTCGCCGGTGACCTGACCGACATCCGGCCCGGACGGGTCCCCGGCCCGTCGGCCGAGCACCCCCTCGGGCTCGACGAGCAAGGGCGCGACGAGCTTTCGCGGGTCATCTACGGCGCCCGCCACTCCCTCGTGGTGGGTGTGGGCTCCGTCGCCATCGGCATGATGCTGGGGGTGGTGCTCGGCGCCCTTGCCGCCGGGTTCGGGGGGTGGGTCGACGCCGTGCTGATGCGACTGGTCGACGTGCTCCTCGCCGTGCCGGCCCTGTTCCTGGCCATCGCCGTGGCCGCCGCCATCGGCCCGGGGCTGCTCCCGGCGACCATCGCCATCGGCGTGACCTCGGCTCCGCTCGTCGCCCGGCTGCTGCGTTCGACCATGGCCGCCCAGCTGGAGAGCGGCTACGTGGCCGCGGCCACGGCGACGGGTGTGCCCCGGCCCAGGATCGTGGTCCACCACGTCCTCCCCAACTCGGTCGGTCCGGTGATCGTCGCCGCCACGCTCGGCATGGGCCTGGCCATCCTCGAGGCGGCCGGTCTCAGCTTCCTCGGCCTGGTTGGCGACCCGTCCAGCCCCGAGTGGGGCCGCATGCTGGCCGCCACCCAGCGCTCGCTGCAGACGTCGCCCCAGCTCGCCCTCTTCCCGGGGCTCGCCATCGTCGTGGTAGTCGTCGGCTTCAACCTGCTCGGCGAGGCCCTTCGCCAGGCCCTCGACCCGCGGTGACACGAGCGGCCCACGCCCTCATCTGCTGCCGGCCCCGACCACCGCCATTCGCCCGGTCGTTCTTCGGGCGGTAGCCGCCGTAGGTGTTCAGGTGGTGGTGCCAGCGGCAGGACCGGCCCAGGCGGTCGAGGGTGGTCACCTTGGCAGGGCCGAGCCTTTCGAGCTCGCCCACCAGCTTCCGCAGCCCGTTCACCATCTCCTTCACCCGCTCGAACACCGTTCTGGCGGTAGTGGAAGGGCGCGACGGTCGTGAGGAGGACCGAGACGCGCGGTCCCCGTGACCCGGTGGCCGGCCGGGCGGCGGGTCAGGACGCGTCGGGTGCCAGCTCGGGCTCGACGGGGATCGGGGGCGTGGACGGCTCGGAGGTCTGGGCGTTGGCCGCGGCCTCGGACCCGCGGCTGAAGACGGCGGCCACCACGGCCGCGGCCACGAGGGTGAGGGCGACGGCCACCCGCGACGTGGTGTTGAACGCCTCGGTGAACGCCGTCCCCGCTCGGGACGCCAGCTCGCCCCCACCCGGGATCCCCTTGGCGATCACCGTGGCCGCACCGACCGACTCCTCGGCCGCCTCTCGAACCGGTGGCGGCAGGGGAAGCCCCTCGAGGTCGATCGACGACCGGTACACGGCGCTGCTGATGCTCCCGAGCACGGCGATGCCGAGGGCGCCCCCGACCTCGCGGGTGGTGTCGTTGACCGCCGACCCCACCCCGGCCTTGGCGTGGGGAACGGCGCTCATGATGCTGCCGGTGGCGGGGGCCGCGGTCAGGCTCATGCCCGCGCCGAGCAGGACCAACGCCGCCACGAGCACGAGGTAGGGCGTCGAGGGCTCGATGAACGAGAGGACCCCGAAGCCGGCGGCGACGAGCAGGAACCCCACGGCGATGACCGGGCCGGACCCGATGCGCTCGGCCATGGCCGCGCTCCGGGGCGCGATGGCGACCAGGGCCAGGGCCAGGGGCAAGGTGGCCAGGCCGGCGGTCAGCGGCGAGTAGTCCCGCACGAACTGCAGGTACAGGGTGAACATGAAGAACAGCCCGAACATCACGAAGAAGGCCACGGTGACCACCCCGCTGCCCACGCTCATGCGGCGGTCCCGGAAGAACCTGAGCGGGAGCATCGGGTGGGTGCTGCGCCGCTCCCACCGCACGAAGGCCGTCAGGGCGACGGCGGCGACGACGAATGCACCGACTACGGCACTGTTAGACCACCCCCGCTCCGGCCCCTCGATGATCCCGAACACCAGCGCGGCGAGCCCCACGAGCGACAGCATCGCCCCGATGGGATCGAGCGGGGTGGCTTCCGGGTCGCGCGACGTGGGCGAGAAGACGAACACGGCGACCACGACCAAGGCGACCACCGGCACGTTGACCAGGAACGCCGACCCCCACCAGAACCGCTCCAGCAACGCGCCCGACACGATCGGCCCGAGAGCACCACCCGCGCCCGCGAACCCGGCCCACATGGCGATGGCCTTGCGGCGCTCGTCGGGCGGGAAGATGGTGGTCAGCAAGGACAGGGTGGCGGGCATGACGAAGGCGGCGCCGATGCCGTTGATCACCCGGCCGGCGATGACCTGGGTGGCGTTGGTGCCGATCCCGCCGATGACCGACCCGAGGGCGAAGATGACGAGGCCGAGGAGCAGGGCGTTCTTGCGCCCGAACCGGTCCCCCAGCGCCCCGGCCGGGAGCAGCAGGGCGGCGAAGACCAGGGCGTAGGCGTCGATGATCCACTGCAGCGCGCTGGCCGTGGCGCCCAGGTCCTCCTGGAGGCTGGGAAGGGCCACGTTGAGCCCGGCCACGGACATGACCACCATGACCAACGACAGGCACATGATGCCGAGGAGGAACCACCGGCGGCGGTGGATGACGGGGTCCTCGTGGAGGAGGCGCTCGGGCTCGGCCATGGGTCGTTCCTTTCCAAGACGGTCGCGTTCCGTTTCCCGACCGTCGTACAAGGTACGCAAGGTACCGAGGGTCGGCGAGTTGTGCGGGGGGCGTAAGGTCGACGCCCATGTCGAACGCCGCCCAGTTCATCTTCACCATGCGGAAGGTCAGCCGCTTCTACCCTCCGGACAAGGAAGTGGTAAAGGACATGACCCTCGCCTTCTACCCGGGGGCCAAGATCGGCGTGATCGGCCCCAACGGCTCGGGAAAGTCGTCGCTCCTGCGCATCATGGCCGGGGTCGACGACGGCTACACGGGGGAGGCGCGCCTCTCCCCCGGCTTCACCGTCGGCCTCCTCGAGCAGGAGCCTCACCTCGACCCGGGCAAGGACGTCAAGGGCAACGTCATGGACGGGGTGGGCGCCGTCGCCGACCTCCTGACCCGCTACGACGAGGTCCTGGCCCGCTACGCCGACCCCGACGCCGACTTCGAGAAGATCGGCGAGGAGCAGGCCCGGTTGGAAGCCGAGATCGAGGCCAAGGGGGCCAACGACCTCGAGCGCCAGATCGAGATCGCCATGGACGCCCTGCGCCTGCCGCCGGGCGACGCGGCGGTGGACACCCTCTCGGGCGGCGAGAAGCGCCGGGTGGCCCTGTGCCGGCTGCTCCTGTCCAAGCCCGACCTCCTCCTGCTCGACGAGCCCACCAACCACCTCGACGCCGAGTCGGTCGCCTGGCTGGAGCGGGCCCTGCAGGACTACCCGGGCACCGTGGTGGCCGTCACCCACGACCGCTACTTCCTCGACAACGTGGCCCGCTGGATCCTCGAGCTGGCCCACGGCCGGGGCCAGCCCTTCGAGGGCAACTACTCGAGCTGGCTGGAGCAGAAGCAGGAGCGCCTCCGCCTGGAGCAGAAGGCCGACAGTGCCCGGGCCCGGACCCTGGAGCGGGAGCTGGAGTGGGTGCGCATGGGGGCGAAGGCCCGCCACGCCAAGTCCAAGGCTCGCATCGACGCCTACGACAAGCTCTTCGCCGAGGCCCGGGCCGCGGAGTCCGCCGCCCGGCGGCTGGAGATCGCCATCCCGCCCGGCGAGCGCTTGGGCGACCTGGTCATCGAGGTCGAGGGGCTGACCAAGGCCTACGGCGACCGCCTGCTCATCGAGGATCTGTCGTTCTCGCTGCCGCCCGCCGGCATCGTCGGCGTGATCGGCCCCAACGGGGCCGGCAAGACGACCCTGTTCCGCATGATCACCGGCGAGGAGAAGCCGGACGGGGGCACGATCAAGATCGGCCCCACCGTCGAGCTGGCCTACGTCGACCAGAGCCGCGACGCCCTCGACCCCCAGAAGACGATCTACGAGGAGGTCACCGGGGGCCAGGAGTTCTTCAAGATCGGCAACCGGGAGGTCAACGGCCGGGCCTATGTGGCCTCGTTCAACTTCACCGGCTCCGACCAGCAGAAGCCGGTCGGGCAGGCGTCGGGTGGCGAGCGCAACCGGGTCCACCTGGCCAAGATGCTGCGCCGGGGCGGGAACGTCCTCCTGCTCGACGAGCCCTCCAACGACCTCGACGTCGACACCCTCCGGGCCTTGGAGGACGGCCTCGAGTCGTTCCCCGGGTGTGCGGTGGTGATCAGCCACGACCGGTGGTTCCTCGACCGCATCTGCACCCATGTCCTGGCCTTCGAGGGCGAGAGCCAGGTCCGGTGGTTCGAGGGCAACTTCGCCGACTACGAGGCCTGGCGCCGCAAGGAGTTGGGCGCGGCCGCCGAGCAGCCCCACCGCATCAAGTACAAGCCCCTCGTCAGGTAGCGGTCAGAGGCTGGCGCACTGGCCGGTGCGGGCCCCGAGAACGGTGTTCGGCCTGCCCTCGTCGGTGGGCGGGGGGTCGTTGTCGGTGCAGTCCAGGTTGCCCGTGACCTGGTTGGCGGCGACGACGGGCCCCGAGTTCCCGATCAAGGCCACCGTTCCGTTGACCCGATTGGTGTCGAGCTCCACGGAGTCGTTGCCCTCCAGGTACACGCCGCCGGAGATGTCGTTGCGGGGACAGCTGGGCGTGCCGTCGCCGACGATCACCGGTCCGTTCGTTCCCGTCACCACCAGCCCGTTCCCGCGGCTGCCGGCGTCGCTGGTGATCTGGGACCCGCAGATCCGGACACCCGTGGAGCCCTGGCTCAGGACGCCCCCCGTCACCCGGGAGTTGGTGAGGACCAGCGAGCCACCCGGCTGCACGGTGATGGAGCCGGCCACGAAGGCGTCGTTCACACAGGTGACGCTCCCGGTGGGAACGGTGACGTTGCCCACCTCGCCGGTGACGGTGGTGGTGCACAGGAATGCCGGGGTGTAGAGCTCGGCCGCGCCCTGCGGGTTGTCGCCGACGAGCAGGACCTTGCCGCAGTTCTGCCCGCACTCGCCCGCGTCGCCCGAGAGGACGACCATCCGGGTGGAGTTGCCCAGCGAGCTGCTACTGCCGTGTGGGTTGGGCAAGGTGCCGGCGCTCGACCACGTCCGGCTGGCCGGGTCGAAGATCTCCGCCGTCGTCTCCGCCGGGCCGCCCGCGGTGCCTGGTGCCCCCCCGGCGATGAGCACCTTGCCGTTGGGGAGCTCGGTGAAGAAGTAGTTGAAGCGGGTCTGGTTGACGTTGCCGGCGGGCGCCCACGTGTTGGTGGCCCGGTCGTAGGTCTCCGAGCTCCGGGGGGGCGTCCCCCCGACGGCGCCCGCGGCGACCAGGACGTCGCCGTCGGGCAGGAGCATCGCCCCCTGTCGGGCGCGGCCGATGGACAGCGGGCCGGTCGGCGTCCAGGTCTGGGTGTCCGGGTCGTAGACCTCGGCCGTGTTCTGCCCCCCGGGGAAGCCGGCGGGGACGAGCACCTCACCGGTGGGGAGCAGTACGGCCGAGGTGGTGTGACGGTCGTTGCTCATCGGTGTGGTGGACGTCCACGCACCCGTAGCCGGGTCGTAGATCTCGGCCGTGTTGGTGGTGAACTGGAAGTTGCAGGCGGTGGGTGGCGGGGCGTTGCACGTGCGTCCCCCGGCCACGAGCACCCGACCGTCGTCCATCAGCTGGGCCACGTGCAGCGCTCGGCGGACGTTCATCGACCCGGTGGGCGACCACGTGCCCGTGGCCGGGTCGTACAGCTCGGCGGTGTCGGTCACCGGCTGGGCGTTGGCGCTGGTGGTGGGATCGGTGAAGCCCCCGGCCACCAGCACCTTCCCGTTGGGCAGGAGGGTCGCCGTGTGGGCCCAGCGCCCGGTCGACATCGACCCGGTGAGGGCGAACGTCTCGGTGACCGGGTCGTAGAGCTCGGCGCTCTGGAGGGCGTCGTTGGGGACGAAGTTCCGCCCGCCGGCGACGAGGACGTTCCCGTTGTCGAGCAGCGTCGCCGTCGCCTGCTGGCGGGGGACGTTGAGGGAGCCCGTCTCCCTCCAGGAGCCCTCCACCGCGAAGGCGGGCGCCTCCACCCCGGCGAGCACCCCGGCCGCGGCCACCACCGCGGCCCAGACCAGACGTCCCCGCCGTGCTCCTCGAACCTCGCTCATCCGCCTCCTCGCAGATCGGTGTTGCCGCAAGCGGATCGTATATTGCCAACTCGCCGCCCAGGGTTCTAAATTGTTAGCATGCTCGTTATAGAAGGCTGATGGACGTCTCGTCCCGCGACCGCGACCTCGCCGCCATCGGCTCGCTGCAGGAGCCCGTGCGCCGTGCCCTCTACCGCTACGTCGTGGCCCAGAAGGGCGATGTGAGCCGCGACCAGGCGGCCGAAGGGGTGGGCGTCCAGCGCAACCTGGCCGCCTTCCACCTCGACAAGCTGGTGGAGGCCGGCTTGCTGGAGGTGACGTTCCGGCGGCTGAGCGGGCGCACCGGGCCCGGGGCCGGGCGCCCGGCCAAGCTGTACCGGCGGTCGTCGTCGGAGCACGCCGTCAGCGTCCCGCCCCGCCAGTACGACCTGGCCGCCGAGCTTCTGGCCGAGGCGGTCGAGGAGGCGGGCGACGCGCCGGCGCGCGAGACCCTCGCCGCGGTGGCCCGCCGCCGGGGGCGGAGCATCGGCGAGGAGCTGAGGGCCGCGGCCGGTGCCCGGGCCGGACGGGAACGGCGGCTGACGGCCCTGGCCGAGGCGCTGGCCGGGCAGGGCTACGAGCCTCGCCGGGAGGGCTCCGTCCTACGGCTGGCCAACTGCCCGTTCCACGCGTTGGCGGAGAGCCACCGCAGCCTGGTGTGCTCGATGAACCTGTCGCTGCTCGAGGGCGTGGTGGACGGCATGGGGGGCGACGACCTCGCAGCCCGGCCCGATCCGCCCGAGGCCGGCGAGTGCTGCGTCAGCGTGAGCCTGTCGACAAGGAAGGTGTGAGATGAGCGCGCTTTCGTTCCGCCCGTCGCTGACCATTCGGGGCCGCAAGTTCAAGGGGTTGCGAGGGTGGGCGGGGAAGCCGCTCCACCCCGCGCTGACCGACATCCCGGTCGGGGCCTACATGCTGGTCGCCGCCTTCGACGTCATCTCCTTCCTCGGCCAGGACGAGGAGTGGGCCCGGGACTTCTACCGGGCGGGGACGTTCGCCCTCATCGGCGGAGTGGTGGGGGGCGTGCTCGCCGCGGTCACCGGCTTCTGGGACTGGCTGAAGTCGACCGAAAAGGGCACCCAGGCCCGGCGGACGGTGAACGCCCACGGCTGGACGATGGTGGTGGTGACCGTGCTCGTGCTGGTCGACATCGCCCTGCGCCGGTTCGCCTACGCCGACGACGGCCACACCGGGGCCGTGGTGCTGGCCCTGAGCCTGGCCGTGGCCGTGCTGACCGTGGTCGGTGGGACGATCGGCGGTTCGCTGACCTACGACTACGGCTTCAACGTGGAGACCTCGGGCGACCACCCCGTCTGGCACAAGTCGGAGGTCGACGTCTTCCCTGGCCAGAAGCATTAGCACGGGGAGGGCAGGCCCTCCCCTACCGCGGCGGCTGGAGCACCGCCGCCAGGTCATCGGTCACCTGGGTCAGCAGCGACGTCAGGGGGTCCGGCGGCCCGCCCGCCATCACCGTGAGGGCCGCGGCGACCGGGCGCTCACGACCGTCGCTGGGGACGTTGCGCACCGACCCACCGGCGACGAACGTGGTCGAGCCCCCGCCATCCAGGTTGAGGGCGTCGACCGCGCCCAGGCCGCGGAGCAGGGTCGCCGCCTCGGCGAGGGAGAGGCCGGCGCTGGCGCCCCGGCCGTCGGCGGTGACGAGGAGCAGCTCGCCGGCGGGCGTCACGCCGACCATGGTCCGGGGATGCCGGCCCCGGGTGAAGTCGTCGGAGACCTCGGCCGGAAAGGCGGGCGCGCCGTCGTGGAGCAGCTGGGGCGAGCCGCCGAGGGCGGTGACGATGCCACCGACATCCACGTGGAGGACGGCGCCTGACGACGCCCACCGGGCGAGGTTCGCCACCGCGCCGGCGCCGGCGCCCCGGCCGGACAGGACCACGTGGCCGCCGGCGATCGGGACGCCGCCGCCGGCGCGGGCGGCCCCCACCCGCACTGGGGACGAGCCCGAGGGCAGGATCCCCGCCGAGGGCGGGAGGCGGAGGCTGACCTCGGTGGCAGCCGGGTCGGCGGGCGTGGTCGGCCCCCACCGCCCGGTGTAGAGGGCCACGCCGTCGCCGGCGAGGGGGCGGTTGACGGCCTGGGCGGCCACCACCTGACCGTCGGCGGTGGCGACCGCCACCCTCCAGTCGATCCCCGGGCGCAGGGTGGGGCGGCCTCTGGAGTCGACCCGAAGGAGGATGTGCTCGGGGCCGGGCGTGGTGAGCAGCTCCCCCGCCGAGACCATGGCCCCGATCGGACGGCCGGCGCCGTCGAAGAAGTCGCCGTTGACGGCGGCGACGCACCTGACCCGGACGCACATCGACGTCGTCGTCTCCCGCCCCGCGGAAGGGCCGGACAGGACGTCGTTGCCGAGGACGGGGAGCAGGCGGCCGGCCATCCCGGGGGCCAGCCGGGCCACGTGGACGTCGGTCGGCGGTTGCTCCCGGCGCAGGGTCCGGTGCTCCACCCCGGGCCCCAGGGTCTCGGCCGCCACCAGCCGGTACCCCGCCGGGGCTGTGGCGGCGGCGCCCGCCCCGTCGATCGGGACCAGGCCGAGCACGGCCACCACGGCGGCGAGGAGGAGCAGGCCTCGCCGGCGCGCCGCCTCGGGGTGAGCCGCCATCCGCCCACGGTAGCGGCGGGGCATGCCCCCTCCGCGCCGTGGGTATTGCCCGTCGGGGAACGAGAGAAGGAGAACTCACCGAATGGATGCTCTGAGCCTGCTGACCGCGGACCACAACCGGGTACGGGGACTGTTCGCCCGCTTCCAGTCCGCCGAGGAGGAGCAGGACACGGCGCAGATGGCGGTGCTGGCCGAGAAGATCGTCACCGAGCTCGAGGTCCACACCAGGATCGAGGAGGACGTCTTCTACCCGGCGATCAAAGACGCCAGTGAGGAGCTCAAGGACGTGGTCGACGAGGGCGTCGAGGAGCACCACGTGGCCGACACCCTCATGGGCGAGATCAAGACCCTCACCCCCGAAGACGACGCCTTCGTGGCCAAGATGAAGGTCCTCATCGAGAGCGTCGAGCACCACGCCGAGGAGGAGGAGCAGGAGATGTTCCCCGAGACCCGGAAGGCGTTCGACAAGGCGGCGCTCGAGGAGCTGGGCGAGCGGCTGGAGGCCAGGAAGACCGAGCTGGGCGCCCCCACGGTGGCCGACAAGGAGCACCTGACCACCGAGGAGCTCAAGGAGCTGGCCAAGGAGCAGGAGATCCCCGGGCGGTCGTCGATGGACCGCGAGGAGCTGGTCGCCACCGTCGACCCGTCCTGATCGGGCGGAAGCGGGGGCGGCGTGACGCCGCCCCGCTCTCGCTACCAGATCCCTTCCTCGGACGTGTAGTTGGTGGTGCCGGTCCACGAGGCGCCGCCGATGACCCGGCACACGGGCTCGCCGCCGATGGTGTCGGCGATGCCGGTGATGCAGCCGCCGGTGGAGAGGCGGGGCAAAATCCTGTCGTCGGCGCCCGCCGGCGAGCCGGTGGCGGCCAGCCCGAGGGGTGCGGCCAAAATGGCCAGGGCGAGGACGGCACGGCGGGTCTTCCTGGAAGCCATGGGAATCTCCTTTCTGAGGGCCGGAGGTCTCCGGTCACCCTCACCATCCGCCCGTGTGGTTGCCGGGCCCTTGCCGCCGGCTTGCCACAATGCCCGGGTGCTCCTGGCCGACCTCGTCGACGCCTCCGCTCGGGTGGCGGCCACCCGGTCCCGGAAGGCCAAGGTCGTCGTGCTGGCCGAGGCCCTGGTCCGGGCCGATGAGGAGGAGGTGGGACCGGCCGCTGCCTTCCTGGCCGGCCAGCTGCGGCAAGGCCGGGTGGGCGTCGGCTGGGGGGTGCTGTCGGCCGTCGAGGCCGACCCCGCGCCCTCGCCGGCGCTGACCGTGACCGACGTCGACCGGGCGGTGACCGAGTTGGCCGGCATGGCGGGGCCGGGGTCGGGCACGGCCCGGTCGGCCGCCCTCGGCGACCTCTTCTCCCGCGCGACCGCGGCCGAGGCCGACTTCCTGCGCCGGCTCCTGCTCGGCGAGTTGCGCCAGGGGGCGCTCGAGTCGCTGGTCACCGACGCCCTGGCCGTGGCCGTGGGGGTGCCCGCCGAGGTGGTCCGCCGGGCGGTCATGCTCGACGGGGATCTCTCCCGGGTGGCCACCGTGGCCCGGGTGGAGGGCGAGGACGGCCTGTGCGCCATCGGCCTGCAGCTCTTCCGGCCGGTCCTGCCCATGCTGGCGGCCAGCGCGGCCGACGTGGTCGAGGCCATCGGGGCGTGCGGGCTGTCGTCGGTGGAGTGGAAGCTCGACGGGGCCCGCATCCAGGCCCACCGCGACGGCGAGGAGGTCCGGCTGTTCACCCGGAACCTCAACGACGTGACGGCGAGGCTGCCCGGTGTGGTGGAGCTGGTCCGCTCGCTGCCCGCCCGGCAGCTGGTGCTCGACGGCGAGGTCCTCGGCGTCGGCGCCGACGACCGGCCCGAGCAGTTCCAGGACATCATGAGCCGCTTCGCCAGACATGCCGGAGGCAGCGGCAGGCACGACGGCGGGGGCGGCGACCTGGGCGTGCGCTTCTTCGACCTCCTCCACCTCGACGGCCGCGACCTCCTCGACGAGCCCCTGCTGGAGCGGGCCGCGCTGCTCGAGGAGGCCGTCGGCCCGTGGCGGATCCCGTCGGTCGTGACCGACGACCCCGACGTGGCCGCCGACTTCGCCGCCGGCGCCCTGCACGCCGGCCACGAAGGCGTGATGGTGAAGGGGGCGTCGTCGCGCTACGAGGCCGGGCGGCGGGGGTCGGCGTGGCGCAAGGTCAAGCCGGTGCAGACCCTCGACCTCGTCGTCCTCGGCGCCGAGTGGGGCCACGGACGGCGGCGGGGCTGGCTGTCCAACCTGCACCTCGGCGCCCGGGGGCCCGACGGCGGCTTCCTCATGGTGGGCAAGACGTTCAAGGGCCTCACCGACGAGCTGCTGGCCTGGCAGACCGAGCAGCTCCTGGCCCGGGAGGTGTCCCGGGAGGGGATCGTCGTGCTCGTCCGGCCCGAGCTGGTGGTGGAGGTCGCCTTGGACGGCGTCCTCACGTCCGACCGCTACCCGGGGGGCGTGTCGCTGCGGTTCGCCCGGGTGCGGCGGTACCGGCCGGACAAGACGCCGGCGGAGGCCGACGACATCGAGACCGTGCGGGCGGTCAGACCGGGGTCGGCGCGAACGTGACGTTCACGCTGGTGTAGCCCAGGGCCCGGAGCATGCCCTCGAGCATGCCGCGGGTGTTGTCCTCGGCCCGCTTCCGCAGGTCGCTCTGCGCCGCCGCCTCCCGCATCTTCTGCTCGGCGGCCTGGGCCAGCGGCCGCTCGCTGGTGGGGTTGTCGGAGAAGACGCCGCCGATGCGGTCGAGCACGCCCCGGTCGCGGCTGACCACGCGGCTCTGGTCGGGGTCGACCGCGGGGTCGGCCAGCGTCGGCGCAGGGAGGACGATGCTGACCGAGGTCCGGTCGGGCGAGACCTGGATCGAGCGCTCGTCGAGCTGGGAGAAGTCGACGACGGCGTCGACCGACCCGCCGGCCACGTACACCGTGCGCTCGCCGCGGATGAACGAGGGGACGAAGCGGGTGTCCTTCTCGGTGTCGACGATGACCTGGAAGTTCCCCGTCGCGGCGTGGTACTCGCTCAGGTCCTCCAGCGACTGCAGGAGGGCGGGGTTGGTGCGGTCGACCGTCTCCGTGCCGAACGGGTTGGAGATCGAGGGGAGGAGGTCGAGGCGGCCGCCGATGGCCAGCAGGCCGACGACGGCGAGGACGCCGACGGCGAGGGCCCGAAGGCGGGACGGGCGGGGCATGACGACGGTGACGCCACCGTCAGCCTGGGAACGCGCCATACCCCGTCGATTGTGCCCCGTGGCGGTTCGCTCTAGTCCGCGGGCCCGCCGAACTGGGGACGCATGTGGTCGCCGGGGCGACCATTTCGTTCACCAGTTCGAAATGGCGGGGCGGAAGGTCACCCGACGGGCGGCGACGTCGGCGGCGACGAGCCGGACCCGCAGGGCCTCGCCGAGCGGCAGCCCGCCCCCTTCGCATGGCGCCCGGACGGCCGGGTCGCGGATCTGCACGACGCCCCGCTTCTCCCCGCTCTCGACCACCACCGCGTCGAACTCCTCGCCGAGCCGGGGGGCCAGGACCACGGCCTCGGCCAGGTCGACCACGGCCCGGTCGAGGGCCCGGGCCCGGTGGGTGGCCGCGGCCATGGTGGCGGGAAGCGAGGGCAGGGTGGCCCGGGCCCAGGCCGGTGGCTCCTTCCCCGCAGCCAGGGCCAGGCACACCTCGCCCACATGGCGGTCGGCCAGCCGCCGCAGGGGCGCCGTGCAGTGGGCGTAGGGCGCGGCGACGGCGCTGTGCAGCGGCTGCTCGGGCGGGGCGCCGTCGAAGGCGGTGTAGGCCGTGCCCCGCAACAGCCGGGCGGCGACGGTGAGCAGGGCGGCGGCCTCCGGTACCTCGGCGTCGAGAGCCGAGATGACCTCGGCGTAGGTCGCCTGACCGGGCCAGGGCAGGTCGAGGGCCAGGGCGCTGTGACGCACGGACGCCACGTCGGCGGGGTCGGGCGGGGGCATGGTGCGCAACAGGCCGACGCCGCCGTCGAGCATGAGTCGGGCCGCGGCCATGCCGGTGAGCAGGCTGATCTCGGCGTTCCAGGCCTCGCTGGGCAGCTGGGCCCGGAAGACCAGTCGGGGGCGGCCGTCGGGGCCGTCAGTGACCTCCTGCTCTGGGGTGGGCAGGTTCACCGCGCCGCGCTCGGCCGCCCGGGCCTGGCGCAGCCGGCCCACCTCCTCCAGCAGGTCGAGGCCCTCGTCCTCGACCTGCTGGTAGGTCAGCTGCCGGCGGGATCTCACGAGGGCCCGGCGGACGTCGGTGCGCTCGAGAGCGCCGTCGGCGTCGAGGTCGAGCGTCCAGAGCAGGGCGGGGCGGACCTGGCCGGGTAGGAGGCTGGCCGCGCCGGCGCCGAGCACCTCGGGGTGGAGGGGGACGTTGCGGTCGGGGGCGTAGACGGTGACACCCCGCCGGTGGCACTCGGCGTCCAGGGCGCCGCCGGGGATGACGAAGGCGGCCACGTCGGCGATGGCGTAGTGGACGCGGTACCCGGGCGGTCGCCGCTCGATGGCCAGGGCCTGGTCGAGGTCGCGCGCGCCCTCGGGGTCGACGGTGACCAGCGGGAGGTCGGTGCGGTCGAGGTCGGGCAGTCGCGGGCTGGCGGCGGCCACCTCGGCCTCGGCGAGGGCCTCGGGCGGGAAGAGTTCGCGGACCTCCAGCTCCTCGCGCAGCCCCTGCCAGGTGGGGGCGACGTGGGCGACGACCGCCTCGGGCAGGCTGACGCGGCTGGCGGGCACGGCGGGTCAGACCGAGTCGAACGCCGCTGGGTAGACGACCACGCCGCGGCAGGCGTCGGAATACGCCGGCAGCGGGAGGACGAGGAAGGCCTCGTCGGGGACGCGGGGCCAGGGCGGCTCGATGCCGAAGCGGCAGGCGGGGACGAAGCCGAAGCGGGGGTAGTACTCGGGATGGCCGAGGACGATCACCGCTGCCTCGGGCCGCGCGGCCGCCCGTTCCAGACCGGCCCGCACCAGGGCGGTGCCCACCCCGCTGCGCTGGTACGACGGGGCCACGGCCATCGGGGCCAGGGCCAGCGCGCGCCGGTCGCCCACCCGCACCCGGGTGAACAGGATGTGGCCCACCACCTCGCCGTCGACCTCGGCGACCAGCTCGAGGTCGGCGACATAGGCGTCCGAGGCCCGGAGGAGCTCGACCAGTCGGGCCTCGGCCGGGCCGCCGAACGCCTCGCTGACGACCCGTCGGACAGCGTCGTGGTCGGCAGCCGTCCCAGGGCGGACCTTCATGCCTTGTAGGCCACGGCCTGGACCTCCACCAGCATCTCGGGGTCGATGAGGGCGGCGATGCCGACCATGGCCGTCACCGGCATGACGTCGCCGAACAGCTCCCGGTGGGCCCGCCCCACCTCCTCCCACCTGGTGATGTCGGTGACGAACATCTGGGTCTGGACGACGTCGCCCAGCCCGGCCCCGGCGGTGGCCAGCGCCGTCTCCACGTTGCCGAAGGCCTGCAGCGTCTGGGCGTAGGCGTCGCCCACGCCCACCACTTTCCCCTGGACGGTCGCCGTGGTCCCGGCCACGAAGATCAGCGGGCCGGCGACGACCACACGGCTGTAGCCGATCAGCGGCTCCCAGGGCGCGCCGGAGGGGAGCCGGCGGACGGTCGGTTCCACGACGGGCACTATTGCAGGCATGGACTACGCCAGCGTCGACCCCACCACCGGCGAGCCGCCGGGCGAGTGGCCTGAGCACTTCCAGGGCAACGCCCGGCTCCAGCCCTTGCCGGCGCCGTTCGGGCCCCGGGGAGCAGCGGTGTTCGCCGTCCACTTCGAGGCCGGGGGACGGAGCCGGCCGCACACCCACGAGCACGGCCAGATGCTGGTCATCGTCACCGGACGGGGCGTGGTCGGCGACCGCTCCGGCCGGCGCACGGTGCTGCCCGGTGACGTGGTCGCGGCCCGGCCTGGTGAGTGGCACTGGCACGGCGCGGCCCCGGACTCGCCCATGACCCACGTCACCGTGCAGATGCCCGGCGCGGTGGACTGGGACGTGGACGAGGGTGACTGGGCCGAGAACTACGGGGCGTAGCGGCGCCGGCAGGCGTACTGTCGC
Source organism: Acidimicrobiales bacterium (assembly GCA_036260295.1). Taxonomy (GTDB): domain Bacteria; phylum Actinomycetota; class Acidimicrobiia; order Acidimicrobiales; family AC-14; genus CADCTB01. The sequence goes on along the minus strand of DATAAD010000004.1, from coordinate 212 downwards.
CGCCATGGCCCACCAGAAGTCCCTTCCGTCGGGCAACAACAAGAAGCAGGGCAAGACCCTGCAGGAGAAGCGCTCGGCCAAGAAGGCCAAGAAGGCCGAGAAGACCAAGCGCAGCGCGTCCGGCTGAGTCGGTGCACCGACGCCCCACCCTCCCCCGTGTGCGGGAGGATCGTCGTCCTGGTTGCCGCCGTGCTGCTTTTCGGCTCTGCCTG
>DATAAD010000003.1:0-10468 GCA_036260295.1 Acidimicrobiales bacterium | reverse complement strand
GTCGGAGGAGCGGGCGTCGGCCGCCACCGCCCCCCGGTGCTTCACGCAGGCCAGGCCGCCCAGCGCGGCGGTCACCACGTCCCGGGAGGCAACGCCGGAACGGTTGGCGACGAACCCGATGCCGCAGGCATCGAGCTCTCGGACGGGGCTGTTGGGCAAGGTGACCTCGCGACAGGGCGGAGTGGACACGGACGACCCGGGGCGCTTCCTCGTCGAAGTCCTGTGGGCGAAGGAGGCGCCATTGCCGCTGCCCCGGTGGAGTACCCGGGCAAATGTACATCAGGGTCGCCGATCGGGACCCGGGTTTCCTTCTGTGCCCTCCTGAGTCCCGTGGCGGTACTTCAGCGGAAACAACGGCCGCGGTCTAGGGCCAGGCCCGGCGGCCGTCGCGGCGGGAGGCGTCGGCGTCGAGGGCCCAGGCCCGGCGCCAGGCGCCCCCGGTCGGCCCGGTCAGCGCGGGGGTGTCGCCCTTGGCCGCCCGTCGGCGCGCCGACCACCAGCCCGTCGACCACTCGTCGGCCAGCGTGGCGACCGTGGCCTCGATCCGGGCGGCCAGGCGGCGGGCGTCCTCGCCCTCCTCGGCCCACATCGGCGCCCCCATGACCACGTGCACGCCCTCGCCCCGGCCGGCCACCTTGGGCAGCTTGCTGCCCCGTCGCCACAGCCGGCCCGTGCCCTCGAGGTACAGGGGGACGACCGGGCGGTTGCACCGAAGGGAGAGGTAGGCGGCACCGCCCCGGAAGGCCCGCCCCCACCCGTCCGGGCTGCGCCCGCCCTCGGGGAACATGAGCAGGTTCCACCCGTCGTCGAGCAGCTCGGCGGCCAGGTCGGCCGAGCGGCGCCCGACCTTGGTCCGCTCCATGGGGATGGCCCCGATGACCAGGGCGGACAGCGCGCCCCTGGCCCGGGACGGGAAGAAGTAGTCGGCGGCAGCGGCGACCGCGGTGCGGTGCCGGAAGCGCGCGGGGAGGGAGGTGAGCAGGAGCCCGGTGTCGAGGTGGCTGTGGTGGTTGGCCACGAAGATGGCCGGCGCCTCCAGCCCGACCAGCCGGTCCTCGCCGTGCACCTCGGGCGAGGCGATGACCCGGACGAGGGGGCGGACCACGTCGTCGAGCAGGAAGGCCCGGGCGATGCGGGCGCCGTAGGTCCGGGCCCAGTCGGTGTCGTAGTGGACGCCGGTGTGGCGCTCCGCCGGCGGCCGGGGGATCGAGGCCGGCCAGTTCGGCTTCCCGATCGGGAACGGGGCCCGAGCCCGCACCTTCATGTCACGTCCGCGAGGAAGATCGGCGGGTTGTGGATGTGGGTGATCGACGGGTCGCGCCCGACCACGTCCTCGGCCATCTCGAGGGCGTCGCGGAGAGTGGAGGCCGGCTTGAACCCCATTCGGCGGACGGCCCGGGGCTCCCCGCCCACGATGATCACCTGGCCGACGTGCTGGAGGGCGTGGGCGCCCCAGTACCACATGTAGAAGGCGTGGACGCCGTGGTAGGCGTAGCTGTTCCGGTAGAGGTGGACGTACCAGGGGTCGTTGGCGAAGTCCTCCTCGAACTTCTTCTCGATCTCCAGCGGGTCCGTGGTCTCGGCCAGGACCTGCTCGAAGAAGTCGATGTAGCTCGGGTGGTGGACGGGGTGGAACTCCCACCGGGTCGGATGGGTCATGACGACGACGCCACCCTTCCGCACCAGCGGCTTCCCCCGGTAGAGGTTGAAGAAGTAGCCGAGCCCGAGGCACATGACCAGCAGAGGGTTGAGGATGGAGTTCACGTTGTAGGGCCCCAGGTAGGGCAGGCCCATGGTGAGGACGTCGGCCTGGCCCTCGACCGGCACCAGGTGCTGGCGGTGCACGTTCTCCAGCGTGAGCTTGTGGACGGCCTCCACCTCGCCGGCCTGCACGCTCGTCATCTTCTGGGGCGACTTCATGCCGTGGAAGATGGTGCGGGCCATCCGGGGCGGCACCCGCTCGAGACTCTTGGCCGTGGCCAGGTACGCGGCCCGGTCGCGCGCCGACCACTCCCACTCCCGCTTCTGCAGGAACGAGAACTGGCTGGGGAACGTGTCGGTGTTGACCGTCGTCTCGATCTGGAAGATCTTCACCGCCCCGGCGAGGACCCGGCCCATCCGCCAGACGGAGTTGTGGAGCTCCGAGCTGGGCGGGTCCATGAACGACCGGCTGTGCTGCATGCCGGTCACGTTGTGATGGTGCTTCAGGCTCCGGTACGACGGCAGCCCCGTCATGGTCGACTTGTGGCCCCCGTCCATGGCCACCAGGTTGACGTTGACGTAGACGAGCAGGTCGCTGGTGACCGCCCGCTTGTTCAGCTCGACGTGCTCCCCCTCCGACGTCATGCCGACCAGGAGCAGGTTGTCGTGGTCCTCGGCGTCGTGCTGGGTGAGGAGGCCGTGGGGCGCGAAGGCGTCGTAGATCCGGTCGCCGACCATGTGGCGCAGCTCGGCCTCGGTCATGCGCCGGTGCAGCCCGTGGGCCACGATCAGCTCCACGTCGTCCACGCCCGCCGCGGCAGCCATGTCGAGGACGATCTCGACCACCCGCTGGCGGTTGTCGGGGCGCTGCATGGGAGGCAGGGGGACGGCCTGGTTGTCCATGGCGATCGTCAGCTTCATGCCCGCCCGCAGCAGCGAGGGCAGGGGGTGGCTGTCGCCCACCGGGTTGAGCAGAGCATGGCGGATGGCTCCGTCCGGGTCGTTCAGGGGCTTGACCGGCTCGGCCGGGTAGACGACGCGGCTGCCCGTAGGCAGCTTCTCCAGGCTGAACCCCTCGCCCCGGTGGAAGAGGATGGGGGGAGTCGACCGGTCGACCTCCAACACGAAACCCGGGCGACTCAACGGGACGCTGCCTCCCGCAGCCGTCCCGCCGAGCGGGGCACCGTGCTTGCCTGTTCGCTCGCCAGAGGCTCGCTCACCTGTTGCGCTCTCCTCGCAGGTCGAAGACCACCTTGACCGCCCCCCGTGACCCGGCATTGGCGGCGTGGTCGATGGCGTCACGGTAGCGGTCGAGGGGGTACGTGGCCGAGACCAGCCGGCCCAGGTCGGCCTCCCGGACCAGGTCGAAGGCCAGGTCGAAGGTGCGCTCCCCGGTCGCTTCCCGGCCGTAGGTGTAGGCGCCGAGCAGGGACGTCTCCTTGTGCCACAGCGCGGCCAGGTCGATCGAGACCCGCCCCGGCATGCCCACCAGCACCACCCGGGCCCGGGGACGGACCACGGCCAGGGCGTCCTCCAGGCTGTCGGCCGAGCCCACGCAGTCGTACACGACCTCGGCGCCCTCGCCGACTGCGTCGCCGACCATGGGTGACCGGGTGATGCGGCGCACGGCACGTCGTAGCTCGCCCGGCTCGACCACCGCGTCGGCTCCCAGCTCGACGGCCAGCTTGCGCTGCTCAGGGTGCTTGGCCGAGGCGATCAGGGTCCCGGGGCGCAGGTGGCGCCGCACGGCGGCGATGGTGCACAGCCCGATGGTCCCCGCACCCAGGACGACGACGGTGGCCGGCTCCTCGACGCCCGGGCGGAGGGCGGCGTGGATGGCAGAGGCCGCGGGCTCCACCATCACCGCGGCCTCGTCGGTCAGGTCGCCGGGGACGGGGTGGAGCTGGCTCTGGTGGGCGACCATGGCCGTCGACCACCCTCCTCCCGTGTCGGCGCACGAGCCGGTCTGGAGGCCGGGGTGGAGGTCACCGAGGGTCAGGTTCTGGCAGCTGCCAATCTGCCCGGAGGCGCAGAAGGAGCAGGGCGGGTCGATGCCCCTGGGGATGCAGTTGAGCACGGGCTCGACCACCACCCGCCCGGTGTCGCTGTCGGCCACGATCTCGTGCCCGGGCACGAACGGGAACGAAACGATGGGCTCGAAGTACCGGGACGACTTGCCGTCGATCGTCGACAGGTCGGACCCGCAGATGCCCGACAGCCGGGGACGGATGCGCTGCCAACCCGGCGCCGGCAGCGCCGGCTCGTCGATCTCGGCCAGGCGCAGCGGTCCCACTCGAGCGCCGGAACCGGGCGCCAAGCCCCCCGCCACCCGGGCCGCCCCATAGCGGGGGAGCGAGCGCTTGAACTGCAGCGCTCTCACGGTGCCCTCTGGTCGCTGCGCCCGCCGGCCCACAGGGGCGCGCCGGCAGGGGCCTCCGATCCGTTCCGCCCCGGAGGCCGCGCTCCGCTGCGGCAAGGCCGGCACGCCCGGCCGGCGGCTCCGCTCACGGGGCTCGGAGCGCGTCGCGTGCCAGCGCCCCCGGGCGAAGGGCACCGTTGCCGTCGCCCTTGTGGCCGCGCGGCGCCAGCGGCAGGAGCGGGACCGGGGCGCCCGCGGCCTTCGTCCACTGCTCGATGTGCCATCCGCGCTTGCGGGCGATGGCTGCGAGCTTGGGCTCAGCGTTGACGGCCACCGGATGTCCGACCGCTTCCAGCATGGGAAGGTCACTGGCCGAGTCGGCGTAGACCACGGACTCGGCCAGCTCCAGACCGTTGGCCGCGGCGTAGTCGGCCATCACGATGGCCCGGGCCTCGCCCGTGGGCGGGGCGTCGACCAGCTCGCCGGTCAGCTTCCCGTCCCGCTCGCCGAGGCGGGCGCAGACGATGTCGTCGAACAGGGGGCGCAGCGGTTCGATCACGAAGTCCAGCGCACCGGTGATGAGGACGGTGCGGTGCCCCCGGGCCCGGTGCTCCCGCACCCGGCGGATACCCGCGGGGAACGACTTGGTCAGGAGCAGGTCGCTGAACAGCTCCCACGCGTCGGCTCGCAGCTGCTCGACCGACGCGCCCTCGTAGCGACGGTAGAAGTGGCGCAGGAAGTCTCCGCGGTCGCGCCGGTCGAGGGCGAGGAGGCCGGGGCCCTGGCGCAGCATGTCGACGGTGAACCGGGCCCGCTCGTCGTCGGGCAGCCGCCGGCTGGCCAGCCACGAGTACGACTCGACCACGTTGGACGCGATCAGCGTGTTCTCGAGGTCGAAGGCCGCCATGTGCCGGTCGGGGGAGAGGATGGCCCGCTTGCCCCGGTCGTAGCGGTTTAGCCCTTCCCTGGTCCCGCTCGTCGTGCGCACCCGGGCCTGGCGCACGATCGACGGCAGGTGGATGACCTGCACGTAGTGCTTCCAGTCGACGACGTGAGTGTCGAAGGTGAAGGTGGCCCGGTCGTCGGGGCCGAGGGTCTCCCACAGCGCCCGCAGTCGGCTGTCGTCGAACACGGCCTCGGTCTCGGCGTAGGAGCCATAGAGGCGGACGTAGTCCAGCGCCCGCTCGCCCTGGTCACGGCGCTCCTCGAGCCGGGCGCTGATCTCCGCCCGCTTGCCCCGGATGGGTAGGGCGGTGATCACCTGTTCGGCCCGGGCCAGGGCCTTGACTCCCCGCTCGAGCTGGCGCAGGGCACGTCCTCGGCCCGCGAAGGACCAGTCGGGGGCGACGATGGGCTGCCCGTTGGTGTCGTACAGCGGGTTGTCGAGGAAGTACTGCCGGACGAGGTCGACCAGCTTCCGGTAGTGGAGAGGGTTCCGGTTCCCGGTCGCCACCTGGTAGACGCCGTGGCCGTCGGGCTCAGGGCCCTTGGCCGCCACCGTCACGATCGTGGCCACGACAAGGTCCACGGGGACGACGTCGACGACGCCCTCGGGGACGCCCGGGAACTCGCTCAGCAGTCCCCGGCCGTAGGAGATGAGAACGGGCTCGGCCATGCGGAAGCCGCGGATCCAACCCGGGTGGGGCTCGGCCCAGGCCGACTCGATGATCGACGGCCGGACGACCGTGACGGGCACGTGGCCCCGGACCTCGAGCACCGCCCGTTCGGCCAGGGCCTTGGTGTAGGCGTAGGCGTCGGGCCAGCCCAGGCTCTTGGCCCTCGCCCGGCCGGCCTCCACCAGCCGGTCGGCCACCCACTTCTCCCGCCGCTTCTCGCTCTTGGCCGCCAGCAGGGGGGGCCCGGCCGCGCCCAGCTCCTGGCGGGCCTCCTTGGTGAACTGGGCCAGCAGCTCGGGGTCGCGGCTGGCGGCGTCGGCGTCGGATCGCGCCCGCCGGGCGGCCGCGACCTCGCCCCGCCAGTCGACCTCGGTGCTGAACGGGGTGTCGGCCAGGGCGGCCTCGGCGGCCCGGCCTCGACGGGTGCCGGCCACATAGGCAGTGGACACGGCCACCAGATGAGCCGCCGACCCCGCGTCACGGAGGAGCTCGGTCACCCGCACCGGGCCGAGCAGGTTGACCTCGACCGCGGTGTCGAGCGGGGAGTCGAAGCTGACGATGGCGGCGGAGTGGACGACCACGTCGCAGCCGGTGACCAGGGCGGTGGCCTCCTCGTCGAGACCGAGGCCGCCGGCGGCCACGTCACCGGCGACCACCTGCACGCGGCGGGCGATCTCGGCGTCGAAGGCGTCCCCCCACTCCCTCCGCAGGCGGCGGAAGGCCTCGTTCCCGAAGATCTCCCGCTTGGCCCTGGCCTGGGGTGAGGTCCGCCGGCCGGCACGGACGACCAGCACCAGCTCGCAGCCCGGGACCGACCGCAGCAGGCGCTCGACGAGGGCCGTGCCGAGGAACCCGGTCGAGCCGGTGATGGCGATGCGTTTCCCGGCCAGAGCCTCGGCGATCACGCTCAATCTCTAGCATCAGGGCACCCATGGCCTGCCACCCCGAGGACTAGATGAGCGATCTGTTCGAGGGCGTGAAGCTGGCCGACGTCGTCCGAAGCTCGGTGACGATCGCCCTCATTCTCGCCGTGGCGTTGATCCTCGTCCGCGTCGGGGGCCGAATGGCGGGCCGTTCCGTCCGCTCCCTCGCCGTCCGTTCCCCGCTTCGAGAACCTAGTGCTCGGGCCGAACAGCGGGCGGTCACCTTGGCGGGGGTGGTCGTGAGCTTGGTGAGGATCGTGGTGTGGACGATGGCCGGCCTGCTCGTCCTCGGCGAGCTCGGGATGAACCTGGGACCGTTCCTGGCCGGCGCGAGCATCGTGGGCGTCGCCCTCGGCTTCGGCACCCAGAGCCTGGTCAAGGACTTCGTGTCTGGCTTCTTCATCCTCGTCGAGGACCAGTACGGCGTGGGCGACGTCATCACCATCGCCGACGTCACCGGCACGGTCGAGGAGATCGACCTCCGGGTAACCCGCCTGCGGGCGGCGGACGGGACGGTCTGGTTCGTGCCCAACGGCGAGATCCGCAAGGTCGGGAACTCCGCCAAGGAGTGGGCCCGGGCCATCGTCGACGTCATCATTCCCAACAAGGCCGATCTGGCCGCAGCCATGGCCGCCATCGGGGAGGAGGCGGCCGCCTTGGCCAAGGATCCCGAGTGGGCTGAGTGCGTGCTCGAGGAGCCGGACGTACTGGGCGTCGAGTCGCTGGCCGCCAACAACGTCACCCTGCGAGTGTCGACCAAGACGGAGCCGTCGAAGAAGGCCGCCGTCGCCCGGGAGATGCGGGCCCGCATCACCGCCCGGCTCCAGCGGGACGGGGTGGCGGCGGGCGAGGCCGCCGAGCCTACGGCCGACGGCTGAGCACCCGCTCGAACAGCTCGACGTGCTCCCCGGCCATGCGGTCGGTGGAGAACCGCACCTCGACGTCGGCCCGGCACTCGGCCCGGTCGATCTCACCGATGGTGCGGAGTCGGGCCGCCATGTCCGACGTGTCCTCACAGAGGTAGCCGGTACGGCCGTCGGCCACCACCTCCGGTGCCGCCCCTTCGGCGAAGGCCAGGACCGGCGTGGCGCACGCCAGCGACTCGAGCATGACCAGCCCGAACGGCTCGTTCCACCGGATGGGGAAGAGCGTGGCCCTGGCCGCGCCCAGGAGCCGCAGCTTCTCCTCGTAGGGCACCTCGCCCAGGTACTTGACGTCGTCGCCCAGCAGCGGCTCGATCTCCGACGCGAAGTACTCGGTCTCCCAGGGCTCGCGCATCTTCCCGGCCAGGAGGATCGGCACGCCGGCCTCCCGGGCGGCGAGGATGGCCCGGTGGGCGCCCTTCTCGGCGACCATGCGACCCAGGTACAAGCAGTAGTCGCCCTCCCCATTGCCGACCGGGAAGTCGCCGACGTCGACCCCGTGGTGGATGACGCCCGCCACCGGGAGGTCCGGGTGCGCCCGGAGCTGGGCGTGGGAGATGGCGATCAGCGGGACGCGGTGGGCGATGCGCCGGTAGATCTCGGTCAGCTCGACGTTGAGCGGGCCGTGAATCGTCGTGAGGACGGGAACGTCGATCAGGGCCGAGGCGTAGACCGGGCCGATCATGGTGTGGTCGTGGATGATGTCGCAGCCGGTCACCGCCTCATAGGCGGCCAGGACGTGGCGCAGCTCGGGCACGGAGAAGCCGATCCGGTTCCCCTCCGACCGCTCGAGCACCCACTCGGTCGGCACCGGACAGGTCGAGTCGCCCGTGGCGAAGAGGAGGACCTCGTGGCCGGCCGCCACCAGGCCGCGGCACTCGCAGTCCACCGCCTGCTCGATCCCGCCGTACAGCTCGGGCGGGATGGGCGCCCAGGGCGGAGCGACAACGCCGATCTTCACGGGTCGGATTTGAGCACAAGGGTGGCCGGTACTCTGTGGTGGTGACGTCCGAGGCACCACACGCACCCTGGGTCCTGGGTGGGGAGTGCATCGTGACCATGGCCTCGCCGGGGGCGCCGGTCGGCGACCTGCCCGACGGGCTCCGCCGGGTCCCCGGCCCGCGCCAGGTCGTCGCCGCCCGCTACGACGACTCCCCGGTCGGCCCCTACCGCGAGCTGGCCGTGGGCCAGCCCGCCCGCCTGGGCTCCCGCCTGGGCCTGTGCATCACCACCATGGCCGTGACGTCCGTCGACTCGCGGCTCGGGGGGCGGGTCAACTGGGGGTTCCCCAAGGAGCTCGGCACCCTGGTGTGGCTGGACGAGGGCGACGACCGGGTCCTGCGCTGGGAGGAGCGCTCGATCGTCGTGCGGGCCACGCCGGTCGGCCCCCCGCTCCCCGTCCTGCTCCCGCTCCGGGCCCTCCAGCGCCGGGCCGACGGGCTCGTTTCGGTTCGCGGCTACGCCAAGGGACGCGGCCGGGTCGCCCGTGTGGAGGTAACCGTGCCGGACGACGACCCCCTCGCCGGACTGGCCGGGCGCCACAAGGGTCTCACCGTGGCCGGCATGCGGCTGGTCGTGAACCCCGCCCGCCGGCCGGTCGGGCTGACCGCCACCCTGCGGGCCCCGCTCCGAGCCCCGGAGCCCGCGTTATCGTGGGGTCGGCAACCCCAGCACATCACGGGCGATTAGCTCAGCGGTAGAGCGCTGCCTTCACACGGCAGAGGTCGGGGGATCAAGACCCTCATCGCCCACTCGTAAGAGTCGAGGTCACAGGCCTGGTAGCCGAGACCAAGCCATTCCCGTCGGCGCCGCAAAGTAAGCAGAAGGTCATCAAACCGGCGTCTCCCCTGCCAGGTGATCATTTCGCGAGCTGGCCCAAACGACGTCGGTCCCCAGCCGGACGGCCAGCCGCATGACCCTCCCGGTCGCCAACAAGGTGTTCGAGGCACCGACCAGCAGGTGACGTGTGCGTGCATGCGTACCGGTGTCTGCGCTGGCGAACCGCAGTAGGGGGAGCGGCGTAGCGCCCTCATCGGCACATTCGCTACGCGCCGGGCACCGCCCGCGGCGCGTTCTGGGACGGACACTCGGCGTCCGTGAGCGCGCCCAGAGCCGTCTGATTGAGTATCCACCACGAGGGTGCGGCTCCTCCGTACCGTCGAGAGATCCTGGCGGCAGGGCTCCCGAACCGTCTGCCGGTCGCTATCGCGGCTTGGTTTCCGAACGAGGTGCCTGCCGTCGGGTTTCGCCGTGGTCTGGCTCGAAAGAGGCGTGAACGCGCAGACACCCGAGCTGCAATCAGACATGCCGACCGCGGTTCTCTCTTCCTCACAGCGAAGGAGTATCGATGACGGTGATGATAGGGGTGGACCCCCACAAGGGTTCGCACACTGCGGTGGCGGTCGACGTTGGCGAGCGGAGCCTGGCCGAGCTTCGAGCCCGATCGGGCCCCAAGCAGCTCGAGCGGCTGTTGGCCTGGGCGGAGCAGTTCTCGGAGCGCACCTGGGCGGTCGAGAACGCCACCGGCCTCGGCTACCTGCTCGCCCAGCAGCTCGTCGCCGCCGGTGAGCGGGTTCTGGATGTGCAGCCGAAGCTGGCGGCTCGGGTGCGGCTGTTGGCCACGGAGTCGACGAGCAAGAACGACCCGCACGACGCGCTGTCGGTGGCCATCGCCGCACTCCGGTCGCCGTCGCCGAAGCAGGTCGGCGTCGAGGACCACGCGGCAGTGATGAAGCTGTGGGCGAGGCGCCACCGGAACCTGTCGAGCAGCCGTACCCAGGTGGCTTGTCGACTTCACGCGGTGCTGTGCGACCTGGTCGCCGGCGGCGTTCCCGACGAGATCTACGCCGAAAAAGCAGCGTTGTTGCTGGCCGAGGTCGAACCGGGCAGCGCGGTGGCCGCCGCTCGCGTCGAGCTCGCCGAGGAGCTCCTCGATGACCTGCGCCG
>DATAAD010000002.1:0-37266 GCA_036260295.1 Acidimicrobiales bacterium | reverse complement strand
AGCCGAGCCTCGGCCGCCCGCCCACCGTCCGGGATGGGGACGGGCACCACCTCGAGGACGCGCAGGGTGTAGCCCCGGAACCTGATCTCGTTGCCCGGCGACATCGACACGCTGATCTGGGATCCGGTGGTGGTGCCCGCCGCCCCAGCCAGCAGCACGGCCACGCCCAGGTGGGCCAGCGGCCAGGTGCCCCGGCCCCGGCGCCGCCACTCGGCGACGGTGAGGGCCGCGGCCGCCGCCGCCAGCCCCACGAGCAGGATGGCGACCGGCGGGCGCTCGTCGAACCAGACGCCGGCCACCGCGGCCACGGGCAGGCCGGCCAGCGCAGGGCGCAGCCGGCGACCGAGCTCGGCCCGCGCCGTCGACCGCCATCCCAGACGGGGGCCGAGCCCGAGCAGGGCGAGCAGGGCGATCACGAGCGGCGTGGTGACCAGGGTGAAGTAGCGGCCGGTGACCACCACCCTCTCTCCCGTCACCCACCCGGCCACCACCGGGTAGAGGGCGCCGAAGGCGATGACCAGGACCAGCCCGAGGAGCAGGGCGTTGTTGGCGACCACCGCCCCCTTGCCGGACAGGGCGCGTGGGGCGGCCCGGGGCCGTGAACGCCGACGGTCCCGGGCCACGAGGCGGACGACGACGGCGGCGGCCGCGGCGAGCGTGACCCCCAGCACCCATCCGACGGTTCGGGCCTCGGCGAAGGCGTGCACCGACTCGACCGCCCCCGAACGGGTGAGGAACGAGCCGAGCAGCCCGAGCACGAACGCCAGCGAGGCCAGGGCGGCGGCGGTGGTCGCCGGCCCGGCCCGCCGGCGGGCGACCACCGCGGCGTGGAGGAAGGCCACGGCGGCCAGCCACGGCAGCAGGCCCCCGTTCTCCACCGGATCCCAGGCCCAGTACCCGCCCCAGCCCAGCTCGACGTAGGCCCAGTGCGCGCCGGCCAGCAGCCCGGCGCTGAGCAGCACCAGGCTGACGCCGGTCGAGCGCACGGCGAGCGGCATCCAGGGACCGGCGGTCTGGCGCGAGGCGAGGGCGGCCACGGCCAGGGCGAAGGGGACGACGAGCCCGACCGCCCCGGCGTACAGCAGGGGCGGGTGGTAGAGCATCGCCGGGTGGAGCAGCACGGGGTTGAGCCCGCCCCCGTCGATCGCGGGCACGGCCAGGGTCTCGAACGGGCGGCTGACGAAGACGAGCAGGCCGGAGAACACGACGACGTACGCGCCCAGGACGACCTGCGCCCCGGGGAGCAGCCACGGGGCCCGGCGGCCCACGGCACGGAGAGCGACGACGGCCCATCCCGCGGCCATCCACGTCCACAGCAGCAGCGACCCCGCCATCCCGCCCCAGAGGGCGGCCAGGCGGTACGGCCGGCGGGTGGCCCGGCTGGTGTGGTCGGCCACGTACACCAGCGACCCGTCGACGTCGAGGAGGGCCACGGCCAGGGTCACCAGGGCGACCGAGACCCCGGCGAAGGCCGCCGACACCGCCCAGGTGGCGCCCCGCGTCCGGCCCCGCAGGGACAGCGCCGTCGCCGCCACGCCGCCGGCAAGGGCCACGACGAGCCCCGCCGGCCCAGGGCCGAAGTTCACACCCTCATGGTACGAGGGGCGTCCTCCCGCGGGTCGGCAATGCCCCCGCTCACCCGGGCATGGCCGCGGCCACGACGGCGGCCATGGCCTGCATCCCCAGCGCGTTCGGGTGGACCGGCGCCGCCGGCGACAGCGGGACCATGGGCTCGACCCACCGGGCCCCCGGGAGCTGGCAGGCGTCGTGGCCGATGCTCGGCGCGTACACGTCGACGTAGGTGGCGCCCGCCGCCGCGGCCTGGGCGGCCAGCATGGCGTTGAGCCGCTTCTCGATGTCGCGCAGGTAGGGGACGTCGCCCGGCGCGACGGGCAGCACCGGCCAGCACCCGGGCTGGGCCTCGGGCAGGATGGCCGGGTAGCCGACGACGAGCACCCGGGCGTCGGGGGCCCGCCGGCGGATCTCGGCCAGGGCGGCGGCCACCTTCGGAGCCGTCGCCGCGATCCGGCGACCGAGCTCGTCCACCCCGCCCCGCACGTAGGCGTCCTGGCACGGCGTCCCCGCGGGCAGCAGGGCGGCGCAGCGCACCAGGATCTCGGTGAAGCCGACGTCGTTGCCGCCGACCTGGACGGTCACCACGTCGACCCCGGCGTCCAGCGCGGCCAGCTGGGGCGGGTTCGGTCCTCCCAGAACGGCCTGGGGCGAGAAGAGGTCGCCGGTCGACGCCCCGCTGCAGCTCACGTCACGAAGCGCCGACCCTCGGGCCCGGGCCACCAGCTGGGGGTAGTTGTGGTCGGACCGGAAGCACCCGAGGGGGTCGAGCCGCTGGACGAGGATGCCCGGACCGGCGGTGAACGAGTCGCCCAGCGCCACGTACGACTCCAAGGTCGTGGTCTGGGCGACGGCCGGTGCGGTGACTGCGACCGCGGAGAGGACGGTCAGGACGACGGCCAGCAGGCGGGCGAGGGCGGAGCCACCGAGTGTCATGCACCCCGTGTACCCAGCGCCCCCACGGCGACCGCCACCCAGGCGTCGAGCACCCGCTCGTCGGGCACCCGCCCGGGGGTCTCGTCGAACACCGACTCCATCAGCCGGAAGAACGCCAGCGCTCCCAGGAGCACCGACGCGGTCGCCTCCGGGTCGTCGACCGAGGCCATGCCGCGCTCCGACAGCTCCCGCAGCCAGCGCCCCAGCTGGGTGAAGCCCTCCTGGAGCCGCTGGTCGACGAAGCGCCGGCTCAGCTCGGGAAAGGCCGGGAGGTCCCGCCAGGCCACACGCAGCGAGGCCCGGTCCTCGGCCAGCGCCTCGAGGACGGCGGCGCCGACGCCCCGCAGCATCGGCTCCAGGTCGTCGCCGGCGGGCTCGGGCAGCTCGAGGATCGCCCGCCGCCCCTGGCCGATGAACCTGTCGATCCCCGCCTCGAGGAGCGCCTGCTTCGACGGGAAGTGCTTGTAGAGGGCGCCCGATCCGGGCGTCATCCCCGCGGCCGCCTGGATGTCGGCCACCGACACCGCCTCGTACCCCCGCTCGGCGAACAGGCGCATGGCGTGCTCGAGGATCTCCTCGGCCCGGCCGGTACGAGGTCGGGGCACGGCCCGAAAGGTACTTCTTGCGGAATGCCGGGCCCGCGCCTCCTGTTCGTGAGAGTGAGCACTCTCTCTCGGAATCACGGTGAAAGGAGGACCGATGAAGATCTTCGTCGCAGGGGGCACAGGTGTCGTCGGGCGGCGGGCGGTGCCCCGGCTCGTCGCCGAGGGCCACGCGGTGACGGTGGCGGCCCGGACGCCCGAGAAGGCGGACCTCGTCCGCTCCTGGGGTGCCGAGCCGGTGGAGGTCGACCTGTTCGACCCGCACGCGGTCCGGGCGGCAGTAGAGGGCCACGACGTGGTCGTGAACCTGGCCACCAGCATCCCGCCCTTCTCCAAGGCGGCCCGGGCCAAGGCGTGGGCCACGAACGACCGCCTGCGCCGCGAGGCCTCGAGGAACCTGGTCGACGCCGCCCTGGCCGCGGGAGCCGAGCGCTACGTCCAGGAGTCGGTCTCGTTCCTCTACGCCGACGGTGGCGACGGGTGGATCGCCGAGGACCACCCGGTCGCCCCCAACTCCGTCACCGCCTCGGCGCTCGACGCCGAGGCCCAGGCCCGGCGCTTCGCCGACGCGGGGGGCACGGCCGTCGTCCTGCGGTTCGGGTCGTTCTACGGTCCCGACAGCAGCCACACCGCCGACGTCGTCCGCTTCGCCCGGCGGGGCCTGGGGACGACGCCCGGGCCGAGGGACGGCTACGTGTCGTCCGTCAGCACCGACGACGCCGCCGCCGCGGTGGTCATCGCCGCCACCCAAGCGCCCGGCGGGACGTACAACGTGGTCGACGACGAGCCCCTCACCCGGGCCGAGCTCGACGAGGTCCTGGCAGCGGCGGTGGGGAGGAAGCGCCTCCGCCCGGTGCCGAACCTGGCCGTCCGGCTCCTGGGCGACAAGCTCGACCACGTCGTGCGCTCCCACCGGGTCTCGAACCGGGCGCTGCGGTCGGCCACGGGCTGGACGCCGCGCTACCCGAGCGGGCGCGAGGGCTTCGCCGCCCTCGTCTCAGACCGACCAGCGGTAGACGTTGGTGTCGCGCTTGACGAAGCCGAGCCGGCGGTAGAGCCGGTTCGCCGCCTCCCGTGACGGGCGGGACGTGAGGTCGACGGTGCGGGCGCCGGCGGCCGTGGCCCGGTTCAAGGCCTCCCGGCACATGACCTCGGCCACGCCCCGGCCCCGGCACTCGGCGTCGACGACGACGTCCTCGATCCAGGCCCGCACCCCGGTAGGGATCCGGAACAGCACCAGGGCCATGGACCCCACGATGCCCTGGTCGCCGTCGCGTGCCAGCAGGAGGATGGTGGCCGGCGACCGGACCATCTCGGCCAGCTCCGCCCCGCCCGGTATGGGTGCCGACTTCGAGAGCTGGGGCGTCAGGCGCCGGAAGGCGGCAACGAGCTCCGGCGTGACGGCGGTGGCTTCCTCGACGACTACGGGCACTGTGAAGACCTTTCTGGCCGGCCGCCCTCGCCGCCGTAGGCGGCCCCGCCGGCCGGCTGCAAGCCGGCATCCCCGGGGGAAGGGTGATCGGGAGGGGGGCCTGCCCCCCTCCCGATCACGGCACGGGCTGGGGCGGCGGCGGGCCGGCGTAGTGGGCGCTGGGCCGGATGAGCCGGTTGTCGGCGGCCTGCTCGAGGATGTGGGCCGTCCAGCCGATCACCCGGCTGGACGTGAAGGTGGGGGTGAACAGGGTGCGGGGGATGCCGACCTTGTCCATGACCACGCCGGCGTAGAACTCCACGTTGGCGTAGAGGTTGCGGCCGGGCTTGAGCTCGGCCAGGACCTCGACGACCGTGCGCTCGACCTTCTTGGCGAACTCGACCATCTCGCCGCCCAGGCGCTCGGCCACCCCCCGCAGCATCACCGATCGAGGGTCGTCGGTCTTGTAGATGCGGTGGCCGAAGCCCATGATCCGTTCGCCCCGCTCGATGGACGCCCGGATCCACGCCTCGGCCTTGTCGGGCGTGCCGATGGCGTCGAGCATGTCGAGGGCCCGGCTGGGCGCCCCGCCGTGGAGGGGCCCGGACAGGGCACCGATGGCCCCCACCACCGCCGACCCGACGTCGGCACCGGTGGACGTGATGACCCGGGCGGTGAACGTCGAGGAGTTGAACCCGTGGTCGGTGGTGGAGATCAGGTACTGCTCGATGGCCCGGGCATGGCCGGGCTCCGGGACCTCGCCGGTGAGCATGTACAGGTAGTTGGCCGCGTAGGGCAGCTCGGGGTGGGGGTCGATGGGGTCGAGCCCCTGGTTCAGCCGGTACAGGGCCATGATCAGGGTGGGCATGACCGCGCTGGTCTGCATGGCGTTGGACCGGAGGG
Organism: Acidimicrobiales bacterium; assembly: GCA_036260295.1. Lineage (GTDB taxonomy): Bacteria > Actinomycetota > Acidimicrobiia > Acidimicrobiales > AC-14 > CADCTB01. Next base: position 31,842 of record DATAAD010000002.1, on the reverse strand, counting down.
TGGCCCGGTCGATGTCGAGCCAGGACTTGAAGTCGAGGGCGTAGGCCAGCAGGGAGTAGGCGCTGCGCAGGGCGTCGAGGGGGATGAAGTGGTCGCCGGCAGTGGCGATGGCCGGCAGCAGCTCCTTGACCGACGCCGGGATCTGGCGCAGCGAGCGGATCTCCTCGGCGAACGTCTCCCGCGCCTCGGGCGAGGGCAGGTGGCCCTCGTAGAGCAGGTGCCAGACGTCCTCCAGCGACCGCTTCTCGGCCAGCTCCACCGCGTTGTACTGGCGGTAGTGGTAGAAGCCCTCCTGGCCCCGGACGTCGCCCACCTCGGTCTCGGCCACGACCACGCCCTCGAGGCCGCGCTTGGCCTCGATCTTCCCGGGGTGCTCGACGGGCAGGACCTGGCCCAGCTTGAGCATGTCGCGGATGGACACGATGCCGACCAGGTCGCCGTCCCGGACCACCGGGAAGTGGCGGTAGCCGTGCCGGTTCAGGCTCTCGAAGGCGCTCTGGACGGGCATGTCGGGGCTCACGGTGTCGGCCTCCGGCGTCATCCAGTCCGCCACCCTGGCCGTCGACAGGTCGGCGCCGGCGGCCGACGCCCGCACCAGGTCGCGCTCGGTCAGGATCCCGACGGGCTGGCCGGGGTCGCACACGACCACCGACCCCACCCCCCGCTCGATCATCCGGGCCGACGCCTTGGCCAGCTCGTCGGATGCCGCCGCGGTCAGGACCTCTTTGGTCATGACCTCGCTGACCGTGCGTACCTTGGCTCCGTCAGCCATCCGTCCTCCTCGTCTCGGCCAGGGCATCGTATCGAGCGAGTTCAGGGACGAGTCGAACGAGGAGGAGGACGCCCAGCATGCAGGCGACCCCGCCCGAGACCACCGAGAACCGGGGGGTCGTGAGGGCGGCCACCGCCCCTGCCTCGGCGTCGCCGATGTGGGGCCCGCCGGTGACCACCGCGATGTGGACCGACGACAGCCGGCCCCGCAGGCCGTCGGGCACCGAGAGCTGGAGGATGGTGTTGCGGAAGACGGCGGACACCACGTCGGCCGCCCCGGCCAGGGCCAGCATGGCCAGGCCGAGGGGCAACCACGGGACGAGGCCGAAGGCGGCGATGGCCGCCCCCCAGACGAGCACGGAGACGATGACCGCCAGCCCCTGGCGGCGGACGCCGCCCACCCAGCCGGTGAGCAGGGCGCCGATCAGGGCGCCGGCGCCGGGCGCGGCGTAGAGCAGGCCGACGGTCATCGCCCCGCCCCCGAAGAAGCCGGTGCCCAGGGCGGGGAACAGGGCCCGGGGCATGCCGAAGACCATGGCGTTGATGTCGATCACGAAGGTGCTGGTCGACTCCGGCCAGGCCGGCCGAGAGGGCGGCCAGCACGTAGATGGGCCACAGCCGGGGGGTGGGGAGGGAGGCGTTCAGGGCCAGCCCCGCGCTGGTCGCGGCCGAGAGCAGCTGGGTCACGAGGAGCAGCTTGCGCCGGTCCACGGCGTCGGCGAGGGCCCCGCCGGCCAGCGACAAGGTCACCAGGGGCACGACGGTGACCAGCCCGACCATGCCCACGGCCAGCGACGACCTGGTCATCAGGAACACCTGGTACGGGATGGCGACCACGGTCAGCTGCCGCCCGAGGTGGGAGACGCCGCCACCGGCGAACAGCAGCCGGAAGTCCCTCGACTCCCGCAGCGGCGACAGGTCGGCGAGGAGCCTGCCACTCCGTTTGGGCCACGCAGGCCTCGGCCTCACCTCTCGGCGACGACGAAGACCGCGGTCTGGGCCATGGGGATGCCCGCGGGCGTCCTCAGGGCGGCCAGCTCGGCGAACAGCTCCCGGCGCATGCTCTCCAGGTCGCCCGGCGTGAGCATCTCGAACACACCTCGAACCCCGTGGGTCCACCCCCAGTCCCACCACGCCTGCTCGTCGGCGAAGTGGAAGGTGATCACCTCCCTCGTGGAACGGGTCACCCGGAGGCCGGCACCGGTGAGCGTGGCAGGCAGGTCGAAGTCGGGCCGGAACGGCATGCGCGGGGGAAGGCCGGCACGCGCCGCGTAGGCGACGAAGATCCGGCCCATGAAGTCCCACTCCGGGCCGCCGCCGGTGGGCACCGAGGCAACGCACCGCCCGCCGGGCCGCAGCGCCTCGGCCATGCTCGCCGCCCCTCGGCCGGGATCGGGGAGCAGGTGGAGCACGAAGCTGGCCAGGACCACGTCGAAGCTCCCCGGCCCGACGTCGAGCGCCTGAGCGTCCATCTGCCTGGCCTCGGCGTGCTCCAGGCCCCGCCGGTCGATGTCGGCCCGGAGCAGGCGCACCATCTCCTCGGCCAGGTCGACGCCCAGCACCCGGCCCTCGGGCCCGACGCGCTCGGCGCCGGGGAACAGGGTGGCGCCGCGGCCGCAGCCCACGTCGAGCACCGACTCCCCCGACCGCAAGCCGGCGAAGTCCACCAGCCGCTTCCCGAACTCGGTGAAGAAGGGCACGACGGTGTCGTAGCTGGCCGCCGCCCTCCCGAACACGCCGGCTATTTCATGCGGGTCGTACGTCACCGTCCGGCATCCTTGCAGGATGTACGAGCACAGCCCGGCGGCGTACGACGCGCTCCACTACGAGCGCGGCAAGGACTACCGGCGGGAGGCCGAGGCGGTCGTCTCCCGCATCCGCCGCCACCGGCCGGACGCGGCGTCGATCCTCGACGTGGGCTGCGGGACGGGGATGCACCTGGCCGCCTTCGCCCGCATGGGGTTCGACGTCGAGGGCGTGGAGCCCGCCCCGGAGATGCTGGCCGTGGCCGCCGAGCGGGTGGCCGCCCCTCTCCACCAGGGTGACATGCGCACGTTCCGCCTCGACCGGCGCTTCGACGGTGTCGTGTGCCTGTTCAGCGCCATCGGCTACATGACCACGCTCGACGACCTGGCCACGGCCCTGGGGAGGATGGGCGACCACCTGGTGGACGGCGGTGTCCTCGTGGTCGAGCCCTGGTTCACCCCCGACCGCTGGATCGAGGGCACGACCGATTCGGAGAGCACCACGTCGGGTGAGCTGGCCGTCGCCCGGGTGAGCCGGTCGTGGCGGGAGGGCGACGAGAGCCTGATCGAGATGCGCTACGCGCTGGCCCGGCCCGAGCGCACCTGGTCGTTCATCGAGACCCACCGCATGGGCCTGTTCACCGTCGAGCAGCAGCTCGAGGCCTACGAGGCCGCCGGGTTCGACGTCGAGCACGAGATGCCCGGCTTCAGCGACCGGGGGCTGTTCGTGGCCGTGAAGCGCGCCACCGCCGGGCCTCGACCATGAACCCGTCGACCTCGCGCTGCTTGGCGTCGACGTAGGCCTGGCGCCGGTCGGGGTACCGGGCGGCCAGGCCCAGCTTGAGCTCGGCGTAGCGCCGCGCGGCATCGGCGTCGGCCCCCAGGAAGTCCCGGAACAGCCGGTAGTCGTCGATCTCGGCCGACGACGCGTGCACGACGTGCAGGTGGCACAGCCGCTTGCCGTCCCTGACCTTGCGGAAGAAGAGGTGCCGGTCGTCGTCGGGGAAGGAGCCGGGCCGATGGTCGTAGCCCGGCACGCCGTGGACGAGGACGGCGGCGAGGTCGTCGCTCACGGCCAGGATGTCGATCGTCGGCTTGGCGACCAGGCCCGGGACCGACGTGCTCCCGATGTGCTCGACCGAGCTGAACAGGCCTGGGACGGCGCCGAGCAGGATGTCCCGCTCGGCCTCGAAGCGGGCCGGCCACGACGGGTCGTAGGGCACCACCTCGACCGTGCCGTCGGGCCGGTTCAGCCCGGCTGGCACGTCGGGCACCAGTAGGTCCTACGGGCCTGCTCGCCCTGGAGCCGGGACTGGACGGGGGTGCCGCACCGGCGGCAGGGACGTCCGGTGCGGCGGTAGACTCACCGCCGCTGCCTGCCGGTGAGCTCACCGGCGCTCTCGCCCATGACCCTCGCCGCGGTCGAGACCAGGGCGTCCAGCTCGTCGTCCTTCAGGCTGGAAACGGGCGCCCACGGGCTGCGGCCCTCCAGGAAGAGCGCCTCGCACCGCCAGATGTTGCCGATGCCGGCCATCACCCGCTGGTCGAGCAGCAGCTCGCCGAGGGGCGTGTCGGGCGGCCGGAGCCGGGCCCGGCGCCGGATGTGGTCGAGGTCGAGGGGCTGGGCCAGCACGTCGGGGCCCAGCCCGGCCAGCGAGGGATGGTTGGCCTCGGCCCCAGGCGGCAGCAGCTCGACCACCGGGGCGTTGAAGCAGACCGCTACTCGATCGCCGCACGTCAGGGTGACCTTGGCCTGGCTGGCCGGGCGCTGCCAGCGCTCGCCCTTCGAGTAGACGTGCCACGACCCCGTCATGCGCAGATGGGTGTGGAGGACGTGGCCCGAGTCGAACCGCAGGAGCAGGTGCTTGCCCGTCGCCTCCACCCTCTGGACGGTGTGGCCCACCATGGGGGCGGCGGCGCTGGTGCCGTCGGTGACCTCCCGTCCGGCCAGCCACCGCTGGAGGGTGACGGCGGTGCGGAAGAGGACGTCGCCCTCAGGCACCGTACCGGACCAGGCCCTTGGGCGAGGGGACGAACCCGGCCGCCCGCAGGACCGGTTCCAGCCCTTCGTCGTAGCGCTCGAGCTGGAGCCGTCGCATGCGCCCGGTGGTGACGAGCCCGCCGAGTGCCTCCACCGCCGCCTCCTCCCACGTGCCGTCGAGCGGCCGAAGGGCGACCAGGCCCTTGGCCCCCTTCTCGACGTACAGAGACGCTACGCCTCCCAGGAGGACGACGTAGGCGCCGGCCACCCGTCGCGGCCCGCTCGCCGGCCTTGTCTCCGCTCCCGGCCGCTGAGGCCACGGCAGCGAGAGCCCGTAGGCATTGGCCGGGTCGGTTGCCGCGAGCACCAGCGTCTGGTCGGCGCCACTCGGGCGCGCCCGCAACCGGTCCACGGCGCCGGGCAGGGCGAACTGGGCCCCGCCCAGGCCGGCTACGAAGTAGCCCCGCCGGCACCGGCCCGACTCCTCCATGGCCCGCAGGACCGGGTACACGGCGGCGAAGCCACCCGGGTGGCCCTCGCCCCGCACCGCCTCCCGGGTCAGCACACCGTGGCGGTCGAGGAGGGTGGTGGCCAGGGCGTGGGCCCGCTGGGTGGCCCCGGCCTCGTCGACGGGCAGGTCGGCCTCGACCAGCGACCACCGTCCCTGGGCGGTGGGTGGCCCCAGCACGGCGAGGGAGCCGAGGCGGGGGCGGCCGGTCCGTTTGGGCGCCCGCGTGCCCTGCCCGCCCACGAAGGCGCGGAGGGCGGCGAAGGAGTCGTTGGTGACCTCACCGGCCCACACGAGGTCCCACAGGGCGTCGAGCGACGCCTTGTCGTCCCGGCCTGCGAGCTCGCGGAAGAAGCAGGCGCCCCGCCGCTCGAGCACCTCCCGCAGCCGGTCGTGCTCCTCGCCCTCCGGACGATCGCCGGTCGGCAGGGGCCGGAGCAGCGGGGCCTTGTCGCGCAGGAAGAGCATGACCTTGCCGTCGTCGCGGCCCAGCGGCCCGGCGCCCACCCACACCACCTCGCCCGCCGCGGTGAGCTCGTCGAGCAGGCGGGGCGAGTAGTCGGTCACCCGGGCCGGCAGCACGTCGCCCTCGAGCGCGGACGCGGGGATGGCCACGCCCTGGAGCTGGCGGACGACCTCGACCAGGCGGTCCAACCCCCTGCCCTCACTGCCCACCCCCTGCCACGCGGGGAGGAACCCGGCCACGGCCCCGGCGTCGACCGGCTCCACCTCCTTGCGCAGGGCGGCCAGCGATCGCTGCCGCAGCTGGCGCAGGACCTCGGCGTCGCACCACTCCCGCCCCGAGCCGCCCGGCCGGAACTCGCCCCGCAGAACCGTGGCGGCGTCGGCCCGGGCCGACAGCACGGCCTCCACCACGCCCACCGGGAGCCCGAACCGCCGCGCCGGCTCCTCGGTCTGGAACGGGCCGTGCGTCCGGGCGAACCGCCCGAGCAGCGACCCCAGCGGATCCTCGACCGGGGCGAGGAACGTCTCGGGCAGGCCGGGCGGCGGGTGGACGCCGAGGGCGTCGCGGTAGCGCCCGGCGTCCTCGGCGGCGATGAGCCGTGCCTCGCCGGCGATGCGGACCTCGACCGCCCGCCGGTCGGCCAGCAGGGCGGCGGCGAAGTCGCCCGTCGACCGGGCCCGCAGCTCCTCCGCCGTGAGGTCGCCCAGCCGGCGCAGCAGGTCGGAGGCCTCGTCGGCGTCCCTGGCCCACCACCGCTCGTCGAGCGACTGGAGGTTGGCCTCCAACGCCTCCAGCGCCTCGGGGTGGATCAGCTCCCGCAGCTCCTCGGCCCCCAACAGCTCGGCCAGCATCTCCCGGTCGAGGGTGAGAGCCTGGGCCCGGCGCTCGGCCAGGGGGGCGTCGCCCTCGTAGAGGAAGTTGGCCACGTACTGGAAGGCCAGCGACTGGGCGAAGGGCGACGGCGAGGTGGTGTCGACGGAGACCACCCGCACGGTCCGAGCGCGGATCGACGTCATCAGCTCGACCAGGGCGGGCAGGTCGAACACGTCGCGCAGGCACTCGCGGTAGGTCTCCAGCAGGATCGGGAAGTCGCCGTGACGGGAGGCCACGGCCAGCAGGTCGGCGGCCCGCTGGCGCTGCTGCCACAACGGCGTGCGGGAGCCAGGCCGGCGGCGGGGCAGGAGGAGCGCCCGGGCCGCGTTCTCCCGGAAGCGGGCGGCGAACAACGCCGAGTTGGCCAGCTGGCCGACGACCAGCTGCTCGATCTCCTCGGGCTCGAGCAGGACGGAGTCGATGGGCGGGGACTCGTCGGCCTCGGGCAGGCGGACGACCACGCCCTCGTCGCTCCACATGGTCTGGACCTCGATGCCCAGGCGGTCCCGCGCCCGGGCCTCGACGGCCAGGGCCCACGGGGCGTGTACCCGTCCACCCAGCGGGGACAGCACGCAGATGCGCCAGTCGCCCAGGTCGTCGCGGAAGCGCTCGACCACGATCTGGCGATCCGTCGGCAGCGCGCCACCGGTCGCCTGGCGCTCCTCGGCCAGGTAGGCCCGCAGGTTGCGGAGGGCGAGCGGGTCGAGGAAGCACTCCTCGGCCAGCTTCTCGTCGCTCCAGCTGTCGACCTCGCGCAGGAAGGCGCCGATGGCCCGGCCCAGCTCGGCCGGCCGCCCGAGCCCGTCGCCGTGCCAGAACGGCATCTTCCCGGGCTGCCCGGGCGCCGCGGTGACGATGACCCGGTCGCGCGTGATCTCCTCGATGCGCCAGGTGGACGCCCCGAGGACGAACGTCTCCCCCACCCGGCTCTCGTAGACCATCTCCTCGTCGAGCTCGCCTACCCGGCCGCCCTCCGGGGTGAACACCCCGTACAGCCCCCGGTCGGGGATGGTCCCGCCGCTGACCACGGCCAGCATGCGGGCCCCGGCCCGGGCCCGTAGCGTCCCCTCGGCCCGGTCCCACACGATCCGGGGCCGCAGCTCGGCGAACTCGTCGGCCGGGTAGCGGCCGGCGAGCATGTCGAGCACGTTCTCGAGGAGGGCGGGGGTGCAGTCGGCGAACGGGTAGGCGCCGCCCACCACCTCGGCCACCTCCTCCACGGTGAGGTCTTCGACCGCACACATGGCCACGATCTGCTGGGCCAGCACGTCGAGCGGGTTGCGGGGGACCCTGGTCTCTTCGATCAGCCCGGCGACCATGCGGCGAGCCACCACCGCGGCCTCGACCAGGTCACCCCGGAACTTGGGGAAGATGCGGCCGCGGGACGGCTCGCCCACCTGGTGACCGGCCCGGCCGATGCGCTGGAGCCCGCTGGCCACCGACGCCGGCGACTCCACCTGCACGACCAGGTCGATGGCCCCCATGTCGATGCCGAGCTCCAGGCTGGACGTGGCCACGAGGGCGGGCAGCTTGCCGGCCTTCAACGCGTCCTCGATCTCCAGCCGCTGCTCGCGGGCCACGGAACCGTGGTGGGCCCGGACCAGGTCCTGGCCGGCGAGCTCGTTCAGCCGGTTGGCCAGGCGCTCGGCGAGCCGCCGGGAGTTGACGAAGATCAGGGTCGACCGGTGGGATCGGATGAGGTCGAGCAGGACCGGGTGCACGGCCGGCCAGATCGAGTGGCGGGCCTCGGGGCTGCCTGCTGCCGGCCCCGACAGGACCGCCCCGCCCTCGCCGTCGTCGATGGGCCGGCCCAGCTCGGCCATGTCCTCGACGGGGACGACGATCTGGAGCTCCAGCGGCTTCCGCACACCGGCGTCGACGACGGTGACGGGCCGGGGCCTCCCGTTGGCCCGGCCGCCGAGGAAGCGGGCCACCTCGTCGAGCGGCCGCTGGGTGGCGGACAAGCCGATGCGCTGGGGCGGCCGCGTGGTCAGCCGCTCCAGGCGCTCCAGCGAAAGCGCCAGGTGGGCGCCGCGCTTGGTGCCGGCGACGGAGTGGATCTCGTCGACGATGACGTGCTCGACCGTCCGCAGGACCTCCCGCGCCTGCGAGGTGAGCAGGAGGTAGAGCGACTCGGGAGTCGTGATGAGGATGTCGGGCGGATGGCGGACGATGTCCCGCCGGTCGGCGGCCGACGTGTCGCCGGTCCGCGTGCCCACTCGCACGGCCGGCACCGGCAGCCGCCGCCGCTCCGCCTCCAGCGCCATGCCCGCCAAAGGTGCCCTGAGGTTGCGCTCGACGTCGTAGGTCAGCGCCTTGAGCGGGCTGACGTAGAGCACCCGCACCCGGGGGGCCGTACCCCCCGCGGGCCCCCCAGAGTCACCGGCGGCGTCGGCCTTCGGCCGGCTGTCCTCTGTTTCGTCCGCACGGCCTTCGGCCAGCAGACGGTCGAGGGTCCAGAGGAAGGCGGCCAGCGTCTTGCCCGAGCCCGTGGGGGCGAGGATCAGGGTGTGGTCGCCCTGGCTGATGGCGTCCCAGCCCTGCTCCTGGGCCGCGGTGGGCGCGGCGAAGGCGGCCTCGAACCAGGCCCGGGCGACCGGGGAGAAGCGCTCGAGCGACGCCATCGCCAGTCCAGGCTACGGCGGGGGTGGGACATTCGGTCACCACGGCCGGGCGCGTCGGGCGACGAACCGGCGCCGGTACCGTGGGCTGATGGATCACGTCCGCTGGCAGGACCGGCCCCAGCTCCGCCGGCCCGTTCTGCTCGCCGCCTTCGAGGGATGGAACGACGCGGCCGACGCCGCCTCCACCGCGGCCCGGTACCTGCGCGACCGCTGGTCGGCCCGCCCGTTCGCGACCATCGACCCCGAGGAGTTCCACGACTTCACCGCCACCCGGCCCCAGGTCCGCCTGGTCCAGGGCATCACCCGGCGGATCGAGTGGCCGGAGACCGAGCTGTCGGCCGCCGCCCTGCCCGGGACGTCACGGGATGTCGTGGTCCTCCTCGGCCACGAGCCCCAGCTCAAGTGGCGGACCTTCTCCGAGCAGGTCGTCCGCCTGGCCGCCGAGTTGAAGGTCGAGCTCATCGTCATCATGGGCGCCCTCCTGGCCGACGTGGCCCACACCCGGCCCGTGCGGGTCACCGGGACGGCCGCCGACGCCGAGCTGGTGCGCCGGCTGAACCTCGGCCGCTCGACCTACGAGGGCCCCACCGGCATCGTCGGCGTCCTCCACGACGCCTTCAGCCGGGCCCACCTGCCCTCGGCCTCGTTGTGGGCCGCCGTCCCCCACTACGTCGGCTCGACCCCCTCGCCCAAGGCCGCCCTGGCCCTGGTGCAGCGGGCCGCCGACCTCCTGTCGACCACCGTCGACACCGAGGATCTGCGGGTCGCGGCTGCGGACTACGAGCGTCAGGTCAGCGAGGTGGTCGCGGCCGACGACGACATCGCCGCCTACGTCCGGCGCCTCGAGGCCAGCGCCGACGAGGAGGACGTGGCCGACATGGAGACGGTGAGCGGCGACGCCCTGGTCGCCGAGCTCGAGCGCTACCTGCGCGAGCAGCAGGGCGATTGAGCCGACCCGCCCGCGTTGCTCCGACGCCAGTAAAGACGTTTCGCGGTAGGGGGCGGGGGGCAGGAAGGGTGCCGTCACTTCGGTGACGCAATCCTGCACGCACACATCTGGTCCATCGCGCCCACAGAAAGGGGAACGAATGAAGAGGTCCTGGCTACTGCTCGGCCTGGCACTCGCCGTCACGCTCGTCTCGGCGAGCCCGGCGTCGGCCCAGCAGCGCGGCGAGATCCGCATGACCCTGCACACCCACAGCAACCCCGACCCGAACTGGGCCGGGCTCCTGTTCCCGACCGACCGGCTGTCGTGGACCGTCGCCCAGGGTGAGAACTTCAGCTACTCGTCGCGTACGTGCGAGGGCAACGCCCCGTTCAACGACCTCGGGCTGAACTTCATCCCCAACTACCCGGGGGTCGACGACGACGCCGACCAGACCGCCAAGGTCCGCCACCGCATCCAGGGAACCGTGACCCACGCGGCGGGCGACCGGGGCGTGATCGAGGGGAGGATCACCACCGTGCTGTGCGCCGGTGCGGTGGAGACCCAGCACGTCATCGTCTCCTACTACACGGTCCAGTACCAGCGGATCTCCAACAACGCTCTGCAGGTCTGGGGTGGGTTCCAGATCTCGCCGACCGAGAGCACCGGGACGTTCCGTGACATGCAGGGCGGCGGCCGCATGGAGGGCCGGTTCACCTGCCTGGGCGCCCAGAGCAACCCGTCGGCGCCGACCTGCTCCCAGCAGGGCTTCTTCACGGACTTCGTCGGCCACAGCGGTGACCCGACGCTCGGGCCCGGCCTGCTCCAGCCCGGCCTGGTCGGCAGCTACTACGACCCGACCGTCACCACCGGCGGCGGCTCCTTCTAACCGACGCATCCGGCGGGCGGTCCCCTTCTACGAGGGGCCGCCCGCCGGTCCGCGTCTGCGGCACCAGTAGACCTCGGTGCGGTACGGGAGCTCGAACCGTGACCGGCCCCGGACGATCGAGCCCACCCTCCGCAGTACGGCGTCCCGTTCGGCCGGCGCCAGGGCGGCGATGAAGCTGATCGACGCCACCCGCTGGACGAGCGCCTCGACGTCCATCTCCACGGCATGCCGGAAGACCCGGTGCTCGAGCGGCGTCAGGCCGGTCGCCGTGCTGAACGCCTCCTGCCAGCGCAGATCCCGGTTGCCCGGCGTGGCCCCCCGGTGCTCGTCGACCATCTCCCAGATGCGGCGCACCCAGTCGGTGTCGCGATCCGGGTTGTTCCACAGCAGGCCGAGCCCGCCGCCCGGGCGGAGCACTCGTTCCACCTCGGCCAGCGCCTCCCTTCCCCGGAACCAGTGGAAGGCGGTGGCGACCACGACGGCGTCGGCGCACTCGGCGTCAAGCGGCACGGCCTCGGCCGCGGCCACCACCACCGGTGTGGCGACGGCGGCGGCCAGCTCGGCCCGCATGGCGTCGACCGGCTCGGTGGCCACGAGCGTCCCCACCATGGGAGCGAGCATGCGGGTGAGCTTGCCGGTCCCCGCCCCCAGCTCGACGACGACGCTCGCCGGCCCCAGGCCCAGCTCGGCGTGCAGCAGCTCGAGGGCGGCAGGCGGGTAGGCGGGCCGGGCTCGCTCGTAGTCGCTGCCGGCGACCGCGTAGCCCTGGGACGCGGTGGGGTGGACGGACATCCCTACGAGCTGCGGGCGAAGCGGGCCCGGGAGAGCGAGGCCACGACGGCCACGGGCACGGTCACGGCGGCGCCGACCAGGAACAGGGCCGCGAACCGGTGGTCGCCGGCCAGGGGGGAGATCTGGGTGTGGGCGATCGAGGCCCCGGTGAAGACGGCGGTGACGAACAGCGAGGTCGCCGTGCCCCGGGCCTCGGGGGCGACCTCGGTGGCCCACGTCTGCAGCGTCGAGTGCATGAACGAGTAGCCCACCCCGATGAGCAGGCTGGCGACCAGGATGTTCGGGATCCCCTGGGCCGCGGCGGCGACGAGGAAGGCGACGAACAGGATGGCGCCGCCGATGGCGATCATGGCCGGTGCCGGGATCCGGGCCCGGCGGAGCACCCGCTTGACCAGCTGCAGGCCGCCGAAGACCGCCGCCCCGTACACGGCGACGACCAGGCCGGCCTGCGCGCTCGACACGCCGTGGACCTGCAGGGCGGGGGCGAGGAAGGTCAGGAAGCCGAGCATGGCCGCCCCCTCGGCCAGGGCCAGCAGCACGAGGAACACGGCCCACGGGTGGGCGAGCACCCGCCGGATCTGGGTCAGCGGGCCACCACCGGCCTCCGCGGGCAACGACTCGGGCAGCCGGCCCAGGGCGATGGCGTCGAGGAGGGCCAGCACGGCGGGGACGGCGAAGACGACCCTCCAGCTCACGTAGCGGTCGAGCACACCGGCGCCGATCGTCGCCCCAACCGTCCCCAGGGCCCCGGCGGCCAGCACGTTGGCGATCACCTGCTGGCGCCGGGCGAACGGCACCCGGTCGCCCACGTAGACGAGCGAGGTCGGCAGCAGGGCGGCGACGAAGGCGGCCGCCGCCCCGCGGGCGACCACCAGCGCGCCCAGGCTGGGGGCGAAGGCGGCGAAGGCGTTGGCCACCACCACCCCGCCCAGCGCCGCCCGCATGACGCGCACCCGGCCCCAGCGGTCGGACAGGAAGCCGTAGACGGGCTGGAGCACGCCGTACAGGAACAGGTACAGGGTGGCGACGGCGGCGGCCGCCCCCAGGGACACGTCGAAGTCGGCGGCGATGCCGACGAGGATGGGGCCGATCAGGAACCGGTCGCCGTAGGCGATGAACGCGCCCAGGTAGAGCGGCGCGAAGTGGTCCTCGGCGGCGTCCGTCTCCTGGGTCTCCGCCAGTCGCCTCATCCCCGCATCGACGACCGCACGTCGTCCAGGGCGCCGGGCGGGAGCTCCTTGGCCCCACCCAGGGAGGCAGACGCGGCCAGCTCGGCCCGGGCCGCCTCCTCCAGCACGACGATCAGCGCCGCGGCGCGCTCCGGTGTCGACGAGAACGCCAGCACGCCGTGGTTGGCCAGCAGGAGGGCCGACGTCTCAGGGTGGGCGTCGAGGGCCTCGGTGATCCCGTCAACGAGGACGGGCGACCCCCTCGGGGCCCAGGCCACCACCGGGACCGGCCCGGCCTGCCCGTGGCGCAGGAGGGCCTCGTACCGGCAGGGCAGCGGTTCGTGGGCCAGGGCGAACGCGGTGACGCCCGGCGAGTGGGTGTGCACCACCGCGCCCACCTCCGACCGGCAGCGGTAGACGGCGGCGTGCATGCCGACGATCTCGGCCACCGAGGGGAGCAGATCACCCTGCTCGACCTCGCCGTCGAAGCGGACGAGGGCGAGGTCGTCGGGGCCGGGCGCCTTCGAGAGGCCGGCGCCGGTCAGGAGCATGCGCTCGCCGTCGTCCCGGGAGCTGAAGTTCCCGTGACCGGACGGCGAGAGGACCCCACTGCGGGTGACGGATGCACAGGCGTCGACCACGGCCTGCCGTCGGTCCGTCACCGTCGAGCGTCCTCCATGACGGATATCCGGGCCTCCCGGTGGTTGTCGCCCTCGAAGAACGCCCGCAGGACGGGCTGGACCGGGTCGACCATGGAAAGGATGAAGGCCCACAGCCCCGAGCCGCGAGCCAGGGCGGTGTCGAGAGCGGTGCAGGTGTCGCGGCGCGGGTCGTCGGGCCATGCCACCCGGTGCATGTGGTAGGCGCCGAGCAGGACCGCGCCGCCCGCCTCGAAGCGCCGTTCGGCCGCCAACACCTCCCGGGGGTCGGCCACCCACCCCCGCCGGTCGAAAGGCGTCTCGGACGGCACGGCCAGCTCGTCCATGAGCCGGTCGACCTCGTCCTTGTACTCGTCACGGGCGCGCAGGTTGTTGCGGAGGGGGACGACATCGATCACCGTGGCCGTCGAGCCCTCGACCCGTGCTCCGACGAGGCCGTAGGCCTTGGGGGCCTGTTCCTCGTCCGGTTCCCACGCGCCGGCCAGCTTGCGGCGGCCGTGTTCGACGACGGAGGCATAGAGCGGCGCGGGGAAGACGACGTTCACCGGGTTCACCGTCGGCCCAGCCAGGCCTCGGCGGCGGCCACCGCGCCGTCGACCAGCTCCCCGGAGGAACCCAGGTACCGGCCCGGGTCGAAGACGGCCTCGACCTCCTCAGGGGCCAGGTGGGCGCCGACCGCCTCCTTCAGCGACCGGCCCTCGCTCTGGGCCGCCTGACTCAGCTCGTAGACCAAGGCGTGGGCGTTCTGCTTCCCCATCCGGGCGGCGAGGGTGAGCATGAGGGCCTCCGAGCAGATGTCGTCGGCCACCCGCCGGGCCTGCTCGGCCATGTGTTCGCCGTCGACCATCAGCCGCTCCAGCACCTCGTCGACGATGCGCAGGGCGGCGAGCGTCGAGTGGGAGACGTCGGCGACCGCCGGCCACTCCAGCCGCAGCGAGCGCCCGTCGCGCTCGTGCTCGCCGACCATGGCCTCCAGGGCGAGGGCGGCCGCCGAGCGGGCCAGGCGGGCCAGGACGACGACCTGCTCGCACGACTCCAGGTTGCGCTTGTGGGGCATGGTCGAGCTGCCCACGTGGCCGTGGGTGAACCTCGGGCGCAGCTCGCCGAGCTCGGGGCGGGCCAGCACGCTCACCTCCTCGGCGATCCGGGCCAGGGTGGCGGCCAGCATGGCCAGGGTCACGACGTACTCGGCCACCCGGTCCCGGGCCACGTGCCAGCCGACGAGGGGGACGCCCAGACCGAGGCGCGTGGCGAAGGACTCGAGCAGCTTGGGGCCGCGGTCGCCGAAGGCGGCCATCGTCCCCGCGCCGCCGGCCAGCTGGGCCACGAGCACCCGGGCCCGTGCCTCCGCCAGTCGGTCGGCGTGGCGCAGCAGCTCGTCGAGCCACCCGGCGACCTTCAGGCCGAACGTGATCGGCAGCGCGGGGCGTGCGTGCGTCCGTCCGATCATCAGCGTGTCGCGCTCGGCCCGGGCCAGCTCGGCGAGACGGGCGACGACCCCCCTCAGGTCGTTGTCGACCTCGTCCAGCACGTCGCGCATCTCCAGGGCCTGGCCCGTGTCCTGGATGTCCTGGGTCGTGGCTCCGTAGTGCACGTACTGGCCGGCGTCACCGGCGCAGGCGTCCTGCAAGCCGTGAAGGACGGCGACGAGGGAGTGGCTGGTGCGCCGGATGCCGTCGGCTATCGCGTCCAGGTCCACCGAGCCCGACCGGGCGGCGGTGACGATGGCCTCGGCCGCGTCGCTCGGGATGAGGCCGAGCTCGGCCTCGCTCTCGGCCAAGGCCGCCTCCACCCTGATCCAGCGCCGGATGCGGCAGTCGTCGCAGAAGATCCGCCTGCTGGCCGGGGTCGAGTAGTTGTGGCCGTGGAAGCGGGAATCGGCGATCTGGGACCGCTCGTGGCTGCAGGACGTCATCGCCACCGGCCGTACGGCCTGCCCGGGGGTACATCGCGGTCGGCCATGGCGAGGGCGGCCTCCCTCGGGGTGATGCCCCGGTCCTGCGAGAGCTCGAACATGGCCGTGACCAGGGCCCGCATCCTCGCACCCAGCCGCTCGAGGAACTCCGTGGGCGTCGGGCAGGTGGGCGGGCCGAACAGGGCGTCCATCGACGCCGAGCCGCCGCACCCACCGACGAAGTCGGGTACCACGAGGATGCCGCGTCGGTGCAACAGCGCCTCGACCGCAGGCGACAGGCCGAGGTTGGCGCCCACCACGACCGCCTTCACGTCGAGTTGCTGCGCCTGTTCGTAATCCAGGGCGTCCTCGCAGGCGGCCAGCACCAGCACGTCGAGCGGCAGCTCCAGCAGCCGCTGCGGTCGCTCGACCTCCACGCTCGGTTCGTCCTCGGTCAGGTGGTGCAGGCACGTGTGCTCGTCGGTGACGGCGACCGGGGTCAACCCCGCTTCGGCCAGGGCGGTGGCCGTCGCCCTCCCGAGCGTGCCGAATCCCTGGATGCCTATCTTCGTCGTCCCCGACGCGCCTTCCCCCGCCACCTCCACCGCGGCCAGGGCGGCGTGGGCCAGGGCGTGACCCGCTCGCCGGGCACCGAGCGTCGCCCCCTCGACCTCGCGGTCGAGAAGGCCGATCCGGCACGTGAAGTCGGCCTCGTCGAGCCCCTGGGCATGGGTGATCGCCCCCTTGACCGACACCAGGCCGATCTCCCGCGCGCAGTTCTCGATCTCGCGCCACGTGGTGCCCATGTCGGGCCCCAGCGACAGCCGGTCGAGCAGGTGGGGCCGCAGGAACTCGAGGAACCGCCGCATCGCCTCGTGCTTGCCCGGACTGCGGGGGTCGTAGTCGATGCCCGCCTTGGCCCCGTCGACCGCCAACCCGAGCAGCCGCTCCTTGAGCTCCATGGTCTGCGCCAGCCTGGCCAGGGTGGCGGCGTCGAGACCGGGTTGGACCCGGAACCCCCCGGCCGCCAGCCGGTGCTTCCCGCCCGAGAAGGCCAGCCAGCCCCGGAACCCCTCGACCGGATCGACGTACGCGATGACCTCGGTCCCGGCCACGACGGCCGGTCCTCGCATCACCTTCATGTCAGGCGTCTACGAGCCCGCGCCGCATCCGCCGGCCCCAGCCCAGCCCTCGTTCCTGTCCACACGTTGAGCCTATTGTCAGATTGCCCTGCCCCGAAACGCCCGGTTACGGCGGCTCCCCTTGTCGATGCCGCCGGCGATGGTGGTACCTGCAGGCCCGGCGGCCGTTGTCGTCGACGGTCAGCCCCCCGTCTGACCAGGGGATGACGTGGTCGATCTCGCATTCCTCGGCCGGGGTGTCGCAGAGCTCCTCGAAGCACTCCCGGTCCCGCACCTCGACCGCCCGACGGGTGGCGCCCGAGAAGATGCGCCGGCGCACCCCCAGGTTGCGGATGCGGTCGGGGCCGTCGAAGACGACCCGCTCGACCCAGCCCTCGCCCAGCCACCGCACCAGCGCACCGGGGGCGACGACCGTCCCCTCGGCCAGCTCGCAGATCCGCCCGTGGAAGGTCTCGTAGCCGACCAGGACGGTGAACAGTGGCTCAGGCATTCGCGCGCCCTCGGGGGCCGCACCCGCTCGCCGGGCCATCTTCACCAGGGCGTCCAACCGGCGCTGAGCCGGAGAGCGGGCCAGGTCGCAGAGGCGCACGTCGTCGCCGCGACGCGCCCGGGCCTCGGCCCAGTCGGCCTTGAACAGCTCCTCTTCGATGTGGCGCAGCGCCTTGTCGACGACGGCCCCGCTGACGGGGTCGAGCACGGCGTCGAGGACCCAGCTGCCGCCGAACGTCTGCGACAGATGGAGGCGGCGGGCCTGGTACTGGGCCTCGGCCTCGCCATCGCCGGCGTCGGGGTCGGCCAGCTGCCGCCAGTAGGCCAGCACCCGGACGAACTGGGCATAGCGCAGCTCCCGGGCCTGGCACACCAGCCAGACCTCGTCCCGATCGAAGGCCTCCTCGGTGGCCGGCGTGCGGGCCGCGCCCGGCAGGGCCACGTGGGCCTCGCCGATGTCGCCGGCCAGCCAGGCCGCCTCGACCTCGGCCATCGACCGCAGCGCTCGCCCCAACCGGATCTCCCGCCGGGCCGTGGCCACCGGCTGGTGGCACCGAACCCCCACCCACGCCGCCGACGACCGTGCCCCGTCCGCCTCCCAGGCGCGACCCGCGTCGAACGCCGCCGTGGCTCGGACGGTGACGGAGCGCAACCGCTCGAGCTCGCGGTGCAGCAGCCGGATGGTCTCGCCGTCGGCCAGCTGCACCGGGCTGGTGGCCGTCAGCGCGTCGACACTCGCAGTGAGCTGGTGCGTGCCCACGAGAACAGCCGCCACTGGTATCCCCATTCGGAGGGGCCGGGCATAGGGGGGAGTGCTGCTCATACTATGCGAACACATGTTCGACGTCAAGCGATACTCCGCTGTGTTCCCGTTTGATGCCGTCCGCGGCGCGGTTGATACCAGTCCCACGCGGTAGGAAGAGGTGACGCGGCGACGGACGCGTCCCACGAGGAGGCGAGGATGGACGAGCTATCGGAGGAGACGAAGGAGAAGTACCGACGTTGGTGGCTGAGTCGCTCACCGGAGGATCGCGCACGGCTGCGCGCGCTGAACGGAAGCCCGGTGACGATCCACGAGCTTGTGTTCCTAGGGGATTCCCAGGGATTCCCGCTTGCCACCGGCCCTGGCCAAGCGAATGACCCACTCGCCGCCCTTCACCTGTCGCCTGGCGACCCTCCTGCCGTCCTCTGTCTTCCAGATTTCCTCCTCGACGACGACCGTGAGGAAGGGCCACCGGGACGACCGGGGTGACCGGGTGACCTCCACCTTGAGATCGTGCGGCGTTCCGCCCCTCGGCCATAGGTCCGCCCTGACCAGGACGTCGCCACGAGTTCTGTGAGGGTGCTAGCTCTCGCGCCAGCCGGGGGTCTCGGAACGAGATCAGTCGAGCCTTCGGTGTTCCACCCAGCGGTAAATCTGTCCCTGTCGGGTTTCATGCTGGCATCGCCGTAAGGTTTCACGGTTGCATCCTTGAGGTTCAAGCGGGCGGGCCAGCGCAGGGGGCATTTCGGTTTCAGCCCTGGCATTCTGCGCGGCTCCGGAGTCGAGTTGGAGATGTCACCCGGGCATCCCGGTCCGATCTCGGCTCGCGGATCCCATTTCAGCCTTGCAGGCCAGCCGAATGGCGGCCCAGCGCGTCTCCCGAACGACGCCGCGGTCGGGTCCCTTCCCGCCTCCACCGCATGCCACCAGGAGAGCCCGCCAGCGGCCCGACGGAGACCTCGAATCATCGGTTCTCCACCTCGTGCTCAGACTCCTGGGCAAGCTCATCGGCCGCTGCGGCGAGGTCCCGGCCCGGCAACCGAGCCAGGCCCAGCGCTCCGGCAGCGAAGAGCAGCAGCCCGCCGAGCAGGTACACGGCACGGATACCGAACGCGTCGGCCAGGACGCCTCCCGCGGCGATGCTCACCAGCCTGGAGCCCTGCCACACCACGTCGTAGAAGGCGAAGATGCGACCTCTGAGCCGGTCGGGCACCGTGCCCTGGAGCAGGCTGTTGTAGGTCACCATCCCGGTCGACGTGCCGACCCCGTAGACGCCCAGCGCTGCCATCGCCACGCCGAAGTTCGTGGTGCCCGCCAGGGTCAGATCGACACCACCCCGGAGCAGGTAGGGCCCGAACAGAACGCCGGGTCGGCGTGGGTCGGCGATCAGCCGCCGCAACAGCAGCGGGCCAAGAGCCGCGCCGACCCCGATGGCGGCGATCAATATCCCGAAGCGCCCAGCACCAACGTTGAGATGCCGCTCGGCGAGGACCACCAGCAGCGCCGAGGTGGCGCCGGCGGACAGCGCGGCGAGGGCCTGGACGCCGGCCAGCGTTCCCAGGAAGCGGCTGCGGCGGATCATGCGCAGTCCTTCGGCCACGTCGGCCATGCGACGGCGAGGAGCCTGCGCTGGGTGAGCGGGCACCGGCAGACCCCGTAGTAGCGCAGCCGAGACTACGAAGGACGCCGCATTGAGGAGGAACGCTGGGCCCGCGCCGGCGAAGGCCACCAGAGCCCCAGCGAGCGGGGCGAGAGCGATCTGGGAGACGACCGCTGCGGACCAGAGCGCCGAGTTGGCCTCAACAAGGTCGTCGGGGTGCACGACAGAGGGCAGGAGGCTCGATGCCGCGGGATTGAAGAAGACCGTGCCCACCGAGAGTCCGAACGCGGCGGCGTAGATGACGGCCAGGCTGTCGCCGAAGACGGCAAGGGTAACGGCAATGGCAGCGCGGCCCAGGTCGGCCATAACCATGATTCGCCGTCGGGGATGGCGATCCACGATGGCCCCGGCGACGAAGCCCAGCAGCAGCACCGGCGCGATCTCGAAGGCCACGGTGCCGGCCACCCGCAATCCCGACCCGGTAAGGCGGAAGACCAGGATCACCAGGGCGACGGCGTTAAAGGTGTCGCCCCACCGAGAGATCGTCTGCGCGGCGAAAAGCCGCCGGAACGCCGGCGTCCGGAACGCTCGCCTCCGCTCTAGTACAGGCTCCTCCTGGAACTCCGGTCCAATCCCCGGCGCCAGAGTGGGATCGGTGGCTGCCGAGGCCCCGGTTGGCTCCATGCCGCTCATCGGGGCGCACCGTGAGGCCGCGAGCTAGCGGCAGCGGGGCCCACGCCGGGGACGATAAACCCTCCCCTCGACTGGAAGGTCAAGCCGGGTTGCGTCGGGTTCAACCGCCGCCCTTAGCCCTTGACCTTCTCCTCAGGAGGAAGGTGTACGTTCCCGACGGAGTTGCCCGACCAGGAGGATCGACATCGCGACAGGCGTCGATGCTGTGACGTTCAGGCGGTGCGTGGGCGCTGCCCTCCTCGCAACTGCGCTCTCGGCCTGTGGGGGTGGTGGGGAGCCGGCCGAGGCCCCCTTGGCGTCGGAAGGCGAGGCGTCGACCCCGTGTACGCAGGCGATCATGGACGGACACAACCACGAGGGGGCTGGTCAGCCCACGCCGGTGGCCTTCCTGCCGTCCATCCAAGAGTGCCGATCACTCGCCGAGTGGACGGCTGCGGCCATGGCCTTCGGCATCAACCTTCGCGGCCGGGAAGCGCAGTTTGTGGACAACACCTGCAATGCCACCACGACCAGTGCCGAGGTGAAGGCATCCAAGATCTGCCAGGAGGCCAAGGCCGAGGTGGCCGACCCTCGCCGAGTGCCCTGAGGGCTTCTCGTCGTCACCCCCCGGACGGACCATGCCGGGCCCCGTCACTCTTGGGCGTGAGCGGCACCTGAAAAACATTCCAATGACCGTTAGAATGTTGGTATGGCCGATGACCGCTGTGATCTTCTCTGCCTGGACCTTCCCCGAGCGGAGGTCATCCGCAAGAACCGCCTCGGGCCGGAAGCAGCGCAGCGGCTTGCCGGTCGAGCCGGAGGCCTGGCCGATCCCACCCGCCTGACGCTGGCCGCCGCGCTTCTGGAGGCCGGAGAGCTTTGCGTCTGCGACCTGAGCTGGATCAGTGAGCGAGCGACCAACCTGGTGTCGCACCACCTCCGGGCCCTCCGGTCGGCGGGTCTCGTTCAGTCCCGTCGAGAGGGGAAGCTGGTCATCTACGCCCTCACCGACGACGGCGCCGACCTGGTCCGGGCGGTCGTCGGTGTGAGATCCAGCTCGCAGGCCGACGATGCAGCGGACGCAACCCGGTGAGCGACGCCTGTTGCGGCGGTGGGGAGTCGCTGGCGACCGCTCCTACCCGACTCCGAGACATAGCGGCCATTCAGGCCGCCGCTGTGGCGGGCGTGGCGCTGCTCGTCGGCCTGGTCGCCGCCGCCATCGATGCCACCACCCTGGCCACGGTGAGCTTCCTGGTGGCCCTCCTGGTCGGAGGGTGGACCTTCATCCCTGACACGGTGAGAGGTCTCGCGCGTGGGCGTCTCGGCGTGGGGACCTTGATGACCATCGCCGCGGTCGGGGCGGTGGTCCTCGGGGAGCTGGCTGAGGCGGCCATGCTCGCCTTCCTGTTCGCCATTGCCGAGGCCTTGGAGGGCTACGCCGTCGCTCGTACCCGCCAGGGCTTGCGGGCGCTGCTTGACCTCGTACCGCCCCAGGCCACCGTGTTGGTCGACGGCACTCCGCGTGTCGTCGCGGCAGGAGACCTGCGGCCGGGAGACCGGCTCCTGGTGCGGCCTGGCGAACGCCTGGCCACCGACGGGATCATCCGCGCCGGGCGCTCGGCTCTGGACTTCTCCGCCATCACCGGCGAGTCCCTGCCGCTCGAGCGAGGCCCGGGTGAAGGTGTCTATGCGGCGGCCATCAACGGGCGGGCGGCTCTGGAGGTCGAGGTGACCGCCTCTACCGACGACAACTCGCTCGTTCGCATCGTGCGCATGGTCGAGGAGGCTCAGGAGCGAAAGGGCCACAGCCAGCGACTGGCAGAACGCATCGCCCGCCCCTTGGTTCCGGGCGTGATGGTGGTGGCCGCCGTGGTGGCGGTACTGGGGAGCCTTCTCGGTGATCCGGACATCTGGCTGCTCCGAGCCTTGGTGGTCCTAGTCGCAGCGGCCCCGTGCGCCTTCGCACTCTCGGTGCCCGTCACGGTCGTGGCCGCCGTGGGTGCCGCCACCCGCTCCGGCGTGCTGATCAAGGGCGGGGCGGCGCTGGAGGCCCTGGGCCGGGTGCGGACCGTGGCACTGGACAAGACCGGGACCCTGACGCAGAACCGTCCCCAGGTCGTCGAGGTCCTGAGCGCCAACGGCGCCGGCAGGGCCGAGATCCTGTCGCTGGCGGCTGGCCTCGAAGCGGCCAGCGAGCATCCGTTGGCGGGTGCGATCCTGGCTGCCGCCTCTTCCCCCCCGCCTGCACATGGCGTCGAGGCGGTGCCTGGCAGCGGAGTCGTAGGTGTCGTCGGCGGGCAGGCTGTACGCCTCGGGCGTCCGGGGTTCCTAGGTGCCGGCACCTTGGGCCCAGAGGTTGAGCGGCTCCAGGGCGAGGGGTCCACGCTTGTCCTGGTTGAGCGCCACGGCGAAACACTGGGAGCGATTGCGGTGCGCGACGAGTTGCGCCCGGAAGCGGCCGAGGCCGTGGCGGCGCTTCACCGTCTTGGGATGACCACGGCGATGCTGACGGGAGACAACGAGAGGACAGCACGGGCCCTGGCGGGGATCGCCGGTGTGGGCGAGATCCACGCCGACCTGCTTCCTGCCGACAAGGCCGGCGTCATCGAGCGCCTTGCCGCTCGGTCGCCGGTCGCCATGGTGGGCGACGGGATCAACGACGCTCCGGCATTGGCTACAGCCAGCGTCGGCATCGCCATGGGCGCCATGGGCACCGACGTGGCCATCGAGACCGCCGACGTGGCCCTGATGGGCGACGACCTGCGACACCTGCCGGAGACGTTCCGCCATGCGCGTCGAGCGGGGAGGATCATGCGCCAGAACCTGTTTCTCTCGGGGTCCATCCTGGCCGTGCTCGTGCCTCTGGCCGCCACCGGCATCCTCGGTCTCGCCGCGGTGGTGGCGGTCCACGAACTGGCCGAGGTGGTGGTCATCGCCAACGGCATCAGGGCGGGGCGGCGCACGGCCTTTGCCAGCCACACTGTCCCCGCATCTGACGACGGCCCGCCCGCCGATGCGGGGGTCGCTGGAGATTGCAAGGCGGACTGCTGCGCCGAGTCCACCACGGTCCCTCTGAGAAAGTCTGCCCTCTACACCGAGGGCTCGCGCCACTGACCGTGGGTTAGCGACGTGCCGACCGCCCTGGCGACGGTGCGTGGATAAGCCACGCACCGGACCTCGGCGGCTTCTGATGCCCGGGCCGGACGAGGTCGCACAGGAGCTCGAGCGGGGCCAGCTCGTAGTACCGGTACCCCGAGCTCGGATCGACCAGCGCCGGTACGAGTACGCCCGCCTCTGCATAGGTCCGCAGCACCTTGGGCGAGAGTCCAAGCGACTGGAGAAGTCGCCGATCGTGATCATGTCGTCCACGACGACGATCATGAGGCTTCACCCCTGGGCAAGGTCAACAGCTCCATGCGCCTGGGCCGGACGTCCCATAATCACGGCAGTTCGGCCGACCGCGACTTCGCTCGGCTCCACGTCGGTTCGGGACTGCGAAGGTCGAAGGCAGAGACCACCGATCCGGTCGAGCCGGGTGCCGTCGGCCCGAACGGCTTCCCTATCGGCTACTCGCCTGAGGGAGACAAGGTCGAGTGGATACCGGATGATGAGGTTCCCGGAGAGTCCTGGCCGCTCCTCCTGCGTCGTAATGACCAGGAGATCCTGCGGATGTACAACGAATTCTGGGACAAGGTGTGGTGGAACCGGCATCAGGTTTGGCACGAGAAACTGGAGCGCGGCGAGCAACTGAAGAAGGGCCAGGAGGAGATCCTGAAGCGCGCGTGCGAGGCGGCCGGCCGAGTCGAGGAGAAGTACGGGCGCGAGAACCTGGGCTGGGACGACTTCGAGTGGGCCCTCCTGAGCGGCCGCATGTCAGCACTTCGCGTGGGTACTCGGCATGGAATGGAATGAGTCGCTCGACACCTGAGGGGTGGCAACTACCACCTGCCCGTCCGTGAGAGGGGTAGCGGTGACGAACGCCCTGCTGGCCGTCGTCAGACAGAGGTCCAACAGTTCGAACGTGCCTCCTACGGCTTCTTGGTGGAGGCCTGACCCTCGATTTCGGGCTTTACGCGATCAGCGGCTCTGATCAGGCGGGGAAGGTCATCGTGGACCTACGGCCACTGCACCTGTGCACGCCTCATAACGCGGGCCTGCCAGGGGACGGCTGGGCATCCCCTATTCAGCATGGACGGCCGGCTCCCCGGACAACCGCATCTACGTGGATCATTCGCGTTGAGCGGCGAACGGAGCCGACATACGGAAGGAGGAACCGACCGTGTCCAGTGTTGCGCATCGGGGCTACGTCCACGTGGGGATGGACGTGTCGAAGGATGCGATTCCCGTCGGTCACGGCGCGATCGGCGCCGCTCGTGGCCGAGTCCTCCACGTGCGCCGGAGCACCGCCGAAGCAGATCCGATCCTCGCCGGCGTTACGTCCAGACGTCCTCGTTCCGAGGGCTCCACGGGCGCCCCTATTCAGAGGCAACCACCTGCGAATGGCTCTACTGCAATCCCGACTCGCGAACATCATCGTGGTGGTTCTCCGATCCACTGCGCTCCGGCGCGTCGTCGAGCACTCCGAGATCGTTCTCCACCCTGAGCCTCATGGGGAGCGAGTAGCAGCCTCCACCCCAGCGTCAACACCGTTCGTCCTCGCCCTTCGGGCTGCGGGCGCTGCGTGTTGGCCCCGGGCCCCTCCGTCTGCTCATTGGCGATCATGCGCCGAACCTCTGGTTCGGCGCGCCCCGAGACGCCCAGGTCGACGACAAACGGGGGGCCGTGACAAAACGTTCCACATGATTAGCCGGGTAGGTGGGACAGCCTTCGCCGGATCACACGCGAACTTGCTACCAGCTAGCCTTAATTCCGGCTGCTACGCTCACCCCGACCTTCCTCAGGGAGGACTCATGGCGACTCCGCAACTCTTGACCTTCTTCGAGCCGTCTACCACTGATGCGCACGGACAGATCTTTCTGACCGGAATTGTGGATATCGCAGAGTATCGGCAAGTTGACCTCGAGATGATCCAGTTTCCCGGCGATGTTCCAAACCTTACTGTGAACGTCAATATGGGCAAGCTGAGCGGCAGTACTCTGGCTCAGACTGTCGGAACCTTCCTGCTCGGCACAGATGCGGTGATCCACACCTTTAGTGTCGTCGGACCGGAGATGACCGTCGTCATTGTCGGCGGGCCGCCAAGTACCGTCATTGACGTCCAAGCCTGGGTTTTCTTGCACTGAGGGCGGGACCGATCCCTTGCCGGACAATGCGTGACGATCGCCCTGGCTGTGGCGGCGCCACCTCCCCTACGGCCGGGTAGGTGGGACACCGTCCCCTGCCTCGTCTCACTGCGCCGGCAAGTCGGGCGCTACCGCCCGGAATGGCACGAGAGGGGCGCCCGATACTGAGCGCTTGAACCGTGCATCCGGCCTCTCCCCTCATCGCCGGAGAAGAGCCGCTCACCCGGTCGCGAACCTGCCCGATAGCGTCTTCTCGTGGAGCCGATGCCCGAGGACTGGGAGCGGGCGGTGATGGTCGTGGCCCACCCCGACGACCTCGAGTACGGGGCGGCCAGCGCCATTGCCCGGTGGACGGGCCAGGGCAAGGAGGTGTCCTACGTCCTGGCGACCAGTGGTGAGGCCGGGATCGACGGGATGGCGCCTTCGGACGCGGGGCCGCTGCGGGCCGAGGAGGAGCGCCGGAGCGCGGCGGTGGTGGGCGTCGACCACGTCGAGTTCCTCGGGCACCCGGACGGGTTGGTGGAGCAGACCATCGCTCTTCGGCGTGACATCGCCGGAGCGCTGCGCCGGCTCCGGCCCGACATCGTGGTCACGCTGAACTTCGAGCTGACGTGGGCGGACGGCGGAGCGCTCAACCAGGCCGATCACCGCGCCGTGGGCTTGGCCACGCTCGACGCCTGCCGGGACGCCGCCAACCGCTGGGTGTTCCCGGAGATCGGAGAGCCGTGGCCCGGCGTCCGGGAGGCGTACGTGGTCGGTGCCTCCGCGCCGACGCACTACGTGGACGTGGCCGCGACCGTCGACTTGGGCATCGCCTCTCTGCGGGAGCACGCGGCCTACATCGCCGGCTTGGGAGGGGACTTCGACCCCGCCGAGTTCGTGCGCAGCAACGCCGGGTCCGGCGGGACGGTCGCCGGACGCGAGTACGCGATAACCCTCCAGCGGTTCTCCGTCCGCTGAGGGGGAAGAGGCCCCGGGGAGGCGCCGACATCCCGCCAGTGACGGCAAGAGCATCTACGACCGCCTGGCCAGGCACGTGCGTGACGCAGGAGCACAGTCGCCCGCCCTGAAATGGCATGTCACACTCGCCATGGCCGGTGTCTCTCATTCTTCCGACCGTCAAGGAAGAAAGGGGAGAGAGAATGGCCGAGGTGCTCGAGGTCGCCCGATTCAAGGTGAAGCCGGACGACGAGGGGAGGATGCTGGCGGCCCGACCGGCGATGGAGGCGGCACTGGAGCGGGAGTGCCCGGGGTTCGTGTCCCTCGTGCTGACCAGGGACGGTGACACGTGGGTCGACATCGTCCGCTGGGAGTCGCGGGAGCAGGCGCTTGCCGCCATGGAGAAGGTGATGACCGTCCCCGAGTGCCAAGCGATGTTCTCGCTCATCGACGAGGTGGTGGCCACGGAGCATCTGGACGTCGTCCGGGAGCGGGGCCGTGAGTAGCGACGCCGAGCTGGACCTCGACGACCTCGCCCTGGCCGCAGCCAACGGCGACCGGGACGCGCTCGAGCGTCTCTGCAAGGCCCTCCAGCACCCGATGTACCGCCTCGCCCTCCGAATGCTGGGGTACCGGCCCGACGCCGAGGACGCTACCCAGGAGATCCTCGTACGCATCGTGACCAACCTGGGCAGCTTCGAGGGCCGGTCGAAGTTCACCACGTGGGCCTACACCGTGGCCGTGCGCCAGCTGCTCCGCACCCGGAAGCGGGCCGTCGAGTCCTCGGTGGCCAGTGCCGAGCGGTTCGGCCAGGTCATCGACGAAGGGATCGCCTCGTCGGACTTCTCGGCGGAGTCGGAGGCCGAGGCGAACCTGCTGTGCGGGGAGGTCCGGATCGCCTGCAGCTACGGGATGCTCCTCGCCCTCAGCCGCGAGACGCGCGTGGCCTACATCCTGGCCGACATGCTCGGCTTCACCGACAAGGAGGGCGCGTCCATATGCGGGACGACGCCCGCCGCCTTCCGGCAACGGGTCAGCCGGGGCCGCAAGACGATGCGGACCATCATCGAGGACCGCTGCGGCCTGGTCGACGAGCGGAACCGGTGCCGCTGCAGCCGCCAGGTCGAGTCGAGCATCAACTTGGGCGTCCTCGACCGGGACGGGCTGCTGTACGCCACCCATCCCGGGGTCGAAGGTCCCATCGAGACCGGGACGCTCCGTGCCGCGGCCGATGAGCTCGACATCGTGGAGAAGATCGCGGCCGTCTACCGATCGGCTCCCGAGTTCCTTGCTCCCGAAACGGTGTGGGATCGACTCCGTGAGGCCGCCCCCACCCTCCTCCGATGACGCCCCTGGCGCCGCCCTGACGCTACGGAGCCTTCACCAAGCCCACGCCCCGATCGGCAACCTCCACCCCGGGGGCGAAGACATCGGTGCGGGCCGAGGCGAGGAGCTTGGCCTGCACGGTCCGGGCGGTGGCGGGAAGAGGCGACGACCGCACTGCTTCCCACCACAGGGCGGCGACGCCGGCCACGTGGGGGCAGGCCATGCTCGTCCCGTTCAGATCCTTGGTCCCGCCCCCGACCAGCACCGACTTGATGGCCACGCCCGGGGCCGAGACCTGGGGGAAGGTGTTGGAGAACGGGGCGATGGTGAGCGCCGACCCCTCCTGGCCGAGGGCACCCACCGACACCACTCCCTCGGCGGCGGCGGGCAGGGAGGCGCCGATCTCGTAGTCGGGGTCCTGCTGGCGCTGGCTCTCGTTGCCGGCCGCGGCGACCACGATCGTGCCCCCTCCGAACGCCTCCCGGGCCCGCACGAGGTTCATCAACGCGTCGAACATCCGCAGGTTCCCGCGGTAGGCTTCGAGGGCCCGGGACGTGGCCAGGTCTACCGGCCAACCGTCGCCGGTCAGCGCCGCGACCAGGCCGGGGAAGTCGAAGCCGAGCGACATGGAGACCACGTCGGCACCCCCCTCGACGGCCCACTGGATGCCGCTGAAGAGCATCTCCGAGCTGCCGCCGCCGTCGTCGTCGAGCACCTTGCCGATCAGGGCCCGGTCGACGCCCAGCGCCACGCCGATGCGGGCACCGTTCACGTCGCGCCCGAAGACCGTCCCCGCGCAGTGGCTCCCATGCCCCTGCACGTCGCCGTTGCCGCTCCCCGAGAAGTCCTCCTGCACGAGCGTCACCCCGGCGAAGGCGGGATGGCTGCTGTCGATGCCGGTGTCTAGCACGGCGACGACGGTGCCCGCACCGGTGAAGGTCGACACGTCGGCGCCGACCGCGGCGATGCCCCAGGCGTCGCCGTCGGCGGACGCGCCCGTTTCGACGTCGTCGCGCGGTTCGATCAGGCGGGTCGGCATCCGCGGCGCGATGGCGGCCACCTCGGGGTCCCGCGAGATCTCGTGGACGTCCTTGGGGTCGAGCCTCTCCACCTCGATCCGTGGCTCGGGGGGCACCGGCTCCGACGGGAGGCCACGCATTCGGGGGCCGGCGCCCCCGAACGGCTCCGCAGTCGGTGCTGACTGAAGGTCACGAAGGACGATGTAGTCGCGCGGCATTGGGCTCTCTCCCTTGACGACGTCTACTGGTCGAGCTGCGGCGCCCTCTCCTCGCCCGCAGCACGGCTGATCGTATCGGCCCGGCGTGCGACAAGACTGGTGGGCATGGCGACGCCTACCGACGTCACGTTCGCGAGCGACGGGCTCGAGCTCGCCGGCCACCTTCGCATCCCCGCCCACGGCTCGGAGCCCCGCCCCGCGCTGGTGTTCACCGGCCCTCTCACGGGGGTCAAGGAGCAGGTGACGGGGAGCTACGCCGACGCCCTGGCCGACGCCGGCTACGTGACCCTGGCCTTCGACCACCGGGGCTTCGGCGCCAGCGAGGGCATGCCGCGCCAGCACGAGGACCCGGGCGGCAAGCTGTCGGACCTGCGCGACGCGGTCAGCTGGCTGGCCGCCCATCCGGCGGTCGACGCCGACCGCATCGGGTGTGTGGGCGTCTGCCTCGGCGGAGGCTATGCCCTGCGATTCGCGGCGTTCGACCCCAGGGTCAAGGCCCTGGTGACCGTGGCCGGGGGCTACAACGACCCCCGCGCCATGCGGACCGGCATGGGCGCGGAGAGCTACCGCGACGTCCTGGCCGGCCAGATGGCCCTGGCCGCCCGCCAGCACGCCACGGGCGAGGTCGAGTACATGGCGGCCGTGAGCGACGACGACACCCCTGCCCTCATGGCCGGCGCCGAGCCGTTCGCCTATTACGGCACCGCGCGGTCGGCCACTCCCGGGTGGGTGAACCGGATCACCCGGTCGTCGGTGTACTCACTCGTCACCACCGATCTGGCCGTGGGCGCCGACTTCATTTCGCCGACGCCCTGGTTGATGGTGCACGGGCGCGCCGACGATTTCTGCACCCCGGCGGGGGCCGAGGCGACCTTCGCCCGGGCGGGCGAGCCCAAGGAGGCGCTGTGGCTCGACACCACCAACCACATCGACCTCTACGACGTGCCTGAATACGTCGTGCCGGCCGTGGACGCAGCCGCGTCCTGGCTCGACCGGTGGCTCATGCCTTGACGCCGTAGGCGGCGAGGGTGGAGGCCGCGTTCGGGAACACGGCCGAGGCCGCCTTGACCAGATCGGCCTGCCGGGCCACCCGGTAGGCGTTGACAGCCACGAAGACGCGGAGGGCGCAGTCGACCAGGTCGGCGTCGCCGAGGGCGGCGAGGGCCTGGGCGCCCTGGACGTACACGCCGTCGCTGTAGACCTGGCGCTTGTCGGCCCAGTAGGTCATGGGCTCGCCCACCTTGTTCCTGGCCACGTCGGGGATGACGCGGGCCTTGAACCGCTCCAGCCGGCCCTCGAACCGGGCCTCGGCCCAGCTGGCCAGTCCCTCGTCGAGCCACGGGTCGCGGCCCTGGTTGTTGCCCACCAGCGCGTAGAACCACTGGTGGCCCACCTCGTGGCTGGCCACGCCGATGGTGCCCGGGCCCTGCATGACGTGGGCCGGGTACTCGATCCCTCCGCCGAGCTCGGGGGTGATGGCCATGGTGAACGTGGGCCACGGATAGGGCCCGAAGCGCCGGCCGAAGTCCTGCAGCGACGCGACCACGCGGTCGAGGTAGACGTTCGCGGGGTCGGTGACTCCCCGGTGGACCCCCACCGTCACCTGTACCCGCTCGGGAGCCATGGCCACGGCCGAGACGGTCTCGAAGCGCCCCACCGACAGGGCGACGTCGCGCATGGCCGAGGCCGTGTAGTGGCCGGGACGGGCGGGGTCGGGCATCCCGCTGGCCAGGACGTTGAACCCCTCGGGGACGGTGACGGTGAGGTCGAAGTCGGCCGTCGGCGCCGTCGACGCCTCGGCGAACCCGCCCACCGCCGGGTCGGTGGCCCAGCCCACGCCCGGCTCCCACGGCAGGATCGGGAAGAACGAGCCGAGCCGCATGGCGTCGCCGTTGCGGGAGATGCGGTCGTTGGCCGCGCCCGGCACCCGGAGCTGCCAGGGCATGGCCACGTCGACCGGCTGGCGGGCCCGGAAGGTTGTCCCCGTGCGCACCACGAGCGTGGTGGCGTCGTCCATGGTGCTGCTGGCGACGCGACCTCCGACGGTCACCTGCCCAGGTTCGAGACGCGCCGCGGCCGGGGCCGACCGCGGGCCGTTGGGCCACAGCCGGAACACCAGCCGGTCGGTGTCGACGTCGGGCGTGAACACCACTCGTAGGTCCCCGTCGACCGTGCCGTCCACGGGGCGGACGTCGACCCGCAGCGTGTACTTCGGGCGGGCCGGGTCGGGCGCGACGCGCGAGGGGATCGCCGGGCAGGCCGGGGTGGTGGCCGTGGCCAGGGCGGTCGTCGTGGTGACCGCCGGGGCGTCCGGGGAGGCCACGGTGGTCGGCGACCGGGAGAACGAGGCGCGGTCGCCGGTGCTGCATGCGGCGAGGGCCAAGGCGAGCAGGAGCGCCGTCGGCACCAACCGCCTCGTCATCGGGCCATGGTGCCAGCCGTATGGTGAGTGCGTGCCGCGCCTCGTCCCCACGTGCGTCTGGAAGGCGTCGCCCGCGCTGCTGCTGACCCTCGACGAGCGCTTCGGGGAGCCGGTCGACGCCTACGTGAACGGCTCCCAGGTCTGGCTACGAGACGACGGCCCGGGGGGCGTGGCCCTCGAGTGGCGACTCCATCCCGTCCCCGGCTACCGGCGCCCTCCGGGTGTGGCGACGGAGGAGGTCTTCGACGTCGTGACCGCGTCGCTGGCCGCCGGCGAGGAGCCGCCGGTGCCGTTGGAGCGGCTGTGGGAGGGGCTCGAGGCGTTCGCCGCCTACGACGAAGAGGTCGAGCCGGCCACCCTCTCCGCCGCCTGCACCGAGTCGCTCGGGCTGCCGCCCGACGCCGCCGGGCTGGTGGACCACGACGTCATCGGCGACCAGTGGGAGCGGTCGCGAGGGGCGACGTCGATCATCGGCGCCCTGCTCGACCAGCTCGGGTAGCTCAGCGCGACTTCCTGCCGAACCGCCACTTCGGGGTGTCGTGGGCGCCGGCCGGCTCCCCGCGCTCGGCCTCGGGCTCGGGCTCGGGCTGGGGCTCGGGCTCGGGGGGCACGACGATGATCTGCTCCTCACCCGTCGCCAGCTCGCTCACCCTGTCGTGGGCTGCGGTGGGCTCCGGCGCCGACGGCGCCTCGGGCTCGGCCCCCGGGGCCAC
>DATAAD010000001.1:0-3746 GCA_036260295.1 Acidimicrobiales bacterium | reverse complement strand
GGGTGGCAGACGGCGGTCACCATGATCTGGTTGCCGAGGGTCGAGCCGTTGGCCAGGAACCAGGTGCGGTCGGCCCCGTAGGCCTCGGCCGCCAGCTCCTGGGCGTGGTCGAGGGCCGATCCGGGGACCCCGTCGAGGTTGCCGAGCCCGGGGCTGATGTCGAGCCGCAGCATCTTCTCGCTGAACGCCTCGCGCAGCGACGGGTGGGCCCCCTTGCCCTGGATGTGCCCGGGGGTGTGGAAGGCGGCGCGGGGCACGTCGGCGTAGGCGCACAGCGCTTCGAAGTAGGGGGCCGAGGACTGGTCCATCAGGGAGTGGCCGAACGCTACCGGCTCAGGCGCAACCACCTCTGGAACCGGTGGCGGAAATGGTCGCCATAGCGGCCATCGGGGTCACCAGTTCGCCCACCATCACACCCGGACGAGCACGAGGGGGGTGCGTTCGTCGGCGTTGCCCTGGGGGTTGGGGCGCATGGCCTCCACCAGCAGGTCGTGGTCGATGAACGCCGAGGCCCCGCAGATCTCGACCCGGCCGAGGTCGTTGGCGTCGACCACCGCCGCCCCGCAGCCGAGGGCCCCGGCCACCCGGCAGGCCACGCCCTTGGGGTCGTCGGGGCCCAGGACGATGTCCTGGGTGTAGGGCGGCAGGTTGCCGGGCACGTCGTCGATCCAGGTGACCTGGCGCCCGGCCAGTCGGTAGAAGTCGCCGTGGCGCCCGAGGACGCGCCCGGGCATGGCGACGGCCAGGGCGAACAGGATCCGGGGCAGCCCGGCCAGGTCGATGGCGACCTGGAAGGCGTAGGGGTTGCACAGGCTGCTGTCGAAGTCGAACAGCCGGCACAGGACGCGAGCGGCGACCCCCGGGTGGATGTCGTCGATGTCGACGATGCGACCCTGGGTGATGGCCAGCGGCGACTCGCAGATGACGAGGATGTCCGAGGGCTCGGGCTGCAGTCCGGCCGCCTCCAGCGCCGCCTGAGCCACCTCGATGATGTCGTCGCCCGGGACGAGCAACGCGGTCTTGAGCGGCATGACCTTCATCCGCCCCGCACCGTACCCGATAGTGGTCCGCGGAACCTTGATCCGTAAGCAGTATCGTTCGGGCCGCGAACCAGTCAGAGACCCTCGCCGCCCGCCTGCGCCGCCTCCGGGCCAAGGAGCACCTCACCCGTGAGGGGCTCAGCGTCCGCACGGCCGAGCTCGACCCGCAGCGCCCGGTGTCCGTGGCCATGATCGGGCTCATGGAGAGCCGGCTCAAGCCGTACCGGCTCCCGACCCGGATGAGCACCCGTGGGCTGGCCATCGAGACGGTGGCCCGGGCCCTGAACGTCGAGCTCGAGGAGCTCCTCGAGTGCTTCTCCGACGAGGAGCTGGCCCGCTCCTGCTTCGCCCACCGGCGGGCGGCGAAGCCGGTCACCGAGCTGGCGGGGGGGCAGGGGTTCTCCGCCTTCGTGGCCTCGCTGCCGACCAGGGCCGAGGAGCTCCTGCGGGTGCCGGGCGCCGCCCATCTGCGCAACGAGGAGGCCTTCGCCTACCTGTTCGCCCTGGAGCGGGAGTACCCCGGCCTGGAGATGCTGGTGGCCGACGAGCCCCCGCTGCTGTTCCTCGACGACGAGGACCGCACCCGCTGGACCGACGGCATGGGGCTGTCGGCCGACGACGCGGCCACCTTCCGGGGCCTCTTCGCCGACTACCAGGCCCACTTCCGCTCCCTGGCCCTGAGCGGGCGCAAGCGGTACCAGGTCGTCCTGAACCGCCAGACCTTCGCCGCCTTCCTGTCCAACAAGACGCCGGCCAAGGCCGCGGCCCTGGTCGACGACATGGTCGCCATGCTGCACTCGGCCCCGCTGTTCCAGATGCTGCTGGTGGACTACCCCCGGGCGCCGGAGGAGCTGGAGATCATCTCCCGGCACACGTCGATCCCATCCGACTTCGCCGACACCCTGAGCGTCGTCATCCGCCAGACGTCGCGGAACTCGGCCACCGTGGAGTACTCGCTCATCCCCATGCCCCAGACGTACATGTCGCTGCACCGCGACATCGCCGAGGCCAACCGGGCCTGGTCCATCGGCCTCGACCAGTACGAGTCCCGCCACCGCCTGTCCGGGGGCACGGACTGGGCCCGGGCGTCGAACGAGACCACGGCCCAGCTGCTCAAAGAGGTCCTGGCCAGCCTGCGTTAGCTTCGGGCGCCTGCGTTAGGTTCGGGTCGATGTCGATCGACCCCGTCCTGCTGGACCTGCTGTGCTGCCCGCGGGACCAGGGCGCGCCGCTGACCGAGACGGGCGGCTCGCTCGAGTGCCCGACCTGCTCGACGCTGTTCCCGATCGTCGACGGGATCGTCGTCTTCCTGACCGCCCAGCAGCTCTCCGACCAGGAGGAGAAGGAGCGGGCCTTCCGGAGCCAGGAGAGCGAGTGGTACGACGACATGTACGTCGGCTACACCGACCTGGTCGAGGTGCCGACCGTCGTGCGCCGCCTGGGCCGCCCCTTCGGCCCCATCCTCGACGCCGGGTGCGGGACGGGGCGGATCACCGAGGCCCTGGTACCGCTGGGGCAGCCCGTCGTGGCCGTCGACTACAGCGAGGCCTGCCTCCGGCGCATGCAGAAGCGGACGGCGGGGGCCCGGGTGCTGGCCGTGCAGTCCGACCTACGGAACCTGCCGTTGCGGTCCGGTGTCATGTCCGCCGCCATCTCCATCGAGGTCCACCCCCACCTGCGGGACGGCGACCGCCAGCGCTACCTGGCCGAGCTGGCCCGGGTTCTGGCCCCGGGGGCGCCCCTGTCGATCTCCACCTTGAACTACAACCTCGTCTTCCGGGCGTGGAGGGCCGTGGGGAACGAGGGGGCCCGCGAGGGCGAGCACGTGCTGGGCAACGACTACCACTACCGCCGCTTCGACCGGGACGAGTTCGCCCGGGAGCTGTCGGCGCACTTCGACGTCGAGGAGCTCACGGGCATCCGCAACATCCCCGCCCGCAGCCTGGCCGGGGCCGTGGGCAAGGCGGGCTGGCGCCAGGGCGCGGACAAGCTGCTGGGGCTGATGAACGACCGGGGCTACAAGGTCGACCACTTGCTCGAGAAGACGCCGGTGGCCGGGATGCTGGGGTTCTTCTGGCTGGCGAAGGCGGCCAGACGACGGGCCTGAGCCCGTCGTCCGAGTGCTGGTCGGGACCGCCTCCCGGGCCGGTCAGGCGCCGCCCTTGACCCTCACGCTGGGGTGGACGGGCTCGGGCCCGAGCAGGAACAGCACCCCCTCGCGGGTCACGGCCTCGTAGGCGCCGATCCGTCCCCAGAAGCGGGGAGGGCCGGGATCGGCGGCGTCCGGGCGCCGCCTCCAACTTTTCCGCCTGCGCGCTTGCCGTGGGCTCACGAGGGACATGTTTGCTGCGTTGGGAGTCACGTGGGGTGCATACCCAAGGTCGTCGCCGCATAGAGTCCCCCGCCATGGCAACCGAAGAGGAACTTCAGCAGGCCTGGATCAACACCCGTCTCGCGGTGCTGCAGGCCATCGAATCGCAGGTGGGCGGTGAGAGCGTCTCGGCGGACGGCGCGTCCCAGGCCCTCGATCTGGCCGAGGCCTACGCGTGGCTCACCCGGCCCGACCAGGCCCACGGCAAGGGCGCGTAAGCGGGACGCAGCTCAGCGACGGGCGCGGAAGGGCCTGGGCCGGCGGGGTCCAGACCCTTTCCGCGCCCGGTACTCTGGACCGTCCGCCCGGATGGCGAAATCGGTTTACGCGATGCC